>JAFLZE010000032.1 GCA_029785685.1 Nitrososphaerota archaeon | reverse complement strand
TTAGGGGGTTACTGCCAACATTGGCTGCCGTTGAGGTCCCGATTGTGAGGGTGCATCCAGAGGCTCCACCATAGGCTATGGTAGCTGCCGTCACCGTTGTTCCAGCTGTTCCAGTGTTTGAAAGGGTCACTACGCATGTTCCGGTAGTACTACCTGGAGGACAAGTCGCCGTGCCCGAAACCCTTGCTCCTGATGTGAACGATCCGAACAGACCGAACACGAACCCTGCGATGGCTATGGCTGCGATGCGCGTGATGGCGGACGTGAGCTCGAGGACGTTGTCCTTGTGCCTGGAGATGAAGAGTGCCGGGAGCAGGAGTATCAACAGTGGGATCGTGATCAACGGGCTCAGCCAGTCCACGAGGTTTATCGAGAACGACAGGATAGGATTCGGATAGGTGACCGTCCACGTCTGAAGCGCACCTGTGGAAACGGAGGTCAGGGAAGCCTGCGTGCTGGCCGTGGCCTGGGCGAGGCGCTGGACAGGGTTGGGCAGGAACGAGTAGCTGATTGACGCTATGTATTTGGCCGGCGCGAGCACAAGGAACGGCAGTGAGACGGCGAAGAAGATCAGGGCGAATATCCCTACTCCCTTTAATGCAGCTCGCCTGTCCTTCCTCAGGCCCCACAAGAAGTAGACCGGCAGGATGAATATCGCCTCCTGCTTGACCAGGAACGCGACGGCGAAGGTTGCCCAAGACAGCGTCAGCCTGTCTTCGTACAGGAGGTAGATGCTGAGGAGCATGAAGAACGCCACAGGCTGGCTGCTGAACCACAGGTATCCCTCCTCGAAGAGCATGAGGGGGGAGAGAGCGTATCCGATTCCCGCCAGAGCCGCCGCCCTCCCACCCGCCTTCTTGCCGACTATCAGATACACGAGTGGCGCCGTCGCGGCGTCGGCGAGCACGATAGGTATGGCAGCGGCGTGTATCCCTCCGATGGCGTAGAATGGGTAGAGCAGGTAGAGGAACAGCGGCGTGTATGAGTAGGCGAAGTCCCTGTAAGGCAACAGTCCATGGCTAAGCGAGCTGAGTTGTCCTCCGTAATAGTAGTAGAAGTCGTCCCAGACCCTCACAGTAAACAGCCCAGGGATCGAGTGTATCCCGTAGGCTATCTGAAGGATCGAGACCGCAGCCCTAGCGGATGCTGCTATCGCGAATATCGCTAATACGGTTCTTCTCATAGGTGGTGACCCAGTGCTTGGTTCTTTCCAGAGCTACAGAGTCACGAGAGTCTTTCCACGCCAGCAGTCTGGAGACCAACTCCAGCATTACCGCTGGCACTAGCCAGGGTAGCCGGCTCGGCTTTTCACGGATGCTCCAGAAGACCGCCATGCCAAGTGCAGTTGCATCCATGCTGGGAGCCGTGCTCTTGGAGTAGACCATGTGTCCTGTAACCATCCTCCGCCGTCGCTGCATGATATGACCGATAGAAGAGGATGCGTCAAAATAGGCCACCGCATCTTGGACAAGCACGGTCTTTAATCTCCTGCTCCTCAGCGCGATACAAATCTGCTCATCGTCGTTGATGGCTCCCGAAACTCGTGGGACGTAGTCAATCTTGAAGGCGTTCATTACTCCACCGGTGTGGCACGAGCCGGAAAGTGCCTGCTGGGCGCGCTTGCCGTGATTCAGCATAGACCAGATGAACTCGTCAAGAAAATAGGAAACATTCCTGGGACCGATAGGGACCTGCCACACTGATGCCCCTCCCACATCTTCTCGCGCTACCGCCTTTATCAACGAGCTGACCGCCCTGGACCCGGGGATGGCATCGGCGTCGATCTCGATGACGACTTTGTAACCTTGCGAGCTTGCATACCCCAGGGCGTCCTGCAGCGAGAATGACTTTCCAAGGCGCGTGGGATGAACCACCAAGGCAGCCCCTGACCTGCTTACAACTCTGTGAGTGCCGTCGATGCTCCCATCGTCAACGACCAAGGTATCGTGGTCAGAAACAGCGTCTAGCAGGTACGGTAGCGAGTTCGCTTCGTTGTACGCGCAAACGACCAGAAGCGAGTCTCTCTGCCTACGTCTCGAACCGCTCCGGATTAGGTCGAGCCCCGCTGAAGCGCTGATAGGCTCTCTCATCCACATGCAGCGCAGGGTCTTGGCTATTTACCATTATGGATTTGTATTCTATTTTAGTGTCCGGAAGGTCAATCTTGGTTTACTCATTAGTGCGGGTCCGGCTTCTACGAGGCCTTTCTGACGGGGGTGCCAAGTGGGAATGGAGGAGAGCGAATGCTGATATTGCCCCAGGGGACCATTTGAGAATCGTGCTCATGCTGCCATGAGACGGGTGAAAGGACTGGAGGATGTGCCAGACTGTCTAGGCTGAATCGCAATCTTGACGAGCTTAGAGCAGCTTTCAAGCGGCTTCACAACTGGTACGCCGTGTTGTCTGTTCTCTTGATCGGTCGAAACCCTCGGCAGCCTGTAATGCGAAAGGGAAACGAAGCCAACAGCAAACGTCCCACCGTCACTGAGTTGGGCCTATTGGTCGGTCTACTAGCCCACGGATTTGAGGTGATCAATGGTGATCCGGGAATCCTCTTGCTCGAGTCACCAGAAGGTGCCAGAATCAAGACCAGGTTTGGAAGAGGCGGTGATTTCAGACATCTATCGGAGATTTACGTCAGGCATGATTACGGCAGTGACTTCAAAGGCAAAGTCGTTTTCGATGTAGGCATGTCTAATGGTGACTCTTCCATATTCTTTGCGTTACGGGGAGCCAGGGTAGTCATAGGTCTTGAGCCGGAGACCGAGTCGTTCAAGCTCGCCCTTGAAAACATAAAAGCGAATGGACTGAGTGGGAGAATTGTCCCATTGAAGATGGCGCTATCCGACGAAACAGGTCGCTCCAATTTGGTGACATCAAGTGGCTCTTCAAATGCTAACACACTGACGCCGGAAGACGCAGCACAGGGAACAGTACGCTTTGACGGTTTCCAAGAGGTCGAAACCGTCACACTTGAAGCTGTAGTACGGCAGTACGGTGTCGAACACATAGATTTCTTGAAGATGGACTGCGAAGGCTGCGAGTATACCGTTATAGGGAGCCTCGCGGATAGCATGCTACAAGGCATAAAGGAACTCTGCATTGAATACCATGCGGGAGCCGCGCCATTAGTCAGAATACTCGAAAGTAACGGGTTCAGGGTGGAGTCCGAGGGAGGCGCCGTCGGGCTCTTAAGAGCTAGGCGTGGGATTGACTGATTACCCTTGTTGCGGTGCCGGTTGGTTCCAGGAACGAATAGGAATGCAGGCTGTCCCGTTCAACGGCCCGAAGGATTATTCTGCAGTTCCTTGCAACCACGTCGGATCAATCGTCAGGGGAGGAAGCGTTCGTCTCTTCCCGTCTTATTGATGAAACCATCAACGAAACCAACGGCCGTGGGATAGACCAAGCTTCTGACGCCGTTTGCTATAGATAATCTGATGAGCAGGTCAAGGAGTTGCCAAAGGAAGAAACCTATGTTTATTTTGCGCTCTTTCAAAAGAATCAGCGAATTACGCGTCATGTAATACACTCTGAAGCCAGGTTCAAAGCGAATCTGCTGTCCATACGGCTGTCTAGAAACGCGAGCGAGGGCAAGCCAAAGCATCCTTCTCAGCCACGGAATGTCAGCCAGGGACTTCGTCTGGCCGACGCTATATGTGGCTCCCGCTGATATCTCCGCGACTTTGTACCCCTTTAGGCGCAGATTGTAGCAGTAATCATGGTCAATCTGATCCATAAAGAACTCTTCCCTGAACCAAATCTCCTTGGCGATTCCGGAACGAACAACGCTGCCGCTCGTAATGGCGAAATCTTTGAATTCGGCTTCGGCTGGGCCGAGGCCTTCCGAAAGGTGTACTAGCCCGACCCTTTCGTCCCGGCGGAGTAAACTTAGAGCCAAATAGAGCGAGCCATCGGGCAGAACAGAGTCTTGGTCTAGGAACAGGATGAACTCAGGATTGCACTCCGGCATCACCCTCCGAACGCCAACGTTCAACGCGAACCCAATACCCAAGTTTCTGCCAAGAAGAACCAAGTCAAGCTTATTGATATTCCTCAGTGCGACCAGGTTCTCGTTGTCCATGTGCGACCCGTTATCAACCACCACAATGCGCGATACCTGAGCGAGAAGACTTTGGCACAACGAAACTACTTTCGGCGGCGGATTATAGGAGACTATGATGGCTACTATTGTGTTCTCGCGTCCTCTGTCTAAATTGCTCAATTAGCTTACCTCGACCTAGTGGAGCCAGCGCTCTTCGACAATTCGAAACGAAATTTTGCAAGGGACTCTTGCTGGAATCGAACGTCCAAAGCACGAGCTAAAGGGTTCCGTAGTTGGGACAAGTCGATTTGTCTCTCTTGACGCGGACGTATTCCTCACTTCAAATAAACCCCGTATAAACCTCCACCGTTGGAAGGCGAGCCCTCTGTATGCGCTGTGATAGTTGGATATGAGAACGGGAACGGAATTCTCTCTTCCGCCCACGAGGTCCTAAATTCTTCCTACAGGAATCTCTTCGTTCTGGCTATCAATAACGGTCGGCAGAAACGAAGAGAGGTGGTGCGGGAAGGAGCTACGTCTGAGTTCGTCAACACAGGGTCCAATCTCGGATTCGCTTCAGCATGCAATGTGGGAGCCAGGCTAGCGCTTTCCAGAGGATTCAACTTCATACTCTTCATGAACGACGACGTCTTGTTAGAAAGGGGGTGTGTGAGCAAGATGGTCGCAGAGATGGTCAAGAGACCTAAGGTGGGTCTGCTTTGTCCCGTGGTTCTCGATCATTCTGGCTCTGTCGAAAGCGCGGGAGACCGGTTCAACGGCTGGTTTGGCTTGTCTCTCCATAACGCCAACGGCAAGAGATTTGAGGATGTTTGCGGGACTTCCCCGCGTGTCGATTTCGCACCTTTGGTGGCCTCGATGGTCAGGGCTGAAACGCTGAAAGAAGTCGGCTTCATGGATGAACGGTATTTTATGTACGTCGAAGATATCGATTTATCCATCAGGGTGAAGGATGCCGGTCACCTGGTGTCGTGCCTTACCGAGACTTTCGTCAGACATGCATCATCGTCCACTTCGATGAGATTCCCAGGGATAAAGCAATACTACATGACACGAAACCTGTTTCTGCTACTAAGAAATCAGAGAAAAATAGCGCAACTCGTTGGGCTCGCTTTTTCGTTGCCGCTGACGACACTGATCCGTATCGTGAAAAGGAGGCACGAAATCGGGCTGCCCGAACTGAAGGGGCTCTTCCGGGGCTTCAAAGACGGAATTGGCTTCAAACAAGGACCGAGCGATAGGGAAGAATACAGGCCTCCCTGAAGCCGGCTAGACCTGCAATTGCTCATGCAGTAACCGGGACCTACCACTGGCGACACCAACAGCAAGCGCCAGTCTCCTCTGGTCACTGGAATTTGGACGCGTGGTTCAGCCCTCTCGGTCCCGTTGAAGTCCCGCCGGAATATGGAATACGAATCCACAAACGCCGCTCATGAAGAGAATTCGTGAAGGCTGGAAAGTGCGTTCGAGGGCGCACCTGGGAGGCCTGGAATTGGCTCGCGTCAGGATGTGCCTCTTATAGCCTCTGTAGGATGACTGAAGACCAACCACGCATAAGCAGCAGGACGCCTAGACGGCCGGAGGCGCTTTCCTTCGTCCGTCGCCCTGCGGCCGTCGCGGTGTGAGCAGATGCCTACAAATGGGGTCATCGCTCGACAGATACGCGAAGGCCCCACCCACGCGCGTATCAGGCTTTTTCTCCTCTCTCAGAGGCGGTGCCATCTCTGACTAGACCTCGTCTGGGATGCGCCTGATGGTCGGCAGCTGCCTTGCGGTGTTTCATCCACCTTCCGTGTCGAGGCGGGGCGGGAAGCGCGCCACCCAGCGAATTAAGGGATCCTGGCAATCGACGCATTTTTGGGACAGGGTCTAAATCTGTAGGACAGACCTCTCGCCCACAATTAGCTTCTGTCCCTTGGGCAGGGTCGCGTCGCTGTTCAAAATCGTCGAATGACTTCCTATCAAGCTGTCAACTATCTTCTTGCCGCTTTCGATTCTTGAGCCGTTCATCACTATGCTGTTTTCCACCTCCGTGTCCTTGAGCAGGCATTCATCGCCCACCGATGTGTACGGGCCGACGTAGACGTTTGGCCCTATCAAGCAGTTCTTGCCTATTATCACAGGTCCGCGAATTCTCGAACCCTCAAGCACCTTGGAGTCCTTGCCTATAGCGACTCTGCCCGTTACCTGGGCGTCCTCGGAGACCTCACCTTCGACATTCCCCTCTAGATCGGACAGGACCAATTGATTAGCTTCAAGAAGGTCCTCCGGCCTTCCCGTGTCCTTCCACCAGCCATTGACCTTCTGGACCCGCACCCTTCTTCCCTCGTCGAGCAACCTCTGAATCGCATCAGTTATCTCGAGTTCGTTCCTCCAGCTCGGCTTGATTTTCTTCACAGAGTCGAAAATGGCCGGACCGAAGACATAGACCCCGATTAGGGCAAGATTGCTCTTGGGCTCTTTTGGTTTTTCGACCAATCGCACCAGTTTTCCTTCATCAATTTCTGCGATTCCAAATCGCGAGGGGTCTTTGACTGGCGAGACGCCGACTACACAATCTGCGCCATCCCTATCGAAAGCCCGTACGAAATCCTGCACGCCTTGCTTGAGTAGGTTGTCACCGAGGTACATCACGAAGGGTTCGCCCGCCATGAAGTCTTCAGAGATTAGTACTGCGTGGGCAAGCCCCTTTGGCTCGGGCTGGTCGACGTATGTTATCTTTATTCCGAACGAGGAGCCATCCCCGAGCGTCTCTTCCACACCTTCCTTTATCGGCCCCAGAATTACGGCAACCTCTCCGATTCCGGCGCTCTTCAGGTGCTCGAGGCCGTAGAGGAGCATGGGCTTGTTGGCAATCGGAAGAAGGTGTTTGTTGCCCGTATATGTGAGAGGACGGAGCCGTGTGCCGTGGCCGCCCGCGAGGAGGAGGCCCTTCATGACAGCGTCTCCCACGAATGTAGTCGATTAAGGCCCTCCGAAATCATATGCGGGCTACGGCATGTGCATAGAGTCTTTTATCTCTCTCAGTCTTGGCCATTTCCTGTCTCTTTCCGAGAGCACGGGGTTCCGGATGGGCCACCTTATCATCAAGTCTGGGTCATTCCACACTATCCCGCCTTCGTGGTCAGGTGCATAGGGATTGTCAACAGCGTACTCGACCTCGGCAGGGTCGCTCAGAGCAAGGAACCCGTGGGCGAAGCCACTTGGAATGTAGAGCATCAGCCTGTTCGATTCCGAGAGGTTGATCGAATAGTACCCCCCAAAACTCCGTGAATCCGGCCTGATGTCAGCTGCGACATCAAATACCTCTCCCCTGACACAGCGAACAAGCTTTGCCTGCTCGTAGGGATGACCCTGAAAGTGAAGGCCCCTGAGCACCCCGCGTGCAGACCTGCTGTGGTTGATCTGGAATATCTCAATGTTCACACCTGCATGACTGAACTCGGTTCTAGTGAAGGTCTCCATGAAGAAGCCACGATTGTCCTCGGAGACTTTGGGCTTGACGAGAATCAACCCCGTCAGGGAGGTTGTCTCGAATGTAAAGGACACTACCCCGTTCCCTCCCTAGAATCAAACTCCTCCTTCAACGTATGCAATGACTCCTTAATCGAAGTGGGTCCTGTTCTGAGGAAGGCTCCGGCTTTCGTCACATCGAGAGAACTGTCCTTCGGCCTCGAAGCGAGCCAGTTCATCTTCCTCATCTCGACGGGATTTATGAGAGAT
The DNA here is from genome assembly GCA_029785685.1 of Nitrososphaerota archaeon. Next base: position 2,908 of record JAFLZE010000032.1, on the reverse strand, counting down.
TGATTCAATGACCATGTCTTGCACAGCTTTCTTGCGAAGTCGAACCTGCTCAGCCTGCTTGCCCCTGAAAGGTGAAGGACGCCGGTCGACCTCTTCTCAACACACTCCATTATCATCTCTCCCAGGTTTGTGTTCAGGGTGGGCGAGACGAACTGATCCGCGGCCACAGCGACTTGTTTGCCTTCCTTCAGAGCGCCAAGTACCCACAGCGCGAAGTTGACCTTCCCGGAAGAGGGGGTCGAACCGTAGATTACGCTTGCCCGGGTTATCAGACATGCTGATAACAGCTCACCGACTGCTTGCTCTCCCATCAGCTTCGTCTGACCGTAGAAATTGATTGGCGCGGGCTCGTCGTCTTCTCTGTACATTCCCTTTTCACCATCGAACACGTAGTCTGTGCTCACGTAGACAAGGTATGCGCCTAAATCACGGGCGCATTTGGCAATCGTATTTGTCGCCTCGTAGTTCACAGCTGTGGCCAGGTCGCGTTCTCTTTCGCACCTGTCGATGTCTGTAAGGGCTGCGGCGTGAACTATGACGTCAGGCTTGACCCTTCGCAGCGCGTCTGTAAGCCGATCCTGATTTTGGAGGTCGACGTGGACGAGAGAGCCAGAAGCGGGCGGGTGCTGATTGTAGAAAGAATACACTTCGTACTCTTTCGCGCTCTTTAGGAGCGCCGAACCAAGAAGGCCACCAGCACCAGTGATAACAAGCTTCATGCGGGTCACCAGCTCAGTTTCCAAGGGGTCGGATGCAGGACTCTTTCATCAGTAAGAGGCTTCCACCAGTTTTCGTTCTTCAGATACCATTCTACTGTCTTTGCAAGAGCTCTGCGGAAGGAGTGTTTCGGCTTCCAGCTTAGCTGGTTTCTTATCTTCGAGCTGTCGAGGCTATATCTAAGGTCGTGCCCTGGTCTGTCCTCGACGTGTTCAATCAAGCTCAACGGTTTCCCGAGCAGTTCCAAGATGGCTGAGACGACTTCAAAGTTCTCAAGCTCGACGCCCGAGCTGATGTTGTAGACTTGCCCAGATTTCCCTTTCCGCAGGACAGCGTCTATTGCTTCGCAGTGGTCTTTGACATAGACCCAGTCTCTGATGTTCCTCCCCTTTCCGTAGAGAGGAATCTTGAGGCCGAACCCCGCCCTAATTATCGTCTTGGGCACGAGCTTCTCAGGGGACTGATGGGGGCCGAAGTTGTTCGTGCACCGGGTAATGATTGCCTTCAGGCCGTAGGTCCGGTGATAAGCACGGATCAGCATGCTCGCGGCGGCCTTCGATGCGGCGTAGGGGGAAGATGGGATAAGCCTATCCTCCTCCTTGAATGAACCATGCACGATGTCCCCATACTCCTCGTCGGTTCCGACATGAATCAGTTTGACATCATCCTTTGCCTTCCTCAAGGACTCTAGGATTGAATAGACGCCTAGTACGTTGGACCTGACGAAATCCCGAGGGTCAGAAATGCTCCTGTCGACGTGCGTCTCTGCCGCGAAATTCAACATGACGTCCGTTTCGTCGAGATAGCGGCACAGTAGTCGTGTGTCGTTTATGTCGCCTCGCACAAAATTGTATGTTGGGTGGCGTTCGTATTGTTTGAGACTCATTCTGTTCGCCCCGAATGACAGGTTGTCAATGTTCACCACCTTGTCGACGTCCTCCCGCCGAAGGGCGCCGGCGATGAAGTTGCTGCCAATGAAGCCCAGGCCGCCCGTCACGAGGAGTCTCATCTGCCCTCCCCACTCCTGACCTATCCCCTGATATCTATGTCCTGCTGACCGCTGGGCTGACTGCCTTGCTGGCTGTCGAGAGATTCGCGTCAGGTTAAGCTCAGGAAATCCGACGTGATGGGGAGCACGCGGGCACCACCCCGCTTTGCACAACCCGCCGCCGGGTGGAGAAGGATCTGGCACGGCTAGTCTGCTGGCGGTAGGAACTCGATTTCAGAGGAAGCATGTAACCCACTGCAGCTTCTCCGGCAGTAAATGGGCGAGGAAGGCCACGACGTAGACGACTGAGGAAACGACCGCCCATGACGGTGATGAAGGCGACGGCGGCATCCATCCGAAAGCCCGTTTCGGCTTTCAGGAGGGTGCCCAGCTCTCGGCCGGTGGTTAGGCCCATCCTTTGCGAAAGGGCATGAGCGCGAGTTCAGAGGGCGCGAGACTGCGACCCAGCTCGGAGCAGAGTCCACAGGCTTTGGCCACGGGCAGCTCACTCTCCCAGCGCGCCGATGTGCTTCACCCAGTCCTTCTGCACCTTCTTCACCACTTCTCTGTCCGCCGTATAGAAGGTCGATTTCGTGGCCATAGCAAGCGCGACGTAGGTCGAGTCGTAGAAGGACAGCCCGTGGGTGAATGCGACCTCGGCGGAGATGTCCATCAGCTCCCCGGCCGGAGGGAAGAGCGACACCTGGAGGCCCTCGAGGGCCCTCACCGCCCTCTTGACGTCCTGGATCCCGAAGCCGGGGTTGTAGCGGAGGGCGTTGGCGACCTCGTACGTGAGCAGGTACGGCGACGCCAGACTTACCTTGCCCTCCCTGTGCATCGCCAGGAGCCTGGCCGCGCTGTCGCTGAACTCCTCGCGCGTGAACCACTTCACGGCCACGGACGCGTCGACGACGACTAGCGCCTCGCCCTGCGCCACTGGATCACCACCTCCGCCCCGCTCCAACCCTCGGGGCTCCTCGACCTCAGGTCCTCGATCGCCCTTGCGCTCTCTTCGATGAGAGACATGTCCCTCACGACGGCGAGGCGCTTCTCTTCTTCCTTTACGACCTCGCCGACGTATCGGCGAAGCAGTTCGCTCCAGTTGAGGTGCTTGAGCCTCTCCATCCTCTCCTAGCGCGCCGATGTGCTTCACCCAGTCCTTCTGCACCTTCTTCACCACTTCTCTGTCCGCCGTATAGAAGG
>JAFLZE010000031.1 GCA_029785685.1 Nitrososphaerota archaeon | reverse complement strand
ATAGCGGGCAAGGAGGACGGGAAGGGCGCAGGAGCTCGCGAGAAAGGAGAGGAAGGAGAGAAGGCCGTCGATGCGAAGGGCGAAGCGGCCGAGGTGGGGAAGGACCAAGAGAAGGGCGAGCTGGATGCTGGCGGGGCCCAGGCGGAGGCAGGGCCCGGCAAGGAGGACACCAAGACGGTAGATGGCCCTGACAAGGGGAGCGAAGAAGGGGAGGAGGCCAAGGGTCAGGAGAAAGGGAGTGGTAAGGTCCCGGCCGAGGCAGCTGATGCAAAGGACGAGGAAGAGGTCAAGGACGGACGATCAGAAGCCGGCGCCGAGAATCCACCTGTCGAAGGCGAGTCCCAGCATTCCGAGCAACCCAAGCCCGTCCAAGAGAGCGGTGCGGGGACCCAGGCTGAGGTGGAGAAGCCACTTGTAATCGAACAGGGCAAGCCTTCCCAATCACAGTCAGAGAGTTACACCAGAAACGACGGCCAGGTGCTTGTGATCGAGCATGCTAGCCCCGGGCATGAGAGGGAAGAACAGGCGGAAACGCCGGGTTTGCAACGTTTGCAAACAGTTGGGGTGTTCGCCCCGAGTGCGGTTTCGCTTTCTGGGTCTGGCGAATCAGTGCGTGAGCGTGACGTGAATTTCAAAGAAAACGCTACTGCCGTGGTTGAGGATAGGGGAAGCACACCTCTCCCTCTCAATCAGGCCGTCGGCGAGGTGGTGCGCTATAGCCAAGAGGGCAGTCGCCTTGTGGTGATTCAACAAGGGAGGGGCCCACCTCCTGAAGGAGTGGATAGGCCTTCTCGCCAGGAGCGCGGTGGCGAGTCTGATGCGGTTCGGCGAGTTGTGGAGCACATGGGATCGCCCATGCTGATTGTGCCGGGCTCCAAGTTTCCTGACAGCATAAAAGAGGGTGTGTTCGAAGTGAAGCTGACTAGAGAGAAGGAACAGGCGAGGGATTATGTCATCTATTGTAACCACATGGCCGGGCAGCAGAAGACCTACCTAGACCTCCGCCATATGGGAGCTGAAATCGGGGAGGGAGTTAGAATCAAGAGGATCGAACCTCTTCTCCCCAAGTCATTCGCAGAAGAGTACAACGGGAACCCGCCAAAAGGGATGGAGGCTACTCGGCTGATAGAGAACGAAGGGCGCCTCTCGTTGGGGGTCGAGACTGGCCAGTTGAAGTTCAACAACTTCGCGCTCAGGTCTCGTGAAGGCAAGGCGGTTCTGGACGGAGAACTTGCGGGAGTGGGGCAAGTGAAGATTGCGAGGTCGTCGGATAGTTTCGACTTCCGATTGCGAGACCATTCGCAGGTTGAGTCCCTGAGGGTCGAAGGAAACTCCTACAAGTTCGAATATAGACGGACCGCGAGCGATAAGTTTCCTCATGTCAAACTGGTCCCCATTGGCAGACTCGAGCGCCAATCACTCGAAGTGCACAGGGTGGAAATCGATTCGACTGGAGTGAGAATCGACAGGCCCTTGGATTTCAATACCAGCACCGTGAAAATTGATTTGTCTTCTCAGAATCAAGCTGTTGCCTGGGAGTACTGGCGCATGGCTTCGTCCAAAAGCGAACGGAGAATCCACATTGGAGACATCGGGCAGTCCGTGGCAGAGATTGTGTTTCGGAAATCGGGGTTCGAGATAGCAGCAAAGGAGCCAGTAGGTGAGCCAATTTTCTCCAAAACGCATGTGTCTGAGAGGAAGGGTCCTGACTTAATCTGCGAGAAAGACAAACAAGCTGTCCTTGTGATGGTCAAACACTGGCGAGAGTCGTACAAGGGCATGGCAAGAGGCGAAGCCGATGTCCAAGCTATTCTAGGGAGCGAGGAACGTCTCGCAATGCTGGAAGAAAAGGTTGGAAGAGAAATAGCTGGAGGAATCGCAATGCAGGTTCATTGGTCGTACAGAGAGGGCAAGGGCGTTATATACCTCAAGTACATCAAATCCAGGAGAGCCTAGAAGATGCAGAAACAGGTTGTAAACGGCGAAAACATCAAACGTCTGCTTGAGGAGGAAACCAGCGACAATTACGTCTTGAAACGAGCTTCAGAACTCGTTCACAAAGACGGAACCTCGTGGTTGGTCCACCTTCCCCTCGGAGAAGGGAAGGGATGGGTTGACAGCGCCTCGGAGAAAGGCGGCGTGCTAACGTTGGAGACATCGGTGTTCCTCGACGTGAGGAGGAGGATTGAATTCGACTATCCCGGACAGGTGGGACGAAAGAGGCTTGTAAAAGCAATGCCCAACCTCGTAGAAAGCGATGTCCGCCACAGATTTGAAAAACGAATCCCTGCAATAGTGGCTCTTCTCGACGAGGCAGATCGAGTGCTGGCAGATGTCAACAAGAAATATTCTTGCAATGCAAAGTTCGTGGGAGGGGATAGCGGCTTGATCTCGGTGGAAGCGAAGTTGACTTCCGCTGATGTTGAATCGGTGCGACGGAACGTGCGTGCGTTAATGGGTTTTGATGAGCGAGTAGGCCGATGGCTCAAGACGGAATACAACAAGCTTGTAGAGGCGGAGTCGTAGCGCATCTCCCGAAGGCGGCAGTCAAGGAAGCTCACCATGCGGTCGTGAAGGTGGTTCGGGCCAGATGGGGAGATCCTCAAGATAAACCTCACCATGTTCATGATTCTTTAAGCATATAAGACGGCGGTAGCACATGTTTGATGGTTGGGCTTCGATTTCGCTTCCTTGCAGTTTGAGGACATTGCCAACCGAATTACAAAACTCGGAGTCGATGCCGATGCTTACAAGGCTCTGTGTGCAGACTATTTCTCTTCGGCCGACGCGCATCTGAAGTTCAAAGCATATCTGAAATTCAAACAGAATGGGAAGCTCAAGCAACTCAAGTCACTTGCAGAACAATGCGCTGGAAAGTTGCCGAAGTTCAACAAGCTTGGATGGGAAGAAGTTATCTTGGATACTCTTGCTTCAATCAAGCTACCTAGAAAGAAATTCAATTACGTCTTCGGTCATGCGGACGAAGAGAAGACCCTCTACCCCGCAATCCTAAGATTCTTAAAGAGCAAGTACAAGTCCGAAGAGGTTTTCGACACCTCCAACGTTCGTAGCAAGTTCGTAAGGTTCGCGGACTTCACAGTAGCGAAGAGAGGCCTGACAGGCACCAAGATTCTGTCACTTGACGCGAAGACAAATCCAGCCGCATTTGACCGCTTTCTCAACCAAGCGGATGACTTCCATAAGTTCTCAGAAGAAGTGTACTTGATAGCGACCCCAGGGTTAATCCTTGAAGCGGGCAAGAAATATGGCCAAGTCTCTGACGCGGAGTCGAAAGTCATTGAGAAGTTGAAGGGAGCTAGAGCGGGGGCGTATATCATCGATAAGACTTCTGGTGAATTTAGTCTGCGTTTCAGGTCTGAAAGCAATGGTGTGGACAAGCACGCGAAGAAGAAAGCTCTCGAAGAACTGAGCCTGTTATGATAATGACTATGAGTGTGGAATTAGTGTTTCGAAGTTGACAGCCAGGTTAAGCAGTCGGACCACTTTTACCGATTACGAATGCGGCTTGGATTCCCATGCGCATTACAAATTCTACCTCCTCAAGCAAAAACCGACAAGCTAGTGATTGGCTCTCCCGAGTCTCCCGCTGGCCATAGATACAGGGTGTACACTCCGGTCCCATGAGCCGATTCGAGCGCGCTCAACGAGAACACAATTCTGAAGCTCCCTGAGCCTTCTTGCCAGGTCTCAGCATAGATGAAGTTCCCTGATCCGCACGTGTACCCCGCCGGGCAGGGCGCCAAGACCGTGGAGATCTGCTGGCCCGCGTTGTATGCTCCCTGGTACTGGCATGAAGGCGGCTCGTTGAGCTCGTTGAACTGAGAGCACGACGGGGAATATGACAATTCACTAGTGGGGATGCCGGCTGGCAAAGGATCATAGTAGACGGAAATCAAGGCGCCTGACGAGCTCCCCGTCCATCCCGTGAGGTCCTCCGACGTCGAGCCCTGGAGCGTAACCACACCGCCAGACACCTGGAGCGAGAACGAGTTGAAGTAGTAATCTTCGAAGTCTTCCACCAGGTAAACAGCGTCGGTAGTCGAGTTGTACGCTATCCCGATTGAGACCCGGTTGTGAGACGGATTGAGGATGTTGTCCCGGTGGCCGTTGTTGCAGCACGTAGCATCTGCGTACATCATGCTGTACTCGGAGCCGTTCAGCGCGTTCTCGATAGTTTGAGTGTTGCATTGGGTGGGCGTGACCATGGTTGACGACGGCGCCGAATCGGTGCAGTAACCCAACGCTGCGTTCTCGGCAACGTACCCCGTCCCGCCGAGCAGTGTGTATCTCATGTACGGCTTGTACCCCTGGACGTCCCAGTGGCCGATTGTGCCATAATAGTCCAATGAGTCCGCATGCTGCTGCCCGGAGGGGATGGGGCTCAGCGACACCGGACCTACGCCGGCGGAGGCTCTGTCCTTGTTTATCAGCGCGAGCGTGAAGTTGGCGAGGGCCCCGTAATCTGGCGGGTAGTCTATCCTGGCGCTTCCGTTCTCGAAGGAGGGGTTGGCAACTAACCAGTTCGAGGGTGCCGGTGGGGAGTACGAAGACGCCAGGTTACTGATAGCAGACTCTCCCGACTGGAACACACCTGATATCGTCAGCCCACTCAGAGCCGCCTGGTTCTGATACGCCGCTCCGGCCAGAATAAGCAGAATGAAAACCCCGACTACTTTGGCGCCGGCGTTTCCCTTCAATAGGCGGAAGATTGCAAAAGACGACCCGAAAATCATGGCAGAGAAGACCAAGGACATTAGAGCCAGCGCAGCCAGGTTCATGCCCGGCGTCGATTCAAGGCCTAGTGCGAATGTGACAATCAACAAGCCCAGATAGACGTAGGCTTTCCGTACCTTCATCCGCCTCCCAGAACGCCTCTGGTTCGGGCTAGATTCCCTCGCACGGCGGAAGTGCAGGGGTCCTTCGCTCTCCATGCCGTTATGGACGCGCTCCGTAGGGATGGGATCGTCGGCGATCGGAGGCTCTCTGACGGCCGCTTGCGGAGGCTCAGCCCGATTGATCTCTTCGCGATGTAATTCCGCTTGACTGATCACAGATGAGACGGCGCTGACGATTTCTGACTCTGAGAGATTCGCATCGAACCTGAATTCGATGATCCCCGAAGCGTGCCCTGGCGGCATCGCCGCCGGGGGCCGGCCCGTAAGCCTCTCGACCTCCTTCCTGATGCAATTGATGAGCTTCTTTGGGTCGGTGGTGTGTTCCCCCTTCGCGGTCAGGACATACCCCCCGGATGTCGATGCTGCGTAGTCTCTTAGACCGCCACTTATGAAATCTGTCCCGACGCTTCTCGCTCCCACGAGTTCCAACGTGAAGAATACATGCTGCTCGTCTCGAGAGTGGGCTCTGAAGCGCATGTCCTCTTGACACCGATTGGTAGGGAGCGGGTTACATAAGGGTGGAGTATGAAAAGTGCCGGAGAGGCGCTTCGAGAGTCGCGGTGTGAAACCGTATTCCAACCAACCCGTTTGGACAACCAGGTCCAGTTTTGAGGGAGACTGGAGGCACGTCTGATTCGCAGGCAGGGCCCCGGGGAGCGTTCTTGCGAAGCACTACGTGGATCTGTCGCCAAGCAAGCTAAAGCAGGTGTACGAACAGGCGGGACTCCGCGCACTCATCAACCCAGACTGTCAGTCCGGACCACAACAGAACCTTGAGGCCCCGAGCCTTCTATCTCGTTCAGCTTAACCAGCACGGTATTACCAATGTCAATAGCTGCATTGATGTCTCGCATGGAACCTTCGTGTACAATGGCATTCCTATGCTTCCTGAACACCGAGAGAGCATCCAAAAGCCATGGGTCCGTGAGTACCTCTCTGCGGCGAAGTTGTTCAATGAGATTGCCCAGAGGAAGTTTACCCTGAACTTTCGAACGCTCTCCCATCGCTCTCAACTTTGTCTCAATGTCAATTGAGAGTTGCAGGAACACACTTCTTGGATCCACCAAATTTTCATAGCGTACAGCAGAGGTCCTTGTGATAGGAGCCGCCGTTGGCGAGGGCGGTGGCGAGGGGGCATTCTTAACCAGGCGGTCGATGTCGCCCTCAAATCCAGAGGGCCCCAACTTGAACTTGCTAATTGGAAGGACCAGCAGCACTGTATATGCCAGCAAGAAAAGCAGTGCTACATTCGTCTCTGCAGACAACTGGAAACCGTTGGTCAATAGGCTGGCAACGGGGAGGCCGGCAAGGATGAGATACGTCATGACCTCAAACATCCGCCTTCTCAGGGGCTCAACGAATGTAGTAGATGACACCACTACGTCAGTCCACTGAAGTACTCCTCGTCAATCTTAGGGATGTCCAAGGTCTTCTTCGTTACTCCCTGCCCAGATTCCACCATCATCCTCGCCAGCTCCTTCCCGTCGATGAGTTTGACTTTGCCAGACTTCTGCGCTGTGGTAACTGCGTCGGGCGTGAAGCTTGAGGTGGTCACGAAGATTCCCTGGTCGACACGTTCAGTTGTCAATGCTCCTATGAAATCGCGAACCTCGCCGGAGGACACCGAGTTCTTCCATCTTTTTGCCTGAAACTTCGCTTTGTAGAGGCCTAGTCTGTCCATCGCGCACTCTCCATCAATGCCTCCGTCGCCGGTCCTTCCGGTAACCTTGATTGTTCCATCAACAATACTGCCGTACTCCAGTGTCTCAAGTAGCTAGGCAATTATGTTCTCGAAGTTGCTTGGGTCAACGCTATGCAACCGCTCGAGCACTTCGTCTTGGACCTGCTCTACCAGCTCACGCCGCGCGAATTCCAAAGCTTCTCTCGGGTCTGTAACGTGATCAGGTTCGACCGCGTGCTTGACCTGTATCCGCGTGCCCTTGTTCGCAGGGGTCGCGTAATACGCAGGCTTCCAAAAGGACCATCCAGCTTCCAATCTCCTCTTCCCTTTCTCTGTAATCTTCCAGATACCGGATGAGGACCTTTCAACGTCTTCCGAAAGCACAAGGTCTTGTCTCGCCCACTGTATTCGGTTGTTTAGCCGGTTGCCCCCAGAGTCTAGTCTGCTTGCGATGTCGTCTGGGGTAAGTTGGTCGTAGTATTTCTTGACCCGCTCGAATGTATCTCGCATCGGAAGACTCCCTCCAGCATCATTGATTACTTTGAGCACGGGCAAGCGAATGTTGTCTTTTGGCGGGAGAGGCAACGGCTTGCCTACTACGAGCAGATTCTAAAAAGGTACTTCTACTGTCATTGTAATGGCTCACACCTTTGTCGGGCACTGAACCCAAGCCGACGTCCAGAACTGTAAACTATGAGTGGAAGCCTTTCTATGCTCCCCCGTTTGCACGTTCAATAGCTCAAAACCACCAAGAGCCAGGCGAAAAGCTCAAAGTTTGGCCGTGCCAAATTCAAGACTCTGATTACTATCTGGCCGTCTATGCATCAACATTCCTACCCCCGCCTAGCACAAAACACACTGGCTTCGTGTTGTTAGACAAGAACTTCGACGTAGTCCGCGAAAGGTCCAAGCTCCAAAGAGCGATCCGGGCATATCGAGTTTGGTTTATCACGTATCTCAAGGCCCCGATTAAACACGGCATCATAAGAAAATGGGTCGACAAGAGGGTATTGCAAGTCTACACAAGACTGTTCGAGCAGTGCCAAACTCGCTTGCAAGCTGACAAGTACGAGGAGACACTCGACCCTGCCGAGAAGCAGCTAGGCATCGCGCTCAGGAAGCTGGACCAGAGCTTTGTTGCCGCCTATGATATGCTGACTGAGCGCGTTCAGGCAGTTAGTCAGTTCCTCAACGACGAGGAGGATCTTTGGAGGACCCACTCAGTTGCGGCTGCAAGAGTGTACGTCGAAAGGGGCCTTGTCAAGCTAGAGGCAAGTAACAAGGAGTTCATCCAATATCTAAAGGCCAGAGTAGACGTAACATACGAAGCGCAAAAAGCACTCTCAGAGTACACCGCCAGTCGGTCTTCACACCGTATGTCGAACTTTTTGCTAGCCACCGTAGCTGCAATCGCCTCTGCGTTCAACCTGTCTTACGGCTTGGCCATCGCAATCGTGGGTGGATTGGCCAGGCTGTTCTATTCAGAACTAACGTCTTACAAGCGAATGATTGTGCAATTGGAGAAATTTGAGGAACTGTCTCCAAAATTCGGCGAAATCAAGTCTGCTTTCTCAGATGCTGTTCCTCAGGCAATGTTGCGAGACTTCGAGGTATCACGGTAGCAGCTTGTGCTTCCTCAGCAGCTCTCTTGAGGTATCCTTCACCGCATCCGACACGCTGACGTACCCCGCCTTCTCCGACTCCACCAGCTTCTCCAGCTTCGCGTACAGATCCTCAGGGATGCTCACGTTGCGGTATCTCTTGACCATGGTAGCCGCTGACAGGTCAAGCACGGTTAGCTGCGGCATATCTCTCTAATCGAGCACAGGTCAAGGACAGGTACCAGCGGCTAAATACGAGGCCCACGCTTGCGGGAGTTCAGACACATCGTGTACGGCGAGCTGCCCGAGTTCGTGCCTTTCGACAGCGAGGAGGGGGGGAGGCCTGACGTTGACGACAGCTAGGAAATGGATGGCTGTACGAATGCCCTACCCGTTATAAGGCAAAAGAGCGCTACAACAGCCTGGTCAAGAAGAATTTACCGAGCTCCCACTTCATTGCGTAGTTGCTATCGCCGATCCCACGAAGGGAAGTGAACAGAAAGTCAGGTGTGAGAAATATATTCGCTAATCACTAGGGATTACTGCAGCCGAATCGGACAGAGAGGCTACGGGGTCGCTCTCGCTTCTCGGGGAGGTTCAACCCCGCAGCCCGGTTCGTGCTGTGCCCGGCGGGGGTCGCGCTCCACGCGGCTCCTGCCGTTATTATTACCAGGGCTCCATAGCAGGATTCTGGAGCTTAACGGCTGTGGTCAACTGTGGTTAACGTGATGCTAATCATGTTGCGCAATTTCTACAAAACATGAGACGTCACAGTTTGTACATGTTGCGCAACAGGACCCACAAACAGCTTTGTCAGTTAAATAGACTATGTTGCGGACGTTACCCAGGGCTATAAGTGACGTCCTACGCTCACCTGTGGTAAGGATCTCTGTCCAAGTGGCGTACCGTCTCAATGCACATGACTGACGACCAGATCGCCGTCCTGAACCAACGCCTTCAACAGCTCGGCTTCAAGACGATGGGCGACTACGCCAGAGCCCTCACAGAGGGCGTTGTGGGCAACGAGCAACTGGTTGAAGCCCTGGCAGACAGGATTGTTGTCAAAATAACAACCAACCCGGCCCCTGCAACGGATTCTGCCCACGCCACGAAGAGCGTGCGGTCGCCGGGATTTGAACCCGGGTTACCAGCATGTAGGGCTAGTTTCGCCGCACATAGGGTTCATTGCGCCTCCGCCGGGAATACCTCATCCAAGCGTTGGGCTGTAATTAGTGGACGGGCTGAACTGGTCGCCGAAGCTTCCAGCGTACACCCCCACCATTTCAACGCCATCTTCTATGGCCGCCCTTCTGGACCCGCCCCACCCCCTTGCGGAGGTAGCTTGGGTCCAAGGCTCACTCTTCTCGGGAGTGGCTTCCCGCTTAGATGCTTTCAGCGGTTATCCACAATTGCTTAGCTGCCCGGCGACGCCCTCTCGGACGACCGGTACGCCAGAGGCAACGCCCCGCTGTTCCTCTCGTACTGGGCAGGGCTTCCCCTCAGTGAACCACCGCTTCCATCAGGTAGAGGCCGACCTGTCTCACGACGGTCTAAACCCAGCTCACGTTCCCCTTTGATGGGCGAGCAGCCCCACCCTTGGCCCCTGCTGCAGGACCAGGATGGGAAGAGCCGACATCGCAACTATACCCAGGCTTACGCCCGGAGTTAGACTATGTCTTCACCCACGAGCACTCGTGGGGTCGGCGTATGATGGCCGCGTTTCTTGTGTGGCACACCCGAGCGGGCTTGCGCCCATGTCGCATCGCGTCGGAACGCGATGTGTCCCTTGCGGGATCTCGAGCTAGCCGCGTGGCCATCTCATTACGCACACTTCTGCGCGCTCAGTCGTTACGGGGTCACAACGGAACGGCCGGACCTCTTTAACGGTGGCATCCGGGATGTTTGACCTGCGCATACCCAGGGTTTATTGGGTGCCGCGCTGGCGAGACGCGCATGGACAGGACGAGCAAGTTCTTTGCCCTGGCCGCGGCGGTCCTCATCGTCGCCATGCTGGCGATAATGCTGCTCGCCGTGTATCCTATCCTCGCGCACCTCTGAGGCGCGCCCTCCCTGAATCTGCGCATGCCATCCGCGGTGATGCCTGACCGAACCTGCGTTTCCAATCAGATGAAAGTCGTATTAGACGAAGCTGTGGCGTCCCTGTCATGGCAGCGAGATTTGTTATGCGCTGTGCAGACTGCGGCTGCGCCCAGGAAGAGTGCCGTGAGGCCCCCTCCGCTGTCGACTGCCCTGCCTGCAAGCTCGATATGTGCTGCTGTTGGGACGCCATTCACGGCGTCATCGAATGACTTCTTCCATCTGGTCGGGTGCTGAATTCCCATTGGACTTCCCTCGGCGTTGCCCTCTCCCGCTCTTCCCAATGATCCCCTTGGGGGGACTCCTGGATAAAGGAGGTCGGGTTTCGCCGATATAAGCCGATACTCGTGATATGACAGCCACTTTTTTAAGACTTGATATCCTCCGACGACAAAAGGGAAGCGAAGGGGCCTGAGGCGG
>JAFLZE010000030.1 GCA_029785685.1 Nitrososphaerota archaeon | reverse complement strand
GCGCAACGCTACCCTGGCGTACTCCTCCGTAGAGGTGTTGCACCCTGAGGAGACCATGTTGACGAGGAGGTCCGCTCCAGAGTCTTCAAGCGCCTTGGACACGTCGTCCGAGCCCACCTTCTCCAGCTTCACCCCGCCGAGGTGTGGCGCCACGTCCCCCCTCGAAATGCCGCCCCGGACCGTCACCCTACCTTTGGGCATTGGGAGGTACTTCTTGGCGACGTACAGGTGCATGAAGGTCGGGAAGCTCGGGACGGTCGGGGAGATCTGCGCCTACGGGTTCAAGTCCCCGCCGAAGCTCATGCGCTTCGAAGATGCGTTCACGAAGTTCTCTGCCCTCTACGTCCGCTGACGCGCGCCCTTCATTCGCCCTCTAGAGGGCCTCTGCTTCTGCTTCCAGCTCATGGAGTCCTGCCGGGTCCCCGAAGAGTAGGAGGGTGTCTTCCTCTTTGATGGTCAGGCTAGGGTCGAACACGTTCTGGATCAACTCTCCTCCCCTCACGAGCCCTATGACGTGGGCGAGCTTCGTCAGCTCCGGCAGCTTCTTCCCGATAAGCTTCGACGTCTTGAAGACAGAGAACTGGGCTATCTCCTTCGTCCCGACCCTCTCTGAGAAGACTATCCCGACCAGGTCCCGGGTGACGGCCGAGAGTGCAAGCAAGTGCCCCACGGAGATGGAAGAGGGGACCACTACGTCTGCTCCCGCGTTCTTGGCCGTCTCCGTGAGTTGCTCGTCGTGAACCACGGAGATTATTCTGATGTCGGGCCTCAACCTCCGCGCGCTGAGCATCGTGAGGATGTTCTCCGGGTCCTTCTCGTGGGCCGCGATCAGGGTGGACGCTTCGTCGATCCCAGCCTCCTTCAGCGCGACTACTGGCCTGTTCTCAAGCTGCAGCACCACCTGGGCCTTCTTCTTGACAAGGGTGTCGTGGGTGGCTGGGTCATGGGTTATCACCACATAGTCGACCTCGAGCTCACCGAGCTTGTCCGCGACGTACCTTCCGAGGTGGGTGTACCCGAATATGATCACATGCTTCTTCATTCTCTTGATGAGGCGCTTCTCCGCCTGCCCTCTGGCGAGGTCCCCGTTGACCACCGCGTTCACCGTCCCCTGTAGAAGCGACGCGGCTGCCCCGACCGAGACGACAATCATCACGATGAGGAGGACTTCCTCAGTCTGGTTGATCGTGAAGAAGTTCCCGTTGTTGGGGACGTAGATTCCGATGGTGGTAATCGTCGACACGGAAGCGAGGAGGGCACCCAGGGGCGGGAGGCCGTTGTAGTATGAGAACACCGCTGCCCCGAGACCGAACATCCCTCCGAGTATGATTAGCTGCCTGTAGAGCGCCTTCAGGAGGTAGGTGGGTGCATACATCGACTGGTAGAATAGGAACCCGAGGGTCCTCGTGTGCCTACGGACCTTCTTGGTCCCGGAGTGCCTGAAGGGAATGGGCTCTTGCGTGGGTCCCGGCTCGGGAGTTGCGATTTTACGGTTTTCGTATGGCCGTCCCCGTCGGGCATCGCCCCGGCTGTGGAAGGGCTGCCTGAAACCTGGGATGGAGCGCATGGGCTAGGGGTGTCCGCAGGGTCGCTGCCGGGAGCGGAATTCGCTCCGGGCCTGTCGCCAGACAGCGACGGTCTACGCGGCCTGGTACACCGAGTCGGTGCCTATTCTCAAGTCTGCCATGGTGAGAACCCGAAGTCGTAACTTTCCCAGGGAGTCGGAAAGAAGTCCCTACGCTCCCGCCAGGCGATTTTCGCTTATGGCCCTAGGCGCGTTTCCCGGTTACCTTTGGGTCAGAGGTCAGGATCTGGAACCATCTCATCTTGTTCCCGTCTGGATCCTTCAAGTCGAAGAAGCTGATTACGTTGGGGACGCTCTTGATCTCGGTCGCGTCGATTTTCGAGTTGCGCAGCCGCTCTCGCTCACGCGCAAGGTCCGCGACCTCGATTTGGAGATTCCAGCTTGACGGCTTTACTTCGCCCTTTGTGATTTGAACCCATGCTCCTCCAATCTTGTACTCGACATTGCCAGGGAAGGGCTCCAAATCAGGTCCCTTCTTCCCGAACAAGCGCGCATACCACTGCCTTGACATCGGCAGGTCACTCACCACAATCTCGATAATCGTATTGCGAACTGCGATTTCGCCCTTGTCGTTTGGGCCGTCTTCTGAATGGTATACCGGGCCAGAATCTACCCAGAATCATGGGTCAAGTCGCAGCCATCCAACACCCCCAAGTGACGGGCCCCCGTATCTTCGTATTACTAGGTGAGGGCGTGGCACAGTCTGTTTTCGAGGGAGGATCTCTTCCAGCACAAGGAAAGGGGCTCTCACGACCATTCGCTCTTCGCAGGCACAGTGGTACAAAGTCTAAGTACAAGCAGATGCCTCGAAATGGACCTGCAACAGAACCTGAATGCGGTCAATGTCAAAGAACTCACGGATTACGTCGCCGACAAGAAAGCCAACCCAGAGAGGTGCAACGTCCGCAGAACCCTGAAAGCCGAATGGGTTGGTGGAACCCGAGCACGGGTCTATTCAGACTCAGGCAAGGAGATATTCGTCGGTGGAGAGGGCGATTTCGGAGCTATGTCGATTACCCTCGCAAGCTTACTTGCTTGCGAACTGGACGTAATCGCCACTCACGCGACGCTCCGAGGGATCGAACTCGAGAAGCTTTCTGTGGAGGGAGAAGGCGGCTTTAACCAAGCGAGGTACTTGGGGATAGCATCGGAGCCGAGACCGGGGTACACGCAGGTCAGCTACACAGTCAGGATAAAAGCGAAGAACGCTACGAAGGCGCAACTTGAAGACTTGGTTAAGCTTTGCGAGACCGCATCACCCGTGGGAGATACACTCTCCCGGAGTGTGGAGCTGAAGTTGAACGCTATCATAGAATGAACCCCAACTGTCTTTCTGACAGGATTGCTGGATTGCGACTTCCCTGTCAAATAGGCAGGGACAAGCTTCTTTAGTTAGACGGAGTTCATTCCAAGCTAATCGCGAGCGGCGACGGTCGACGCCGAATGGTGTACCGGGCTGAGGCCTACCCTGGATTCGCTCCTATGCTAAAGGTGTCTAATGGGCTGAAGGAATGCAGTTAATTAACCGAGGCATGAGTATAATCCCATCCTGGTCTGGTACTTCCAGGATCTGCCGCACCTGGCGGAACTTCGAATCGTCTTGAGTGCTCTTCGCAAGGTGGGTAAATATCACTCGGGCCTCTCTGAGACTGGCCTTGCGAACCGAAGCCTTGCCGCAGCGCATCGCCAAACGTGACAGCAGAGTTTCCCAATACCGACTGGGCCGTTTCGTTTAAACACCCTCTCATGTGAGAGAATTCGATTGTCCTTCGACGTTGCAATCTTTCTGGCCGCCCTCGGGATAACAACCCTGGAATTGACCGAAGCGGCGGCCGTGGGGCTTGCCTTGTATGCTGATTCTAAGAGCTACGCCGCATTCCTCTACGTCGCGCTGGGGACTGTCGTGGTCCTGGCACCGACGGTGCTGGCGGGTGCTGCCATCGGCCTGCTTCCCAGGGTGTATGTGCTGCTCGTCGGCGGCGTCTTGCTCGCGTACTTCGGGCAGCGGCTCGTCAAGAGCGCGAGGCGCTCCGTCTACTTCTCTAGGAAAGGGAGCACCAAGACCGACACCTTCGAGAAGGGACTCCTGATAACCGGCTTTTCGGTCGGCGCGATCGAGGCGTTCGAGGCGGCCATAGTGCTCGTGGGGCTGCTGCCATCTGGATTCAACGCGGCCGTGGGAGGGTTGGCGGTCGGAGTCGCTATTGTGGTCGCCGCCACTTACATCCTTCGCACCCAGGTAAGGAAGGTCAAGCAGGCAATCATGAAGGTCGCCGTCTCGTCGATACTGCTCTCCTTCGCTGTTCTCTGGTTCGGCGAGCTTATTTGGGATGTCTTCTCCCTTGGGGAGCTGAGCGACCTCGTGCTGATACCGTTGTTCGTCTTTTGGTTCGCTGTGGTCTACAAGTTCGCCAACAGGCCCTTCCCGGAGCTCGAAGGGAGTCTCGCGGGGGCCGTCCGGCCTGATATGTCCCCATAACAGAAGGTGGGTTCATCGATCTTGGCGGCTCGGTTCCAGTTTCGGGTCCTTGCCGAAATGAGTGCGAGTTATCCTGCGCAGAGTGTATGATCGCCCACAGAGGTGTGCGAAAGGGCATGGGCCATCCCTGCGGAGGCATGATGGACCACGTGTATGGCTTTTATCATCCCGAAATGACTACGCGGTCTGTTGGTGAGGCGGCTCCGTTTTTCCGCCAAGGGCTTGGAAGAGGTCCGACGACATTCATGGAGAGACGAATACAAGGAACTACTGTACGCCGCCCTGAGGCTCAAGCCTGACCAGCTGATTGTAGACGTGGGATGCGGGACAGGCGCGTTCAGTAGAATTCTCGCTGAGAAGCTCGACTGGAAATGGGGTGGCAGAATCATAGGTATCGACAGGGACTCGAAGCTTCTGGCGGCCGCGAGGAGGCTCGCATCGGCGTCGGGCCTTTCCCCACGGCTTGAGTTCATGGAGGGCGACGCGAAGAATATCCAGTTGCCTGACGAATACGCGGACAGAGTGGTATGCCAGGCCCTCCTGTGGCTTATGACCGAAAATGACAGGGCCAATGTCCTGAAGGAAATGATCCGCATCTGCAAAAGGGGCGGGTTAGTAGCTGCAGTCGAAGGCTCGATCGACACATCGGTGGGGTGGTTCCCCGACGACCCAAGGTTGACCGAACTCTATGCAAAGAGCACATCTGCCATGCTGAAAGGCTACAAGAAGGTCTACGGCTATGATAGAAGCATAGGGTACAAGATCCCCTCTCTGTTCAAGGAGCTCGGACTGTCTCAGGTTCGGCTGGATGGTATCACAGATGCGAGGCTGCGCTCTGACGACCGCTTCCCTTCTGACCACAGCCGCGGCGTACTCAAACTCTGGTATCTCCAGTATCCGAAGCAACTACTCTCGAAGGTAGACAAGATCGCCGGCGAGAGGGGAAAGAAAGCATTCATCGAAAAGAACGAGCGCGTTCTAACGGCGGGTGGCATGGCCTGGAAAGAAATCATCGAGCTCAACAGGTTGAAGGTCGCTTATTACAGCAGGGTGACAAGCCAAAGGGCAATGGGAAAGGATGCGACAGTCGAAGCTGGAATCCACTTCGTCACAACCGGTATCAAGGCCTAATCAATCGGTATGAGCTAGGACGCAGTACTTCCGGACTTGGGTCTACCGTGCAAATCCAGGCCCTGCCACAAGCCAAACCCAGTCAAACTCTGGCCATGCTCAAAAGGCCTTCAAAGGGTACCTTTCTTGGATGACACGCCTGCGCGTGTCTTGCCTGCTCATTCCTCTGAGGGGTGGACTTCACGTTTGACCGCACTCTTGAATTTCGGTGGCCCGACGTCTTCCATGACTATGCTGCGGGCGCCCAGGAACCTCCCAAGGCGGCTGATGCCTCGGGCGAAGGGCAAGGCAGCATGCGAAATGTCAGCCCCCTGCTCCCACCAAGCGCGGACGATGCGGAGGCGAGCTTCCTCCCTCTCAAAGGCAGGCTCGATCCGGCCGACGATCTTATCGCCGCAAAGCACTGGCAAAACATAGTACCCCCATCGCCTCTTATTCGCAGGCTTGTAGACCTCCCAGATATACTCGAAGTCGAAGAGGACCTGCGACCGTCGGTTCGCTATCGTGACCTCTATAGGAGCCAAGAAGACTGCTTCGTCTTCATCGCTTAACGACCTCCATGGACGAGGAACTTCGCCCGCAGCCACAGTTTCGAGGAATTTCAGCGCGTCAGTCCGTAGTACAGAGGGCTGCGTTTCGCCTTCGACCTCGACCTCCGAAAGGCTGCCATTGTCAACCAGCCTCTGGCGGAGCTGGCGCTTGGTCAAGACAGGCCTGCCTCTCCCCTCTTCGCCGGTCTTCAGATAGCGAAGCCCCTCTTGGCCCGACATTCCGAGCCGGCTCATAGTCTCTAGGGCAGCCTCGTCGAGAGTCGACTCCTTGGAGAGCGGCTCAGGGAGCCGGCCGAACATCCTTTCGGTCAGGTCGTAGAACTTTCGGTTGTTTTCTCTATGATGAATCATGACTTCGAAGTGACGCCAGAGGTAGTAGAGCGCCAACCCCTCCAGTTTGCTTGAGCGATAGTTCTCGACCCTCTCCCCTTCGGTCCATTCCCCCGCGTCAAGCGGACCTCGGGACGATATCTCACGTTTCACCTTTCTGACCGCGCTTTCGTTCGCTGCAAACCACTTCTCCCACCGGAGAGGTAACCCTTCGTTCTTCACCCAGGACCAACTGAGGCGGAGCAGTTCCCGAGGGTAGATTGAAACTGCCCCGCCATGCTCGAAAGCTGCTCGATCCTCATACAGCAGGCGGTCCAGGTCGCGCCTCTGGTAGTCCGTTACCCGGCTCAATAGCGCCAGATCGTGGGCTTGGCCCACGACATCCAGCGGGTCGACCCTGATGATGCGGCAATTTTGGATGGCCACACGGATCCCATCGTAGCCCTTCCACCTCCTCCCTGGCCAGAGGCCCTGCATCCCGAGCACGAACCGTCTCCTCGACTCTTTCGATATCTTCACGCTTGGGGATAGTCTGTTTTGGTATATCGACTAACTCCCACCCCCCAAGAGGGCGAGGGACTCGGGATCGCCTTCCACACCCTCTCACAATCAAGATAGCCGAGAGGCTCTCGGAACAGATCGCACGAATCCCCTTGATTCGGTTCCAGTCACCCGAGCCTAATTAGCCAGAATCAAGCTTATATCATCAAACAGGCCGCACAACTGGCCTATTAGAGCTGAGGTCGGTCTGACTCGAACGATACACCGAGCTGGGGCTCACTCCGAGCTCTACAGCATGCTCATTCTGTCGGGCTAGTCCTTCCGAGGCCAGTCAATCCGATGGAATCAGCCCCCGATTATCAAACGGAGTTCATTCTAAGGTAATCGCGAACGGCGACGGTCGGACTCGAACCGACGGCCAATTGGTTAACAGCCAATTGCTCTACCACGCTCCCCGGCCGTTTCACGGCCTCTGAGCTACGTCGCCGCGTTTCGACGGGCAAGAACATCGGCTGAAAAACGTTGTTTACCACCTCATTCGGGCCACGGATGGGATGGGGCCGCAGGATTCCAGTCGGGACAGGGACGACGTCGAGGGGATCATCCGCGCCTTCTACGAGGCCGGGCAGAACAAGGACCTCACCGCCCTCGCAGACTTCCACTCCTCCAGGGACTCGTTCACGAAGTTCGACGAGAACCCCCCCTACACCCGCCAGAACTCTGACGAAGCCTTCGTCTACGAGCAGGCCGCCTTCGCCAACATCTCAGACTATCGCTACGCCATAGAGGACCTCAGGATCGACTTCTTCGGGGGTGCAGCTGTGGCCACCTTCTATCTCACCTACGGAGGGATGTTCGTCAACGACTACTCGTTCGAAGGGTCCCCTGTCAGCGGCAGGGCCAGGGTGACGATGGTGGTGGTGAGAACGCCCAGAGGATGGAGAATAGCACACGAGCACCTTAGCCGGTATCCCGACTGGGTCGCACAGGGCTCGGCCAAGAAGTAGCCCTGCCCAACGGTTAACTACCAACCTTCCGCCCTGGACATCGGTTGCCCCTCAACCTGTACGACGCATGGTATTTCATAATGGGCTTCCTCCTGGCCAACGGGGTGCCGCACTTCGTCTTCGGCAGGGCGGGCAAGCTCTTCCGCAGCCCTTTCGGACAGCGCTCGCCGCCGAAGGTCAACGTCGCCTGGGGGTGCGCGAACTTCCTTCTGGCGACCATCATCGGCCTCGCCTTGGCGTATCTGGGCCTCTATGACTCCTACTCCCTCATCCTGCTGCTCCTGGGCTTCTGGCTCATGGTCCTGAATTTCGGCTTCTCAATCAAGAGGTTCCTCAACGAATAGGAGAGGAGAGATGTGGGCCCGGCCGGATTTGAACTGGCGACCGACCGGTCTCTCCGAGCGGCTCCTATGAGCCGGTCGCTCTAACCGAACTTCTCGCAGGATGCTCTGAGCTACGGGCCCACTTTCGCGGCTCCTTGGCTGCCACCTTTAAGCGCCGCGGCCAAACCTAAATAACCCCCGGGATAGTCTAAAACCCAGTAACAGTGAGCAAGGACCAAGACGAGGGATTCGAGGACATTCTGGCCGAACTCGACCGCGAAGAGGCGCGCGTGAAGATACGGATGGAGATGAGGCGCTTCGGCAAGCCCACCACCGTGATAGAAGGGATTACCATGAGCGACAAGGACCTTCACGAGCTGAACTCCAAGATGAAGAGGGCGCTGGCGACCGGCGGGACGGTGAAGGACGGGATAATGATACTTCAGGGAGACCACAGGGAGAGCGCCGCGAAGATGCTCAAGGAGAACGGGTTCTCCGAGGGCTCCATAGAGATAATCTGAATTCTGTCCGGTCTCACTGTTCAAACTTTTAAAGGGTAAAGCGGGCCGCGAGCACGAGAAGTCCTATGTCGAAGCCTATCGTGACCTTCGCAGACTTCGCCAAGCGGATAGTCATCGTAATCCTGTTCCTTTTGCTTGTCCTGGTGGTGGTCGGCCTCCCAATCTACTATGTCATCGGCACCTACCTGCACCTTCCGGTCGACTTCGTCCATATAGCCAGCAACCCGGGCCTTGTCTTGGCCTTCGTCCTCCGCCTCCTCTCCACCGAGCCGATCAAGACCCTCTTCGCTCTCGCAATATTCCCGGGTTTCTCGTTCGTGGCCATCTATGGGACCATATTGATGGGCTGGGTCGAGAGGAAGATGACTGCGAAGATCCAGCTCAGGACGGGTCCGATGTACGCCGGGAAGGTCGAAGGCATACTCCAGAACGTGGCTGACTTCCTCAAGCTCGCGTTCAAGGAGATGGTAATCCCCGACGGGGTGGACACGGCCACCTTTGTGGCCGTCCCCTTCGCCCTCATGGCTGTGGCAGGAGCCCTTGTGGCCCTGCTCCCGCTCTCCCCCACCGTCTTCATCGCCAACCCCTCGGTCGGCGCGATCCTGGTCTTCGCCATCCTGGGCTTCACCCCCCTGGTCGTCCTCGTCGCCGGGTGGGCCAGCAACAGCAAGTTCCCGTTCCTGGGGGGGCTGAGGGCGCTCCACCAACTGGTGGCCTACGAGATACCCATGATCCTCTCCCTGGTCGGGGTGGTGGTCCTGGCGGGCTCTCTGAACCTCATGGACATCGTCAACGCCCAGGCGGGGATCTGGTACATCATCCCTGAGTTCCTGGCCGCGGTGGTCTTCTACATCGGAGCCCTGGCTGAGCTCGAGCGGATCCCCTTCGACCTCCCCGAGGCTGACAGCGAGCTCGTGGCCGGGTGGCAGACAGAGTATACGAGCATGCTCTTCGGAAGCTTCCAGCTGGCGAACTTCACCAGGATGTACGTCATGGCCGGGCTCTTCACTACCTTCTTCCTGGGCGGCTGGCTCGGGCCCGCCCCAGTCCCGCCTGTGGTATGGTTCCTGGTGAAGGTCACCATCGTGGACGTCTTCCTCATGCTCCCGCGAAGCATCATGCCCAGGCTAAGGATCGACATGCTTCTCAGGGCGGGCTGGGTGAAGCTCCTCGCGATCTCGTTCGCCAACATCTTCCTGACTATGGTCCTTGTTTCTCTGGGGGTAGTCCACTAGTGGGGACCTGGGGCTACGTCAAAGGAGTGCTGGTGGCGACCTGGTCTGGAATCAGGCACTTCTTCCGCCCTCGGATGACCCTCCGCTACCCTGAGCAGAAGCAGGACCTTGAGGGCCCCGGTTACAGGTATGACGCCCGCCAGGGGGTCGGGCTCCCCGGGTTCAAGGGGAGACACGTACTCAGGTTCGAGAAGTGCACCGGGTGCCAGCTCTGCGCCATAGCCTGCGACGGGGTGGCGGTGGCCATAGAGATGCAGAAGGTCGAGAAGGGGAAGCCCCAGAACAAGAAGGAGATCTGGCCGGCCGTGGACTACGGCAGGTGCCTCCCTCCTTCCACGCCGATTACGACCATGGACGGGATCAGGCCTTTGTCAGAAATCAGGGTGGGCGACAAGGTCCTCACCCACACTGGCAAGTTCAGGAGAGTGACAAAGTTGTTCAGCAGGTCGTACACCGGGACCCTCTACACGTTCAGGACGACAGGGAATCCCGAGCCTCTCACCACCACGGAAGACCACCCGATTCTGGTCTTCAGACACGGTGAGACTACGTGGTCTTTCGCGAACGAAGTTGAGAGGGGCGCATTCCTCACTCGACCTCTCATCTCGGACACCGTTCTTATGCGGCTGGGGCCGCACGCAAGTCTCTACTCCAAGGAGCCATTAGCTGAACCTGCTTCACGCGGAACTTCACCTGGAATGCAGCTGGAAACGTCTGGTATGGCCGTCTCGGAGGTGGTCAGCATCGAGACTGCGGAGGTTGAGGATTATCTCGTACAGAATCTGGAGGTGGAAGCCGACAACAGTTACGTCGCAGCAAACCAGAGCGTACACAATTGCGTGTTCTGCGGCCTCTGCATAGAGCCCGACACTGACGTCGTCACCAACCCTGGCCTGAAGCAGATAAGCCGGCTGGCGATCGGCGACTTGGTGCTCACCCATTCCGGGGAATACAAACCCGTCACGAAGGTCTGGGACATGACCTACACAGGCAGATACTATGGAATCCACGCATCCGGCAAGCCCGAGCCGCTCCGCTGCACCGCAGACCACCCCATAGTGGCAGTCCCAAGGCTCGCTTTGGACCGTAAAGGCAGGCGCCTCCTCGGGGCAACGGCCCCTCTGTCCTTCCACAAGCCCGGGGACCTCAAGGCCGGTGACTATCTTGTAAGCCCCATCGTGAGGAAGGTCGTCCACGTCGACAGGTATGAGAATGACGTACCGACGAACGGAGGAGCCAAGGCAGCCCGCCGGCTCTCTCTTGACGCTACGCCAGAGCTCTTCCGGCTGATAGGCTACTACTTCTCTGAGGGTTCGTGCGACGGCGGCGGGAGGGTAAACTTCGACTTGAAGAAAGAGGGCGAGGCGTATGCCGAGGACTGTTCTTCGCTTGCTGCCCGGTTCTTTGGCGAAGGGTGCGAGCCGACGAAGAACGGACAGCACGGGCTGCGGTTCGTCCTGGGCTCGACCTTGGCTGAGGACTTCTTCTCCCAATTCGGCAGAGGAGCCTCCGACAAGAAGATGCCGGACTGGGTCTTCTTCGCCGAGCCTGAGAAGCAAGCTGAACTCCTGAGGGGCGGGTGGCAGGCAGACGGTCGCAGGGCGAGTCAGGCCGGGGAGAATGGTCTCGGCATCGTCACAGCTTCGAAAGTTCTCGCATTCCAGCTCCAGTCTGTCTA
>JAFLZE010000002.1 GCA_029785685.1 Nitrososphaerota archaeon | reverse complement strand
TTCGCATCGACGGCCTTCTCTCCTTCCTCTCCTTTCTCGCGAGCTCCTGCGCCCTTCCCGTCCTCCTTGCCCGCTATCCCCTCACGCCACCCTTCCAGGGTCTCCTCGTCGACCCCGTCCACGCCCTTCTCCATCACCTCCTTCCTGAACCCCTCCAGGTCGTCGCCCTTCGACCCCTCGCCCTCGTCGGGCGCGTCCGACCCTTCACGCACGGGGCCCCGCCTCCAGCTCCTTCCTGAACAGCCTGGGGAACTTCTCCCTCTGCTCAGCGTTGAAGGGGAGATAGTATGCTGTGGCCAGCGAAAGCACCCTGGTCGCCACCTCGACCACGTCCCTCCCTCCAAGCTCCCGGGCCTCCCAGAGCAGGAAGTCCCGCAACCCCTGCGTCCGCCCGTGCCTCACCCAGTCCCTGTAGGCCCCGAGGAACCCCTCCCTGAACCTGGGGGCTTCCACCAGCGCCTGGACCTTGGCCTCCAGCGGCTCCTCCACTTCCGGGACAGGGTTCTTCCTGTAGAACATGGCCATGCACTCCTCCACGTCCGCGTCCGACACCTCGCGCGACTGCATGCTCCACACGTCCTCCCTCACCAGGACCCTGGCCGGGACCGGGTGCCCCTCGACGCTCACCACCGCCTCCCCGGGCCTGAGCGCCGTGAACACCGCCGCCTGCTCCTCGGTCGCGTTCATCGCCCCGGCCATCGCCTCCCTGTCAGGCAGGTCAGGGAGCCGGTGGACGAGCTTGGTCGCCGTGTTCTTTATCGCGTCGGGGAGTATCCTCCCCAGGCCGCCGGCGAACTCGAGCCTCAGGTTGACGGGGTAGCCGAGCTCGGCGAAGGTCTGAGACAGGCGCTGGAACCTCTGCAGCGTCTCCTTCGGCTCGGCCTTCTTCGTGTCCAGGTATCCCAGGGGGACGGTCGTCAGCTCGACGCAGCGGAGGGTCTCGGGCCCCCTGTGGCTGCTTCCGCCGAAGATCTCCGAGGCCGGGCCAGCAACCATCTCCGTGAACTCCTGGACGAGTCCCGGGAAGAGCCCGAGGACGAGGAGGCTGACCCCGGCGGCGGCGAAGACGATGGGAGAGTAGGTCCCCTGCTCGGCGACGGCGACGATGGAGAGGAAGAGGAGGAGCGCCCCCAGGTAGATCATCCAATGCGGCCTCCCGACCCGCGGCTGGGCCTGCCTGTTCGACCAGAACCTGTAGAGCAGGAAGACCAGGATGGGCACGCCGACTACCAGTGCGCCGACGTTCAGGGCCCACACGGCGAACAGGAACACGAAGGCGGTGAGCTTCCAGCCCATGGCGGAGAGCCCGCGGGGAATACTAAAGCCGGTTGCGCACCTGTGGGACTCCCCAGAGGAGAGTTTCGCCTCGGGAGGCGAACCATGGGCCGTCAAATCGAATCAGGGGCTGAGAGGTGGAAATGACCAGCGCTCTTGGAAAGACTTCATCCCTGGCTGTTGTAGGGGACTAGACCACCCGCCACACAGCACCCCTCGATCTCACATGGCGACGCCACGGCGGCGTGTGGAGAGGAGCGAAGACATCTCAACTCTGGGAATCGAGGCTTTTGATTGTTCGGTCATCTCTTGTACGGGTCGTCCGTGATGAGATGTCCTTTCTTGAAGTTCACCTCGTTGGCGATGAACTTCAGCAGCGCCGGGTTGCCCAGAAGCTTCCCCTCGAATGTCAGCAGCCCCATGCACCTCCGGTCTGTGATGCTCATGGCCAGTATCCGGACATCAGTGCTCTCAAGGTAGCGGTCGACTCTGTGGATCTTGGCGACCATGCTCGAGTAGTGCCTCAGGTCGTCCGGCTCGACGTGCCCGACAGCGATCTTCTCTTCTTGAAGGTACCTCGTCACTTCACCCAGGTCCAGCTTCAGGTCCTTCTTCGCCGTGACCTTGACCAGCTCCCCGAGGCAGATGTCAGGTATGACCGCTCGAATCCCCTTCGCCTTCATCGCGTTGATGGTGTTGGTCGCGAGGTCGGTCTGGTCCCTGTTCGAAGGGCGACCCACGCTCCTCCCCTCGAAGTACGCGATGGCGTAGTTCGCGTCGAGGCAGTAGTTTCCGGCCGTGGAGACGCCCTCACTGGATTATGTTCTGTGAACGGAGGTCGCGCAATACCTTCTCTGCCATCGGGTCGGTCACCCAGGGCTTCGACACCCGGAGGGCACCAGGGAGGTCACCGTCGCTTATCCCTGCGGGGGTCTCCTTCAGCGCCATGATGGCGGAAGCCAGCTCTATCCAGCTGTCCTTGTGGTCCATGAACCAGTCCAGCTTTGCCAGGACGTCGGGCTCGAGGTCAGCCTCACCTCCCGGCTTGGCGTTGTAGTACCACTGCGCGAGGGTCGAGGAATAGGGCCCGTGGATGTACAGCCCGTACTCGAGCTCGGTGAACGGCTCCACCCCAAGGTGCCTCAGCAGGAAGGCCGCCTTCTGGAGCCTGAACCTGGCCGAGAAGTCGCCGTCGATGGCTCTCGCTGTCACTCTGAGGCGCTCCATCAGCCATCCAATCGACGCTTCATTCTTGGGCAAACCTGTTCCCCCGAGACGCTTTCAGAGGCCCTCGATATTTAAGGGGGGACGCCGAAACCATCGAATCTTGTGGCACGTGTCCCTGGAAGTGTCGGGCCCATGCCGAGCGCCGAAAACGACGTGGGTGAACGACCTGACCAGGTCCTTGCCAGAGACCACAGGGGGGTGGCTCAACCGCTCACTCTGAGGGGACTAGCTGCCCTTTCTCAATGGCCACTTTGCCGTGCTCTATCGCGTAGTCGGCCATGGCCTCGAGATGGCTCTGGATGGCTTCCCGCAAGTTGCGTCTCGCCGCCTCAACACCCCCCGACGATATTCAAGCCGACACCCGCCCGAGGCTGACCTGTCAGGAGATGGCGCCCAGTGCGAGATTTAAGGCGTCTCGACGCGGTCTTGAGGGGCTGGGTTGAAGCGGAGGTCGGACATCGTCATCATGATGCAGGTACTGGAGCAGGTCCGCAGGGAGCCTAGGGGTCCGACGAGGCTCGCGCAGTCCGTGAACCTTTCGTTCGACAAGTGCATGCCGTATCTCCGGTCACTGGAACAGAAGGGGCTCATCGCCAAGGGCGCCAGCGAAGGCAGGGACGTCTACATGATAACCCAAGTTGGCGTCGATACGTTCCTGGAGTGGGAGAGGTTGTGGGAGAAGCTCAAGCCATGAACTCCCCAAAGGGGAGCACCGCTTTTATGGCAAGTACGGCTGGTATGGTACATGACTGAAGACAGGCCCAGCCAGGTTGAGATTCACGAGGACTTCATCCAGCACGTGGAGGACGCCAGCTCGAAGATGCGGATACTGTCGGCGGTAAGCGCGGTCGTCGCCTTCCTTCTGGTGCTCGCCTACATCTCGCAACTCGTGCTCCCTCTGACCGGGACGACGAGCGTGAAGGTGAGCTTGACCGATCCTGCTCTTATTGCAACCGAGATAGCAGTACTGGTTCTGTCCGTCGCCTGGCTCTACGTCGGGGTCAGCAACTACCGCTTTACTACGAGGCTGGCCAGGCGCATCGCAGCAGCGAGGGCCGCAGAAGCCGAGTTAGAGAAGAAGATGGCTGGTTAGGTTGGAGCCTGTTCTGGCGGAGGCGCAACGAACCCATGCACGGCGACATGGCTCTTTATCTGGTAACGAACCAATCTTAGGATGATGTTGGGCTGCCTGCAAAGCAACCTCTTCTACGAAGTATTGGCTTACTGGTTGCTGGTTTCTGGCGTTATCGGTTTCCTTGCTATGGGCGTCGACAAAGCCCGAGCGAGAGGTGGAGAGTGGCGGATACCAGAGGCGACGCTGCTAGTCATCTCATTGGTGGGAGGCGCTCTGGGTGCTGCAATAGGAGCGGTGATGTTTCACCACAAGACATCGAAGCCAAGTTTCTTGGTCCTGTTTCTTCCAGTAGTCGTTCTGTGGCTGTTGGCGTTGCAGTGGGCCGGTTTCCTCGGTCGTCTCGGAACCTACCTTCCGCAATGAGAACCCCGGGCGCAACAAAGCCTACACACGGCACCAAGGTCTTTGCAAAGAGATAACTCATCCCGGCCGCCCCATCTGGAGATGTAAGGAATGCCACCGAAAGAGGCTTTGTACGGCGAACTCGCAGAATATTACAACAGGATATACCATTGGAAAGACTACCGAAAGGAAGCCCAGAAAATCAAGAAACTGGTCAGAGAACACAAACGGTCTCCAGGTAACCGCCTTCTAGATGTCGCCTGCGGCACGGGGAGGCACATCGCCTTTCTTCGCAAGGACTTCGAGTGCGTCGGTTTGGACGCCAGTGAGGAACTCCTGAAGGTCGCCAGGAGAGATGTCCCAGGACCAGAATTCCACAGGGGTGACATGACCGATTTCAGTCTTGGGAGACGGTTCGATGTTGTCCTTTGCCTGTTCAGCAGCACAGGCTACATAAGAACAAAGAACGAAATCAGAAGGGCCACCCTCAACTTCGCGAAGCACATGGCGGAGGGAGGGGTCCTGATCATCGAACCCTGGTTCCGGAAGTCGGAGTGGCGCGAGAAGACCGTCCACCTGCAGACCTACGACGCCGAATCCCTCAAAATCGCAAGAGCGAGCTTTGCCACTTCTGATGGTGCGTTCTCGGTGGCCGACGAGTGGTATCTGATAGGCAAAGAGGGGATCGGACTGAGGCTCGTGAAAGACCACCACAGAATGAGGTTCTTCGAGCCTGAGCTGTGGCTAGGCGCCCTCCGGGCAGCGGGGCTGGACCCGAGGTTCACCAAGGACGGGCTGATGCGAGGCCGAGGGCTGATCATCGCAACGAGGCCTGCCGAGCGAGGCGCTCCCGAAGGCGCGATGAGCCCGACGCACAACAACCGCCCGACCACGACCTAACGACTCCCCGAGACCATGCAGATTCGGGGAGGCTTCTCTGCTGCGTCGTCCAGCAGCCGCTCCGCCTTCTTGTACCCATCTAACACCCCTTTGGGCATTGACGGGTCGTACGGGAAGCGGATGGGCGCGTAGTCGAGGCTCGTCTCTATGAACTCCTGCGAAACATCGGAGAACCCCTCGACCTCGAGCAGGCGGGCCATCTCGTCGCCGGTCGGAAGGTCAAGCTCCCACCCCATCTTCGTCCTCATCGAGTAGAATGCCCGGTATCCTGGACTCCCAGGGTCGTTCAGGTCGGACTCGACGACCACCAGGCGCCCTCCCTTTCCGAGCACCCGCTTCGCCTCGCGTACGAGCCCTCCGATCTCCTCCACACCTCCGAAGTTCCTGATGGAGTGGACCGAGGCCACCAGCTGGAAGGAGCCATCTTTGAGGGGGATCGAAGTCGCGCTTGCCCTGACTCCTGAGACGCGATGGACGTGCCCCACGATGGCGGACGTCCTCTTGAACTCGTCCCACCATCCAGATCTCCCTCTTCCGTCCATGGGGTCCACCCCGACCACTCTGGTCGACCGTGTGGCGCATGCGAAGCTGAAGAAGCCCCTCCCGCAGCCGACGTCGAGCACGCTGGCGTTCTCGGCCACGAACTTGTCCGCGACCAGGTTCCTCTCTGCGCCGACGTCGGAGGCGTCGAAGACATCTTTCCAGGTTCCCCCGCTCTTGAAGAACGCCTCCAACCAGCCCGCCCTGGGCTCCTTGGAGAGACCTTTCGTGCCCAGTCTGGGCGCTGCTTGGCCGACCAGGATGTCTAAGGTCGGCGTGCTCTCCGCGGTCGAGCTCAATGGGCAGGCGCAGCTGACTGATGAGAGTTAGGCGTTTCCTGGTGAAGACGCAATGAACCCGCACGGCTTTATCATCCTTCATTCTATTCTGTTATGAATGGCCAGAAGGCTGCGATTCTCGCCTAAATCTCTCGAGCTGACCAGGGCCCACCACTGGCAGGGAAAGAGGAATGAACTGCTGTATGACATACTGCGGCTCGAGCCTCGCCACGCGGTGGTAGACGTCGGGTGCGGTACAGGGGCGTTCACACGAATCCTTGCTGAGCGGCTGGACCAAAGGAAGCGCGGCAAAGTCGTCGGTGTCGACCGGGACGCGAGACTCTTGGCGGCCGCGAGGAAGCTCGCCTCTGAATGCGGCCTGTCTTCACGGATTGAGTTCAGACGGGGCGACGCCAAATCACTCCCATTCCCCGACGGTTTCGCTGACAGGGTCGTGTGTCAGGCCGTATTGTGGCTAATGACCCGCGGTGAGAGAGAAGCGACCCTCAAAGAAATGCTACGCGTATGCAAGAAGGGAGGCTTGGTTGCAGCGGTCGAAGGCTCCATCGACACTTCAGTTACCTGGTTCCCAGACGACCCCCGGCTGACTGACCTCTACGCTAGGCAGACCAGGGCCATGATTGAAGGCTACAAGCGGGTCTACGGCTACGACAGGCGCATAGGATACAAGCTCCCCTCGCTGTTCACCAAGCTTGGGTTGACCGGAGCCCGGTTGGACGGGGTCGCCGACGCGAGGCTGCGCCTGGACGACCGCTTCCCTCTTTCTTATACTCAAGACGTCATCGGGCTATGGTACCTCAGATATCCTAGACAACTGCTCTCGAAACTCGACAGGATGGCCGGAGACGGGGCAAGGAGGGCCTACATCGAAAAGTCCGAGCCAATCCTGACGGCAGGGGGGATGACGTGGAAGGAGATCATCGAGCTCAACAGGCTGAGGATCGAGTACGGCACCAGGCTGTCGAAGGGCTCAAGAGCTGTCCGCCACGATGCCACGGTCGAAGCAGGGATTTCTTTCATCACGACTGGAATCAAGCCCTAAACGTCGATGCCACGCCCTAGTTCATTTCACATCCTTCCATTGCAGACTTAGCCTCGGTCGGGAAGCATTGCCAGACGTGCGGTGCCCCGAACAATTAGGGGTTACCACTCGAACTCGAGACGCGCACGATAGCTGCCGGAGCTGTTCTCATATCGGTCTGCTATGTGTTCCCCACTTCGGCTATGCTCTACTGTAAACCATCCGAAGGGAGTCGAGCTGGTTCTCGACCGGGGTCTTGCCGTCGGGGCTTGTCGTTATGATCATGTATCCGACCCCCAGGCTGGCGAGTTCCTCGATTATCCTCCCGTTCTCCTTCCTATTGCCTGAGAGCATCACCCTCTTCTCGCCCTGGGGCCCGACGAAGTCCGACCTGTCGCTCCTCGAGTCGACGCCGATGCGGACGCAGATGTCCTTCTTCTCGCCTCCCGGGATGCCTCTGAACTTGGCGACCATGCCCTTGAACTGATCGAGGGGAACGACGTTTGGGTGCCAGGCGTCACCGAGGGCAATGGCGCGCTTCATGGCCGCCTCGCTCACGCCGCCGACCCACATCGTAAGCCTCTTCTGGACGGGCCTTGGCTCGAAGGCCGCATCCTTGAGGCTCAAACGCGCGTCCCTGCCGTCTTCGAACACCTCTTCACCGCTCCACAGGGCCCTGAATAGCCTGATCGATTCATCGACCCTCCTTCCCCTGTCGTGAAACGACGCTCCCAGGGTCGAGAACTCCTTCTCGTTCCAGCCGGCGCCTACGGCCAGCATCACTCTGCCCGAACTCAGATTGTCGATGGTGGCGAGCTGCTTGGCCGCGATGACTGGGTTCCTCATGGCTATGATCAGCGAGGAAATCCCCAGTTTCACCTTCTCGGTTATGGGGGCGAGATAGGCCATGCACGTGAGGGACTCGAGAATCCGCTCGTAGGGGGTCCCCGAGTTCTTCGGCATCAGAATGTGGTCGGTCAGCCACACAGAGTCATAGCAGAGCGTCTCTGCCTCGAGTGCGACCATCCGGAGGTCCTTGACGGAGTAGTCCCCATAGTTGGGGACGCATACGCCGAACTTCATCAGAGCCTGGAGCGGTCCGACTGCATAAAACGTTACCTGCAGACTTGCGGGGGATTGAAAACCAGCTCGACCCAGCCCTCGCTCTCAGGGACCAGCCGTGGCTCTTGCCGTCCCACGATGGAACTACCTGCGCTGAATCAGCTCAGGCTAGCCGTCGTCAGGGGCTTCCAAAAGGACACTGCGAGGCTTCAGAGCGCTCCGGTGCCCGCGTGTCCAACCACGTATATACGACGCTCCGCCTCTTCGGCGCGACATTGGGCTCCAACGAGACCTACCGCCATCTGTCTAACTCTTACGGGAAGAACCACTTCGAGGTCGACAGACCGTTGAAGCTCGTCCTGAGGTACTTCCGCATGGTACCAGACCTCTCCGCCCTGGGGAGGTTCGCCGGAAAGGAACTCTACGAAGTGGCCGACTACGTGGACAAGGTGGCCAGACCTAGGCTCGTGACCTGGAGCATCAACGGCGAAAGGGTCGACGAAGTTTGGCTCGACCCAGGCGAGCGCGGCGCTCTCGACAAGCTATTCAGGGAGTTTGGGGTGAACAAGTCCCCCTACAGGGGAGGGAGTTGGTTCGACCACTACGCGTCGATATACCTGATATCCGACCCGGGCATTGCCTGCATCCTGACTGTCACGAATCAGACCGCCTACGCCCTTTACAAGTACGGGGACGAAGGACAGAAGAAACTTGTCGGCGGCCTGATAGGCGAAGAAGACGCCGTGAAGTACGGCGCGACCTGGTTCACAGAGCTCCAGGGAGGCAGCGACCTGGGAGCCAACCTCGTCGAGTCTCACGAGGAGAATGGTAGATGGCGGGTCATAGGCGACACGAAGTATTTCGCCAGCGACGCCGGTCTGGCGGACTACGCGCTAGTCACCGCCAGGCCACAGGGGGCGCCCGCCGGCGCCAAGGGGCTGGGGCTCTTCCTCGTGCCGCGGTACGACTCGACAGGTAGAAAGAACTTCGACGTCAGGAGGCTGAAGGACAAGAGCGCCACTGCGAGCGTCCCCACTGGCGAGGTCGAGTTCCACGACTCAGAGGCTACGCTGGTAGGAGACCTTCGGAAGGGCATCTATTACACAATGGAGAACCTGATGGTCTCTCGGCTGGCGAACTCCTTCGGCGCGCTGGGCATTGCTAGGAAGGCGTTCCTCGAAGCGTACTACTATACCCAAGAGAGAAGCGCCTTCGGGAAGCTATTGGTGGAGCATCCCCTAGTCCAGAGGGATCTGCTGGACATGGAGGTGTATATTGAGGGGTCAATGGCTCTGGCCTTCAAGGCTGTCGACCTGTTCGAGAGGTCCTGGAAGGACACACCCCCTTACACGGACGCCTACCACTACGCGAGGCTCCTCGCCCACATCACGAAAAACACCACGGCCGAAATGTCTGCCCACACGACCAAGGTCGCCATGGAGCTCCTGGGAGGGATAGGGTTCCTGAACGAGTATCCTGTCGAAAGGCTCCACAGGGAGGCGCTCATCACGCCGATATGGGAAGGACCCAGCAACGTCCAGGCCTTGGACATGCTCGAAGTGATCACCAAGAAGAACGCGCACATGACGCTACTGGACGACATGAGGACCCTCGAAGAGGGAATTGTTGATGGGCGGGAGTTCGCGGGTCTCGCCATGAGGGAGATGGAGGTGGCCCTCGCCAGGCTCTCTTCCTCGGACGACATGGCGGCTCAGTTCTATGCCAAAGACGTGCTCAACACGCTCGGCCACGGGGTCGCCACTATCATGCTCCTCGAGGTGGGAAGGGGGGTCGGAGAGCGGAGGTTCGTCTCCATGGCTCGGCTGTACGCGCTCCGCTTCCTCGAAGGCAAGCCCTATCCCGCCGAGTCTCTGACGGAGGCCAGGAAGCTGTTCGCAGTGGACGTGATGGCTGACGACTCCGGAGCCTGCAGCGAGGGACCGCAGGACGATCGCATGACCGGCCCCGAACAGGCGCACCTCACCAGCCAATCCGAGGACGAAGTCGAATTCGGAAAGCAGCGGGCCCGCTTCCTGGCGGAGCTCCAAGGAGACCCGAAGAAGTGCCCTCACCCGTTCCGATTCCGAGAATGGAGCATGGAGAATCCCTCCCAGGACATAGGCTGGAACACCTCCGAGCGGCGGACATTTCGTTGCAGAATCTGCGGTAGGGTCGTCACCGAGAGGGTCTAGGGCGCCCAAAGGCCCACGAAGTCGCGCAGGGACCCGCCATGCGCGGTCGGATAGCCCTCGAACTGATGCTTGGCGTCCTCCACGACCGGAGCAGAGGCCGTGCTCGACCCGGGCCTGGCTATGAAGACCTGTAAGGAGTTCTCTGCCCTCCCTGAAGGGGCTACCTGCGCTGGATGAGCTCCAGCCAGATGCCGTTGGGGTCCTTCACGAAGGCGATCTCGCTCGACCCAGGCCCGAGGGAGTAGGGCTCCTTCGCTATCTCGACGCCAGCCTTTCTCAGCTTCTCCACCTCCTCCTTCACATCAGCGGTTCCGAAGGCCAGGTGGTCCAGCTGGTCCCCCTCGGCGTAGTCTTTCTTGCCCTTCCACCAGGTCAGCTCTATCCTGTGGTCCGTGTCCTTCAGGCCAAGGAACGCAATCTCCGCGCCGTTCTGCGGGATCTCCCTTCTGCTCAGAAGCTCCATCCCGAAGTGCTTGGTGTAGAAGGCGATGCTCTCGTCCATGTCCTTCACGGTTATAGAAGTGTGCAGCAGTCGCATGGCCGCAGCCGGGCTCAGGACGGGTTTAATCCTTTGCAGGCCGTCGGGACACGGCCCGCGTGCTATACCTGGGGGTTGCTGAGCACGGCGCTCGGACACCTGATGTTCTGCACCATGGTCGGCAGGGCTGTCTCGAGGCTCTCAATCAAGCTGTATCTGATTCCCATGGTGAGCGTGACGGGGGCCCTGCTGCTGGGGAGCCTTGTCACCACGGCGGTAGTGCTCGGGGGAGGGCTCCGTGCTGCTCGCCGTCTGGCGTTCGACCTGGAGATACTCCACGCAGGGGCTGCGAGCAGCGTCTTGCCTCTGGCTCATTATTCTCTATTCTATATAGAGAGTAAGTCGGGCAGTCATATAATGCCCTAGAGGGAACCGCTTTTCCAGAGAATCCTGGAGAGCAACACAAGACAGTTGGGAACGGGGACGCCATTCGCGTCCATGAACAGCAAGCCGATGTCGATGAGCCACCTGAAGATCTGGTTCACGGCCGGGATGGGATTCTTTACAGACGCCTACGACCTTTTGATTATCGGGTTCGCCCTGCTGATCTTCGGCGCCTACTCCATCCCCGGATTCTCCATGAGCACGAGCATCCTTGGTCAATCCGCTGCGGCTTTCGTCGGCTCCTCTGCCATATTCGCCGCCATCTTCGGTCAGCTCATTTTCGGCTACTTTGGCGACAGGATAGGGAGAAAGAGAGTCTATGGGATTGAAGCTTCCATCCTCGTGGTCGGCGCCCTGCTGAGTGCAATCGCGGCCAACGTCTATCTCCTCATTCTCTTCAGGTTCATAGAAGGAATCGGCATAGGCGGAGACTATCCCATCTCTGCGACGATAATGAGCGAGTACTCCAACGTGAAGAACAGGGGGAGGCTCGTCTCCTTGATCTTCTCCAACCAAGGAATAGGCTCGGTCGCAGCCGTCGCTGTCGGTCTCGCGTCCGTCGCGTTCCTTCCGCCCGCCCTCGCCTGGAGGGTGATGTTGGGGGCCGGTGCGATACCCGCGGCTATGGTCATCTACCTAAGAAGGAAGCTTCCTGAGACCCCGCGGTACTCGCTCCTCGTGAAGGGGAACGCAGCAGAAGCAGAGAGGGGAGCCAGAGTGCTTGGGGCAGACATCGCCTACACCCATGTGACCGCGAAGACGTCTAGCCTCTCGAAGTTCTTCCAGAGATACTGGAAGACACTTGTCGTCACAGCCGGCTCCTGGTTCCTGCTTGACATGGCCTTCTACGGCACCGGGGTCTACTCAGGCCCAATCGTCTCGGCCATACTCCCGATCAGTTCCTCCCTGCCGACTCAGGCCCAACTCTTCACCAAGGTCTTCGAGGCAGGCATCCCATACTTCGTCGGCTTCTTCGGCTACTTCACAGCCGTAGCCCTAATGGACAGGCTTGGACGGAAGGTCACCCAACTGCAAGGCTTCGCCATGATGGCCGTGCTCTACATAGCGGTCGCCGGCTTCGCCATAACCAAAGGGACCAGCATAACAGGATTCGCCATCCCAGCCGTCGGCGCACTCGCCCTCTACTCAATGTCCTTCTTCTTCATCGATTTCGGCCCCAACACCACCACCTTCGTGATACCAGCCGAGGTGTACCCAACCGCGAGGAGGACCACCGGCCACGGGATATCCGCGGCTGCAGGCAAGACTGGGGCTGCAATCACCACCTTCTTCTTCCCGGCGCTGCTGGTAAGCATCGGGGTCCAGGGCATCCTTGAGATGCTCGCGGTGGTGAGCGTCGTGGGCGCGCTACTGACCCTCGGGCTGAAGGAGTCCAAGAACCAATCTCTCGAAGAGGCCTCGAGAGAAGAGCTGGTAGAAGTCCCCACAGTAGAGAGGTAACTCCTCGGGTTCGACGGCACAGACTGCCTCCCCTTTGATGATGGGGGCTACCTAACACGCCCAATCTGTCAGCGAGGTTCATCTACCCACTCTAGCCGGTCTCACATTCCGATGCCCTGTAGTCTGGGGGAAGGAGACCGTGGGCAGTGAATCCGCTGCCGGCGAAGGCACCGAGAAGCGCCCTTCCCTCCTCCGCCAGAGGGCCTTCGGTGGCCTTTGGACCGGCTCCGTGGCGTCGTCCTTCGGTTCGGCGGCCGGCCTCCTCGCCATAAACTGGCTCGTATACACAGTCACCAAGTCTGCCCTCGACGTCGGGTTCATCGGAGTAGCCGGAGTGATCCCAAGAATAGTCTTCGGGGTCTTCGCCGGGACCCTGGCGGACCGTTACAGCAAGCTCAGACTCATGATAGTCGCTGACGCCTTTCGTGCGGGGACGATGGTCGTCTTCGCGCTGACCCTGGCCCTCTTCGGATTCAACCTGTACGTCGTCCTCGCGGCCGTGTTCCTCCTCGGCATGGGGCAGTCCCTGTTCCGTCCTTCCATCAACTCCTTCCTGCCGCAGGCGGTGCGGAAGGAGCAGCTGGGTGCGGCCAACGGCCTCTTCACCGCGGCACAGGAGGTGACCTCCATCGCCGGGAGCCCCATCGGCGGTATCCTCATCGCAGTCGTCGGCGTGGCTGCCACTCTGGCCATCAACGGTGCCAGCTACGTCGTCTCCGCCCTCATGGTTGTATTCGTCGCCCTGTCCGTCTCTTCCCGGGGTGCCTCGCGGGGAGAAGGCCAGCAAAAGCAGCCCCCGTTCCTTGACCAGCTCAGGGGAGGCTTCACCTATGTCAACGGGGAGCGCGGCCTGCTGAAGCTGACGCTGGCATCCTTCGGGGCGAATTTCTTCCTGAGCCTCTTCTTCACCTTCCTCGTGATATACGTGACCGAAGTCCTGCATCAGTCGGCTTTCATCTTCGGGGCCTTCGGGGCAGCGGGTGGCGCCGGCTTCGGTCTGGGCTCCCTCCTGGTGGGTAGGCTCCACCCGGAGCGTCGCTTCGGCGTCTGGTTCGCTGCCCCCTGGGGGATGGCGGGGCTCGCCATCCTCGGGCTGGTATTCTTCCCAGGGACCGTGGCGGCCACAGCCTTTGTCTTCGTCTCGACGTTCTTCGGGGGGTTCGGCAACACAGCCTTCTTCACAGGGGTCCAGAGCTACGTCCCCCACGAGGTGCTGGGGCGCTATCTGAGCATAGACGAGGTGGGCAGCCTGGCGGCGAGCCCCGCAGGGCAGCTGGCGGGCGGGCTGATAATCGCAGGCTACGGGATCAACGCCGACTTCGTCCTCGCCGCCGTCGGCACGGCGGTCTTCGCCTTCGGCCTGCTGTTGTTCTCCGATGTCCGCTCGCTCAAGGTCTAGAAAGTTGGAACGGCAGAGCGACACGATTTTCCATGGCTCTGGCTATATAATCAGACCATGAGCATGCCAGCGGCCAATGAAGACTGATGGAGTCGCGTTTCAGGGAGCGCACGGAGCCTACAGCGAGGAAGCCATCCGCCAGCACTTCGGGGCCAAGAGAGACACCGTCCCCTGCAGGACCATCTCTGAGGTGTTCAACTTGGTCGAGACGGGGGAGGTGAAGTACGGCGTGGTTCCCGTGGAGAACTCTACCGAGGGGAGCGTCAACGAGACCTACGACTCCCTCATAACGACTCCCACGAAGATAGCCGGCGAGATAGTGCTGAGGGTGGTCCACTGCCTCGTCGCCCTACCTTCGACGTCCATCAGCGACGTGAGGGTGGTCTATTCTCATCCTCAGGCGCTGGCCCAGTGCAGGGGATTCCTGGCCTCCATGGGTGCAGAGTTGAATGTCTCATATGATACGGCAGGCAGTGTAGAGATGATCAGAGACGACGGGAGAAGAGACGCGGCAGCGGTGGCCAGCAAGGCCGCGGCCCAGATCTACGGGATGAACGTGTTGAAGGAGGGGATTGAGGATAACGGGCGCAACTACACTAGGTTCCTGGTGATAACGACCGAGGAGAGCGAGAGGTCGCCGGAGAGCAAGACCTCCGTCATCTTCTCGGCGCCGCACACCCCGGGTTCGCTGTACGCTGCCCTCGAGGCTTTTGCGAGGCAGGGGGTCAACCTGACCAAGATCGAGTCCAGGCCCACCAGACAACGTCCATGGGAGTACTATTTCTTCTTGGACTTCGAGGGGCACCGGGACGCCGCGACCCAGAAGGAGGCGCTGCGTGACCTCGTCAAGAGGACCACATTCCTCAAGGTGCTCGGCTCGTACCCCAAGGCGAGAGTCGAACAAGCGAGTGGGGCCTGAAGGCACGAGCAGGTGTCAGATCGCAGCCGTCCGAGGTATGACCTGCATTCCAAACCATCAAAGGGAGCTTCTAGGGTTCTGCGCCTCTGGTTGGGCGAGACCACGGAATGGGCTCTTTGGCCCATGAGACGGGACCACCAGGGCGGGGACGAACAGGGACCGAACAGTGTACATCTTCGTGCACCAATTCATAAATAGGCCGGGGGTGGCGTTAAACCCGCGAGAAACTTGAAGAATGCCATTACACGGGCTGAACGCCCCGCCTACTGGACCGTGTTTGGCTTTTTCGGCTATAGCTGGTAAGAATCCTTTCCAGCTCTATCAACACTGGGGGATTCTAGTTCAATGAATAAGAGTGAATTTAGTGAAATCGTCGTAATCAAGTTCGGAGGGTCGGTGCTAGACGACGGCCAAGCTATCGGCCAGGCAGCCGCGCTCATAACCCGCATCCTCGGAAAGGGGGTCGGGGTGGTCGTGGTGGTCTCGGCGATGAAGGGGGTAACTGATAACCTCCTCACGCTCTCCAGGGGCGTCAACCCGAACATGGAGGCGTCCCTCGTGGACGAGCTCCTCTCGTCGGGGGAAAAGACCAGCGCCAGGCTCGTGGCGGCGTCCCTGGCCCAACACGGCCTCAGGCCAGTCGTGATAGACACTGACACCCCGGGCTGGCCGATCATCACCGACGACAGGCACCAGGATGCCAATCCCATCATGGATATCACTCGCCAGCGGAGCAGGGAGGCCCTGCTCCCAATAATCGAGCGGGGTGAAATCCCCATCGTGTGCGGGTTCCTTGGCCGGACTACGACAGGGAAGGTGACCACCCTCGGGCGAGGCGGAAGCGACACCACCGCGGTCCTGCTGGGAAACTGCCTCGGCTCGAGAGAGGTCGTGCTCATCAAGGACGTCGACGGTGTCTTCTCAAGCGACCCCGGGAAGGTGAAGAACCCCCGGCTGATCGAGAGCCTGAACGGCGAAGAGGCCGAACTACTCGCGGCAGGCGGGGCGAAGTTCCTCCACTTGAAGGCCCTGAGCTACCAGACGCCGGGACTCAAAATCAGGGTGACCAGCCTGCAGAAGCTCGACGCCGGGACGGTCATCGAGGGGGACATCCCAGAGACCAAGGTGGAGGTCGCACATGTGGAGACCTCGATGGTGACCATCGTCGGAGTAGACCCCACCCGCATCGAGTCTGTCCTGGCGATTGTCAACACGATAAGGGAGTGCAACGCGAGAATACTTGCTCTCTCACTCGAGCCTGCCTCGGTGATTTTCTACGTCTGCGGAGGCCAAGAGGTGCTCGACCGTGTCCATCATGTCCTCGTCGGAGAGAAGATAGGCAAAGCGGTGTCGTCCTTCGACGGCCTGGCCATGATTTCAATCCGAGGGAAGGCGCTAGAGACCCAGCCGGGAATAGTTCAGCGGGTGACCCAGCCGCTGGCGAGGTCGGGCATCAACCTGTTCGGCATCGTCACAATCCAGTCGTCGGTCCGGATGTTCGTGTCAGCGGACCAGGCCCAGCGGGCGTCCAAGCTGGTCAAGGAAGCGATGATGGTGGGGGAGCAATGACCAAGCTCAGGGCTGCGCTGCTGGGGTCGACCGGAGCAGTAGGCCAGAGGTATCTCGCGATGCTGAGCCGCCACCCCACCATCGAACTCGACATACTAATGGGAGGGGACTCAGCTGGCAGGGCCTACGGCGAAGCCGCACACTGGCTCAGCTCAGAGGACATACCGGAGAGGTTCGCGGACAGGAAGATACTCGCGACAGACCCACACAACGCCCAGGGGTGCGACGTCGTCTTCTCAGCGCTCCCCGCCGAAGCGGCCTCCACAGTCGAGCCAGAGTTCGCCAAGGCCGGCCTCACTGTGATAAGCGAAGCCAGCGCTCACAGGCTCGAGGAGGACGTCCCCCTAATGATCCCGGAAGTCAACCCGGACCACCTCGGGCTCCTGGGGTCCCAAAGGAAGAGGAGGGGGTGGAGCGGGTCCCTGGTCACGACCCCCAACTGTACCGTCACCGGACTAGCCATGGTCCTCAAGCCTCTGTCGGACTCCTTCGTACTGAGACGCGCCATCGTGACGACAATGCAGGCGGTCTCGGGGGCTGGCTTTCCCGGCGTTCCTTCTCTGTTAATCACCGAGAACGTCATACCGTACATCAGAGGCGAGGAAGAGAAGGTAGCCGACGAGTCTAGGAAGATTCTGGGGGCCCGGGAGGAAGGCAGGGTTCGCAGCGCCGACTTGCAGATCGCGATTTCATGCAACAGGGTCCCGGTCATCGACGGCCACGTCGAGACGCTGTACGCTGAGCTTGGCAGGGACCTCGAACCTGAAGACGCGGTGGACTGCCTGAACAGGTTCCGTGGCGAGCCTCAAGAGCTGGGTCTCCCCTCGGCACCAGGGCAGCCGGTCATCGTAAGGCCGGAGCCCGACAGGCCCCAGCCGCGCCTGGACCGACTCTCGGGCTCGGTCCCAGGCATGAGCGTGGTCGTGGGGAGGGTACGGAAGGGCCTCAGCCGCGACTCGATTCAACTAACGCTCGTTTCTCACAACACAATCAGAGGCGCCGCAGGCACAGCGGTGCTCACGGCCGAACTGATGCATAGCAAGGGGCAGCTGGGGCGCTAGGGGTTGGTCTCAGGCAAGGCGTTCAGGACTTCGAGGATCGTCGACCGAGGCAGGATGCTCTGTGTCCCCATGGACCACTCTATCACCAACGGTCCCATCAAGGGCCTCGAGGAGCCGGAGCTAACGATAAAATCGGTCGCCGAGGGGGGCGCGACCGCTTTCCTGGCCCACAAAGGCGTCCTGAAGGCCCTGAAGGAGGCGCCCTCCATAGGAATGATACTCCAGCTTTCTGCGAGTACTGCCTTCGGACCAGCTCCCAACCGGAAGGTGTTGGTATCATCCGTAGCGGAGGGTGTCAGGCTTGGAGCCGACGCCGTTTCCGTCCACATCAACATCGGTGCCAGGGAGGAGCCCGAGATGCTGGTTCAGCTCGGTGCGGTGGCGGACGAGTGCGACGCCCTGCAAGTCCCACTCATAGCCATGATGTACCCACGCGGAGAAGGGATTAAGGACCCGAACGACCCCGACACCATCGCCCACGTGACCCGCATCGGCGCCGAAGCCGGGGCTGATATTGTCAAGACGGTTTACACCGGAAGCACCGAGACGTTCAGGCAGGTCGTCAGGAAGTGCCCCGCCCCTGTGGTGCTTGCGGGGGGGTCGAAGGTCGACTCCGACAGGGCCCTGCTCGAGATGGCGGATTCGGTCATGAGGGCAGGGGCGATGGGGGTGACTTTCGGGAGGAATGTCTTCGGGCACGACAACCCTGTTGGCATTGTCAGGGCGCTGCGCGGGGTGGTAGTGGAAGGACTGTCCGTCGACAGCGCCATGGAGGCGCTCGACCATGCTGACTGAAGACAAAGCGCTACTCCTCCACGTCTCAGGCCCCGAAATCTCCGAGCGCCTCCTCAACGACGCCGTTGCAGCAGGGGTGCGAGGGCTGGTCACAGACGGCCCACTCTCAACAGCAGTCCCGTTGAACGGGCTCCCTGTCTTCGAGATCTCTGAAGGCGAAGGAGAGAACAAGGCGAGGTGGATTAAGGTCGCCGGGGGAAGCGATCTCGACAGGGCGGTGGCCGCCAGCACGTCGCGTCTGGCCTTCGTCGTCGTCGAGTGCTCTGACTGGAAGATCATCCCGTTGGAAAACCTCATCGCGGAATTCAGGCGCCGGGGACGCAGGCTCTACGCCTATGCCGACTCGAAGGAACAGATCGAGACCGCATTCGCCATCCTTGAGCGGGGGGTCGACGGCGTAGTCATCCCCCCTTCCTCTGTCGCCGAGGCCAGAGGGAACT
Source organism: Nitrososphaerota archaeon (assembly GCA_029785685.1). The sequence goes on along the minus strand of JAFLZE010000002.1, from coordinate 117,326 downwards.
CCGGCAGAACGACGAAGCTCGCCCTCGAACCTGCCGAGGTGACCAGGATAGTCGATGCGGGGGTCGGAGACCGCGCCTGCGTTGACACGACGTCGCAATTGGAGGTAGGGGAAGGAATGCTCGTCGGGAGCAAGGGTGGGTTCTTCTTCCTTGTGCACGGGGAGACGATACCATCGGAGTACATCGCCACCCGGCCATTCCGGGTGAACGCGGGTGCGGTGCACAGCTATACCCTGACCACAGACGGGAAGACGAGGTACCTGTCGGAAATTGAGCCTCCAGACAGGGTTACCATCGTGAGTAGCAGCGGGGCCAGCAGGGAAGCGTCGGTGGGGAGGGTCAAGATAGAGCGGCGGCCGCTGGTGCTCGTGGATGCTAGGTCAGGGACCGGTTCTGGGGCGGTGATACTCCAGAAAGCCGAGACAATCCGCCTGATGCGCCCAGGCGGGGATGCGGTCTCGGTGACCGAGCTCAAGATAGGTGACGTTGTCTTGGTTCACACCGAAACGGCCAGGGCTAGGCATTTCGGGGTAGAGGTGGACGAACATATCGACGAAAAGTAGGGCCCTGGAGCTCGTCGCGGCCCCCATGGAGGGTCGGACGACGATGGTGTGCACGTCCGTGCGGGCGAAGACCCCGGCCGAACAGAGGGTCAAAGCACAGAGAGCGTTCGACTCGGGGACAGATCTCGTCGAGTTCAGACTGGATTCGCTCAGGCCGTTCCCGTCAAAGGCACCGGAGCTCTCAGAATTCCTGGGTAGGGCGATACTCACCGTGAGGTCCAGGAGCGAAGGGGGATGCTTCGAGGGGAGGGAGCCAGACCGCTTGGACGCCATCAGAGTCGCCTGCGAACTGAGGCCCGCCTACGTCGACGTCGAGCTCCGGACACTCAAGGCAAATCCTGACATGGTCTCGGAGCTGGCAGGTCAGAAGCTCATCGTCTCATGGCACGACTGCCTCCGGACTCCTCCCAAGGCTCGCCTAGCTTCTATCCTCGCGGACGCACGGGCTTTCGGGGGCCTCGCCAAACTGGTCCCCACCGCCCGCCAGGCATCGGACAACCTCGCTGTCCTTTCCCTGTATGACGGTCAGCCTCCAGCACCGATAGCATTCTGCATGGGTGAAGCGGGCGTACTTTCGAGGGTCATGGCGATAGAACGGCGGACCCCCATCGCCTATGCTTCCCTCCCCGGGGAGCAGACAGCCCCTGGACAGCTCACCCTATCCAAACTCCTGACAGCGCGGAGGCGGCTGGGACACGACTGACCGGTACCTACTGCTGGGCGAGGATGTAGGCGAGTCGCCTTCTCCCAGCATGATGAACGCGGCCTTCGATGCCATGTGCATAGACGCGAAGTACGAAGCCATCAGCGTTCCGCCCTCTGGCCTGAGCGACGCCTTCAGGAGGCTCAGGGACAACGGGGTCAGGGGCCTGAATGTCACCATGCCCCACAAGGCGTCGATGGCGCATCTACTCGACTCGCTCGATGATGTCTCGGCCAGCGTTGGTGCGGTGAACACAGTGAACGCGGAGCGAGGGGGATACCGGGGGTACAACACCGACGTCGATGGAATCCTCGTGCCGCTCGCAGTCCGCAGCCTCTCGCCGTTCCGTCATGCCGTCGCCCTTGGGACCGGAGGCGCGGCCAGGGCTTTCTGCGCTGCCGTACATCGGACGGGGTCCCATTCGCTGACGTTCCTGTCGAGGAATCCCGAGAAGGCACAAGTCTTCCTGGATGGCCTGACGGCAGCTTTCCCGGCCATGGACCTGCAGGTTGCTTCGTACCGCGATGCCCGGTCCCAGCGCCCCGACCTGGTCTTCAACGCCTCGCCGGCCGGCTCAGGGGGGAGACCACTTCCAATCGAAGTAGCGTTCCTGCTGGATTCGAGACCCGTCGTGTTCGACGCGGTCTACTCTCCGGCGGAGACTGAGCTGACGCGACTAGCCTCGGCCAGAGGCTGCATGACCATCCACGGGCGTGAAATGCTCCTTGCCCAGGCCATCAAGGCGCTGGAGATATGGACGGGGAGGTCATGCCCCACAGAACCGGTGAGGGAAGCGCTCTTTGCCTCGCTGGAGGCGGCGACTTGATCGGGAGGGCCACCGCCATGGGCGCGGTGAGCGTAGTCAACGCGATAGCGAGCGGCCGCGGAGCCTCGCTCGCGGTAGACCTGCCCACGACCGCCAGAGTCACCATCCGCGAAGAGCGCGGTGGGTGGACGGAGTCGACCAACGGCAGCCCTGCCACTTCCACACTGCTTCAGCGGACGGTGAGGAATGCCATCAGGATTCTGGGGGAAAACCCAGAGAGATACTCAGGCAGGGTCGAGACCGAGACATCAGCCCCAGTGGGCGTAGGTCTCAAGACGTCTTCCTCCTCGTCGGTTGCGGCCGCCCTGGCGACCTTTTCCGCCTTCGGGAGACCTGACTATGAACCGAAGGAAGTCCTCGAGTGCAGCGTTTCGGCTTCCCTCGCCAGCGGGACAAGCATCACCGGGGCGATGGACGACGCGGCGGCATGCCTCCTAGGAGGCGGAGTTCTTACCAATAATCGTTCGAACCACATCGTCGCCACAGTCAGGCTGGGGACGCCTCTGGTCGTCCTCATCAGGGTCCCACATGACGGGAGCAGACGGGCTTCGGTCCGCACGGCTGAGATAAGGCGCTTCGCAAAGTTGGCGGATTCGGCCTTCGACCAGGCCATGCGGGGCGGAATCTGGAAGGCAATGATCCTGAACGGGCTGCTCTACAGCGCGATCTACGGCTATCCGAACTCCGATGCCTTTGAAGCACTGGAGAGCGGAGCCTTGGGCGCCGGTCTCTCGGGGACAGGCCCCGCCGTGGCTTGCGTGTTCGACGACGCCGCGAAAGCAGACAGGCTTGAGAGCAACTGGAAGGAGGACGGGGGCGTGACGATCAGGACCGAGACCTGCAACGGAGGGGCTACGATTGGTCACTAGGGCGACACTGGTCCCCCGCGGGCCGCTCGGCGGGAGCGTCAGGGTCCCTCCCAGCAAGAGCTACACCCACAGGTCCGTGCTCATGGCCAGCCTTTCGCCGGGGGAGAGCCTGGTCGAGAACCCCCTCCACTCCAGGGACACCATCGCCACCTTCGAGGCGTGCAGGGCTATGGGCGCCGAGGTTACAGACTCCGAGTCCGGGCTCGTCATAGCGGGGACAGAACCCAGGGCGGCGGCGAAGGAGGTGAACGTCGAGAACTCGGGGACGACATTGAGGTTCATGACTTCAGTCTTCGCCCTTCCCCTTCGAGGGAGAACTGTGCTCACGGGGGACGCGAGCGTTCGCCAGAGGCCGATGCAGGGTCTCCTCGATGCCCTCGTCCAGCTCGGGGCAGTAGCGAGCTCTGCCGCTGGGAACGGCTGCGCCCCCATCGTAGTCGGAGAGGGCGGGATGCGTGGAGGCCAGGCCAGGCTCCGTGGGGACGTTTCATCACAATTCGTCTCTTCGATCCTCATATCCGCGCCGCTGGCGAGAGAAGACTCACACCTGACGGTCATTGACCCGGTCTCGAGGCCCTACATCGACGCGACCCTGAAGCTCTCCGAGCTACACGGCATACACATCGAACGGGACGGCTATGGGAGCTTCGGAATTCATGCGGCCCAGCAGTACCGCCCCGCCGACTTCGTCGTCCCCGCCGACTTCAGCTCCGCAGCTTTCGTCATGGCCGCGGCCGCCCTGGCGGGGGGAAAGATTGAGCTCCTGGGTCTTGGGGGCGAGCTCCCTCAGGCCGACTCCGCGATCCTGAAGATACTCGGTGACCTCGGGGTAAGGGTCGAACGCAGGTCAGATTCTGTGGTCGTGAGCGCCCACGGCGACAGCCTCAAGGGAGGGTCTTTCTACCTGGGAGACTCTCCCGACCTGTTGCCCGTACTTGCCGCCTTAGCCCTGAGGTGCGAAGAGCCGCTGGCGATAGATGGGGTCGCTCACGCGCGTCTGAAAGAGACTGACAGGGTCAGCGTCCTGACGAAGGAACTCTCGAAGATAGGGGCGAGAATCGAAGAACGCCCCGACGGGATGACGATAACGAGGCCCCGCGAGTTCACCCGCTCTCATCTGGATGCCCACGACGACCACAGGATGTTCATGGCGCTCACTCTGGCATCACTTATCGTACCAGGGGGAGTCCCCGTGATTGGAGTGAAGAGCCTCGACGTGTCCTATCCCGGCTTCCTCTCTGACATGGAACAGATTGGCATCGGGGTTGCTTTGGATTGAGTGGCAACATCATTGGTGAAAGGTTCCTGTTGGTCACCTTCGGCGAAAGCCATGGGAGGGTGGTCGGTGCAGTCCTGGACGGATGCCCCGCGGGCCTGGCCCTGAAGGAAGACGATATCCAGTCGGAGCTCGACTTAAGAAGACCGGGCCAGTCGATAGTCACCACCCAGAGGAAGGAAGAGGACAGGGTGGAGATAATGTCAGGGGTCTTCAACGGCCGCACCACCGGCGCCCCAATAATGATGCTCATCAGGAACGGGGACAAGGACTCGAGACCCTATGACGCGATGGTGAACTCCCCCCGCCCGGGCCACGCGGACCTGGTCGCGAAGATGAAGTACGGAGGGTTCAATGACTACCGGGGAGGAGGAAGGTTCTCCGGCAGGATCACGGCGTCCTTCGTGATGGGCGGAGCCGTGGCGAGGAAACTCCTGCACGAGGTGCTGGGTGTGGAGATCGTCGCCTACTCGCTAGAGATAGGCGGAATCCGCGCCGAGGGATTCGACTTGGACACCGCCAGGAAGAACCGGTACAAGAACGAGGCCCGTGCCCCCACGGCAGAAGCCGCGGACCTGATGAAGAAGAAGATAATCGAGGCTCGCGGGGGAGGGAACAGCCTCGGTGGCATCGTCGAATGCGTAGTGCTCAACGTACCGCCAGGGCTCGGCGAGCCTGTGTTCGCATCTCTGGACTCTGACCTCGCCCGGATGGCGCTCTCGATACCCGCCGTCAAGGGAGTTGAATTCGGCTCCGGCTTCGCTTCGGCCAGACTCAAGGGGACTGAGAACAACGACGAGTACTACTTCCAAGGTGACAAAATCATGACGAAGACGAACAACGCCGGAGGAATCCTTGGGGGGCTTTCGAGTGGGATGCCGATTGCGTACAGGGTTGCATTCAAACCTGCGTCGTCTGTCGCGTCTAAACAGACGACGGTCGATCTCGCCTCCAGGAAGGAAGTAGAGCTCGTAGTGCCCGGGCGCCACGACCCGACGGTCGTCCCCAGGGCGGTCCCAGTGGTCGAAGATGCGACGGCGCTCGTGCTCGCAGACCATGCTATCAGGGCAGGTATGATTCCACCGGTGCTCAGAGGACCATGACAGGGACGAAGCCGGAGGTAGGGATAGATGAGCTCCGTGTCAAGATAGCCGAGACCACCGTGGAAATCATCAGGCTTGCTGGCCGCAGAAACAACCTAGCACGCGAAGTAGGGAGGTTGAAGGCCATCGAATCCATCCCCATTGAGGACGACGCAGTAGAGGACTCGCTGCTCAGGGAGGTGACAGAGGAGTGCGATCGCGCCGGGGTGGATAGGAGCGCAGGACTGAAGATGCTCGCCCTGCTCCTCGCCGAGTCCAAGAAGGCCCAGGGGATACAGGCACTGCAGTCTGGCCCGAGCCCCATGTCAGTCTTCGCCAAAGCCGTCGAGTTGCAGAGGGGAGGGGTGAAGCTGATACGCCTAGACGTCGGTGAACCTGATTTCAGGCCGCCCCGGGCCGTCCTCAATGCATGTTCGGGAGCCATGTTCGGATTCAAGACGCACTACACCGAAGCGAGGGGTATCCCGGAACTCCTCTCGGCGCTCAGAGGCTATCTGCGAAGGAAGAGCGGCTTCGCAGCCACCGAGGACGAAATCGCGGTGACGCCCAGCGGCAGGTTCGCCGTATACGCAAGCCTCTCCGCTGTCGTGTCTGAAGGGGACAGCGCCATCGTCCCTGAGCCCAACTGGCCCGCCTACCGTGAAGTCCTGAAACACCTTGGTGCGAAGCCCATCGTCATCCACGGCAGGCTCGAGGACGGCTGGTCACTCTCAGCCGGCGAAGTAGAGCGTGCGATCCGCCCCAACACGAAGGCGATAATCCTGAGCTACCCCAACAACCCGACCGGGAAGGTGATATCCCAGGAGGCCTTCAGGGAGGTGGTCCAGGTCGCCGACGACCGCGGCCTCACGGTGGTCAGCGACGAGATATACAACGAGTACTCGTCGAAGCCCTGCCCGAGCGTCCTTCATACTCATACGGCCCCCAAGAAATTCGTGATGACTTCGTCCTTCTCGAAGGCCTGGGCGATGACCGGGTTCAGGATAGGCTATGTAGTCTCCAGCAAGGACATAATCGCCAGGGTCGCGAGCATGACATCATTGGTGCTTTCTTCGGTCCCCGAGTTCATCCAGCACGGGGCAATCAAGGCCCTCGACTCGGACACAGAGGTCAAGAAGAACGTGGCTGTGATGAATGACAGGGTCGAAGCCATCTCCAGGGAGTTGGACAGGATCGGCTCGCTGGAGTACGTGAAGCCCGATGGCGCCATGTACTTTTTCCCGAGGCTCAGGAAACCGGGACTGACAGGGGGTATGCTCGCGGAAAGCCTCCTCCAAAGGGGGGTCACCGTAACCCCTGGCGTAGCCTTCGGCTCCTACGAAGACTTCTTCCGCATTTCCCTGGGTCAACCCAAGGAGGTTATCCTCGAGGGAGTGAGGCGGATGGGCGACCTCCTCGCTTGAGGGTCGCCGTCCTGGGCTCCGCCGGAGCCATGGGTTCGTACTTCGTAGAGTACTTCCGACGCCTCGGCCACACAGTCGTAGGATCTGACGTCCGCCCAGGAGGACCTCGGCTCCGGGCCAGCGCTAACACCTCCAACCTCGGGGCCGTCAGACGGGCCGACCTCGTCCTCCTGGCCGTCCCTATCGGAGACACCCTGAGGGTCGCCATGGAGATCAAACCCGTCCTGAAGCACGGCTGCACGCTCGTCGAAATCACGTCGATCAAGGGGACGACGCTGACCCAACTTGAGAAGGTCGCGTCTGCCTGCGGCGCTCCTCTGCTCTCGCTCCACCCAATGTTCGGCCCGTCGTCTAGGTCGAAGGCGCCTAGGATGCTGGTGGTAGGCAGAAGCAGGGATCTGGAAGCCGCACGGCGGATTTTCAGGGGAGCGGAGCTGACCTTGGTCGCGCCGGAAGAGCACGACCGGCTGGTGGCATACGCGCTCTCGCTGGTACACCTCACAAGCATGGCCTTCGCGATGGCCGTAGCGAAGGGGCCTGGCCTGAAGACGTTCCAAAAGTCCGCCCCGCCTTTCGCTTCCACCCAGCTGGACCTCGTAAAGGCAGTCCTCCTGCAGGGCCCTGAGCTCTACTCCTACATCGACATCAAGAACAGATCCGTTGTGGATGCACTCTCCTCTATCATCGCCGAGCTGTCTGCTCTGAGAGCCGTCATCGAGAAGAAGGACTCGAGAGCCTTCGACAAGAAGTTCTCAAGACTCGTGCGCCAGTTCAGGCAATCTGATTTGGAGGCTTCCCTCGCCCGGGTCTACGCGGAACCCTAGGGAGACATCGTGGCGTGCTTCAGGGATCTGACGTAGGCTTCAATCCTGCCGAGCGCTTCGTCCTCGCCGCCCTCAATCGCCGCCACCCTGTCTACTATCGCGCTTCCTACAATGGCCGCGTCAGCCCCCGCCCCTATCACCGTTCTTACGTGCTCGGGCCTGGAGATGCCGAATCCTACTGCCAGGGGGACTTTCCCCTGTGTGAACCTCTTCGCGAACTTGACAAGCCTTATTGTGCTGTCCTTCAGTTGCTCCCTCGCCCCCGTGACTCCGATTACTGAAACCAGATAGAGGAAGCCTGACGTATTCGCGACTATTTTCTTCATGCGTTCCTCGCCGGTGGTGGGAGCGGCGAGAAGGACGGAGTCAATCCCTCTGGCCCGGGCAGCGCTCCCGAACTTTCGGGCCTCGTCCAGGGGGAGGTCGGGCACAATCACCCCGTCGACCCCGCTTCTGCGGGCAGCGTCGAGAAAGGCGGACGCTCCCCTTGAGAGTATCGGGTTGAAGTAGGTCATCACCACCACAGGGACGTCACGGGCCTTCTTCACCTCGGTCGCGATGCGAAGCACGTCGGCGGGCTTCGTGCCAGACCTGAGCGCCCTGACCCCTGCAGCCTGGACCGCCCTGCCATCCGCTATAGGGTCGGAGAACGGGATGCCCAACTCGATGATGTCCGCCCCGCCCTTCAGCACCGCCTCGGCGACATCTACCGAAGCCTGTGGGTCTGGGTCTCCGCCCATGACATAGGCGATGAGGGCTCCCCTGTCGACTGAATCGAACGTCTCCTGTATCCTGCTCAGAGCTCGAGCCCCGACCTCTTGCCGATGATCTGCACGTCCTTGTCCCCCCTCCCCGACAGAGTGACCGCCACACTCTCGTCAGGCTTCATTGAGGATGCCAGCTTCATCGCATACGCGACTGCGTGGGCGGACTCGAGTGCCGGAAGTATCCCCTCTTCCTTCGCCAGCGCGTGGAACGCCTTGACAGCCTCCTCGTCGCTGACCGTCACATAGGAGACCCGTTTGATGTCTTTCAGATAGGAGTGCTCAGGGCCGACCCCTGGGTAGTCCAACCCGGCAGCTACACTATGCGTCTGGCCTGTCTGTCCGTCTTCATCCTGCAGGAGATATGTCATCATACCGTGGACGACGCCTGTCCTTCCATAGGACAGGGTGGCCGCGTTGTGGTCCCTCCCGGTCCCGCCTGCCTCGACCCCATACAGGCGCACACCCTTCTCCCGCAAGAAGGGGTAGAACGTCCCCATCGAGTTGCTCCCTCCGCCGACGCAGGCGACCAGGGCGTCGGGGTGCGCTCCCTGGGTTGACACCGACTGCTTCGCAATCTCTCTGCCGATGACGCTTTGGAAGTCCCGGACCATTATCGGGTAGGGATGCGGCCCGACGACGGAGCCGATGAGGTAATACGTGTCTGTGAGATTGGTTACCCAGTCCCTGAGCGCCTCGTTGATAGCATCCTTGAGCGTCCGCGAGCCGGCATCGACAGGATGGACTTCTGTTCCGAGCAGCTTCATCCTGAATACGTTGAGCTTCTGTCTCTCCACGTCCTCCGTCCCCATGTAGACTTCTGACTCCAGGCCCAGAGCAGCGCAGGCCATCGCCGTGGCGACCCCATGCTGCCCCGCACCCGTCTCGGCGATGATTCTAGTCTTCCCCATCTTCTTCGCCAGCAGACCCTGTCCCAACGTGTTGTTGATCTTGTGCGCTCCTCCATGCAACAGGTCTTCGCGCTTCAGGTAGATCTTCGCCCCTCTGCCCTTCTTCGTCATATTGCCTGCGAAGTAAAGCGGGGTCGGTCTCCCGGCATAGTTCTTCAGGAGCCCGGCCAACTCGGACCTGAACTCATCGTCAGCCCTGAATCGTCGATATGACCTCTCCAACTCTTTTATGGCTGGCACGAGCGTCTCCGGGACATACTGCCCGCCGTATCTCCCGAACCTCCCTCTCTCAGGCAACTCGATGACTCCTCGCAGTGGCGATAAACGCCCTTACCTTGGACGGGTCCTTTACCCCTGGTGCCGCCTCGACCCCGGATGACACGTCGACGGCGTAGGGATTCACCCTCGAGATGGCTTCGGCGACGTTCTCAGGCTTCAGGCCTCCGGAGAGGATGAATGGCAGAGGGGCGACCACGTCCCTGAGCTTCCTGCACCCGTCCCAATCTGATACCCTGCCTGTCCCACCGGCTACCCCTTTCGCATAGGTGTCCACGAGCAGGGCGTCGTAGCCAGCGGTGCTTCCGGCTCCACCCCCATTGCCGTCCATCAGATGCGGCAGAATCAACTTCACTTTCAACTTCTCCTTCAGCGCGATGGAGTTTGGGACGCGACCGTAGAGCTGGATGACCGAAGGCCCAACCCGGCCGATTTTCTCGGCGTTCTGCTCAACCAACTCGGCCCGTGTGACCAAGACCGCGTCGACGAACGGGGGTACCCTCCTGATTAGGTCCCTTGCCTTTTCGATGGAAACATTCCTCGGAGACTCCTCGAAGCCGCTGACGAACCCCACCGCATCTGCGCCAGCCTCCACCACAAGGTCGACGTCTTCTTCCCTGGTCAGCCCGCAAATCTTGACTCTGGTCATGGTCCCGCCCTCGACAGGATCCTGAGGGCTCCTGCAGGGTCCCCGGACTTCATCAGTTCTGAACCTACCAGGAACCCGCCCGCCCCCAGGGCCACCAGAGACTCGATTTGGTCCCTGGTCCTGATGCCGCTCTCACAGATCACGGGCTTCGCAAAGGGCCCCTTGCGGAGAAGCCGTCTAGAGACGTCAAGGGAGACTGAAAGGTCGCTCAGGTTCCTGTTGTTTATCCCGACCACGTCCGCAGAGCTGGAAAGGGCGATGGCAAGCTCGTCTTCGTCGTGTACTTCGACCAAGGCCTCCATCCCCTTGGCGTGAACGCTGGCGAGCATGCGCTCCAGTCCTATTGCGGCACCCCCATCAGCGAAGACGCCGACAATCAGCAAGACTGCGTCGGCGCCTAGGCGGTCGGCTGCCGTCACCTGAAGCTCGTCCACGAAGATGTCCTTCATCAGGACAGGTATCCCTGCCGCCTGCTTGACAGTCAGGATGTAGTCCAGACGCCCATCGAAGTGTTCAGGCTCGGTCAGGACCGATATCCCCGACGCTCCGCCTTCCTCGTAGGTTTCGGCGACCTCTCTGACACTCTTCGGCTCAGTGAGCCTCCCATCAGCCGGCGAGCGGAACTTCACCTCGGCGATGATCGGGATCCTGCCTCCCCTCACGAGCGATCCCGCAAGACTGAGTCGCCTGCCTCTCTTTTCTACCATGACGTCATAGTAGCCGTTGGCTACTCGAGCCCTGGCCGACGTGACTAGCCGTGCTAGAAAGCTCTCATCTGATTGTTGCATAGGCCTCAATCCTCGAAACATCCCCGCCGCTCCCCTCGACGAGCCTCCTCAACCTGGCCAGGGCTTCGCCGCTGGCCAGCGACTCCCTGGCTAACTCGACCCCTTCGGGGAAGTCGTCCGCTCTTCCCGCGACAACCAGCGCAGCGGCGGAGTTCAGCAGCACCGTGTCAGTCAGGGATGTCGCCCTCCCGCCGCCTCCGAGTATTGATAGCACGACTTGGGCAGCCTCCTCCGCTCCGCCTACCTCACGGAGCTGCGTCCCACCCTCTCCGATTCCGAAGTCCGCCGGCGAGAGCTCGAGGGTCTCTATCTCGCCTTCCCTGAGCCAGGCGGCCAATGTCTTCCCTGACGTCGAGATTTCATCCATACCTTCCCGTGCATGAACGACCAGCGCTTCCTCGCACCCCAGCATCATCAGCACGACTGCCACCTTTTCCACCAGCTCCGGCGAGTACACGCCCACAAGCTGAGCGCTGGCGCCGGCGGGGTTGATGAGCGGGCCCATCAGGTTGAAGACCGTCCGCACTCCTAGTTCTCTCCTAATCGGAGCGACATACTTCATCGCTGGATGGAACGCCGGCGCGAACATGAAGCCGACCCCAAACTTCTCTATGCTCTCCTTCACCATTGCGGGCGACGCGCCCACGTTGTATCCTAGGCGCTCAAGGACGTCGGCACTGCCGCATTTGCTTGTGACAGACCTGTTGCCATGCTTGGCGACCGACGCCCCGGCTCCAGCCGCCACGAGGGCGGCGACCGTGCTGACATTGAATGTCTTGGCCCTGTCCCCACCAGTCCCGCAGGTATCCACCAGTCGACCATTGACTTGGGGGTCTATCCTGACGCTGTACCCCCTGAGCGTAGATGCAAATGAGGCAATCTCTTCGGGGGTCTCTCCCTTCCTCGCAAGGGCCACGAGGAATCCTCCCATCTGGGCCTGGGTCGCCTTCCCCTCGGCGATTTCTCTAGCCGTCCCTTCTACCTCGTCCCGGGTTAGTGGGGTCCCGCCGAGGATTTTCTGTATTGCCTGCTGAATCACACTTCTACCCCCTTCTCAATGAAATTCCTTACGATTTTCATGCCCTCGAGGGTCATTATCGACTCAGGGTGGAACTGCACCCCTTCGATTGGGTACCGCGAATGCCTCAAGCCCATGATCTCCGCGTCGTCGAGGGCTAGGGCCGTGACCCTCAGCTCGGCGGGAAGGCCCTCCTTCTGCACGGCCAACGAATGGTATCTGGTGGCCTGGAGCGGGCTGGCTACCCCCTGCAGCACCCCCTTGCCGTCGTGCACTATCCGACTGGTCTTCCCATGCATGATTTTCGGCGCGCGACCGATTTTGGCGCCGAACACTTGGCCGATCCCCTGATGCCCCAGACAGACCCCAAGGGTAGGCACATCTCTGCTGATTCCCCTCAGTACGCTGGCGCAGACGCCGAAGGAACGTTCGTCTGAGGGGTTCCCAGGTCCAGGCGAGACTATAATCCTCTCAGGGGAGAGCTTCTCGACTTCGTCGACGGTCACCCTGTCGTTCCTTAGGACGAGAGGCTCGCCCCCTAACGCCCCTACACATTGAGCCAGGTTGTAGACGAACGAGTCGTAGTTGTCCAGTATCAGGACCTTCATGCCTTCTCCGCCAGCTCCAGGGCTTTCAGTAGACCCCTGGCCTTCGCCCCGGTCTCATCCCACTCCTTCTCCGGGGACGAGTCGGCCACGATGCCCGCTCCAGCCTGTATGGAGCAGGTTCTGCCCCGGGAGACCAGGGTACGTATGGTAATCGCGAAGTCGGCGTTTCCATTGAAGGAGAAGTACCCGACTGCCCCGGCATAGGGACCTCGTGCAGACGATTCGAGCTGCTCGATTATCTCCATGGCCCTGACCTTGGGTGCTCCTGACACAGTCCCTGCGGGAAAGACCGCCCTCAGGGCGTCATACGAGTCGAGGCCCTCCTGCAGCTCGCCGACCACATGCGAGACCATATGCTGAACGTGGCTGAACCTCTCGACCGTCATGAATTCGGGGACTTTGACCGACCCATACTTCGAAATCTTCCCGACGTCGTTCCTAGCCAAATCTACGAGCATCACATGCTCGGCTTTCTCCTTTGGATCTTCGACGAGTTCTTTCGCGAGTCTGGCGTTCTCCTCGCTGTCAGCCAGCACAGGGCGCGTCCCTGCAATCGGATATGTCTCCACCCTTCGGTCTCCGATCCTGGCCAGCATTTCAGGGCTCGAGCCGATGATTTTCGTGTCTCCGAACTTGAGGAAGTACATGTATGGCGACGGATTGACTCGGCTCAGGGACTCGTAGAACGCTGACAGCTCCCCTTTGACATCTATATCGATACGCCTCGAGAGCACAGCCTGGAATATGTCGCCAGCAGAGATGTGTTCTTTCATCTGGAGGACTCCGTCCTCGAACTCGTCTCTGCTCATGGACAGTCTCGGCGCGGAGGCGGTGATTCCTATGCCTTCCTCTGCTCTCTTCGCAGTGGCGAGGACTTCATTCAACCTATTCTCCCCGAGGGTGTAATAGTATGTCTCCCCTCTCACGTGGTCGTAGACAACGCCGTCCCTGTAGATCCCAAACTGCAGGTCAGGAAACAGCGCCTGGTCTCCGCCTGGAATTCTCTCCCAGTATCTCACGGCGTCGTAGGAGATGTACCCGACGGCGCCTCCGATGAACCTGAAGAGGCCGCTGACAGAATTCGGGGGGACAATGCGCCTCAGCTCCTTTAGAGGGTCCGCTGTCTTGGTCCTCTCTTTCGACCCTGACTTGGTGTCGATCACCTCCAGCGCGCCTGACTTAGCTTCTACGAGAACCGAAGGCTCAAACCCGATGAAAGAGTACTCGGCCAGCTTCGAATGGTCGCTGGCAGACTCCAGCAAGAACGCGTTCTCGTATCTACTCAGAAACTTCGCGAAGAGCTCTCTCGGTGGCTGCCTGATGTCGAGCCTCTTGGCTGACAGTTCAAGCTCTGAGGCTGCGACGGCAGGGCCAAAAGTGACCACCCAAGTTTCTCTGTCAACTCTGCTCCCAAATGCTTATAGCGATTCGTGCTCAGAAATGTACACGGTTCCTAACCGCAGGAGCAAGCAGTGGAGCAGGCCCAGATGCCGCAGACTCCTAGAAGATTTTTCTCGACTTGAGCATGTCGAGGACCTCCCTGTTGCCTTCACTCAACTGCGCAGGAAGAGCGTCGAGGTCGAAGTATCCGGCCTTGTCGAAGTCACCACTAGGCGCTCCAACGTTCGGAACCTCTGCGCTGTACAGGAAACAAAGGTCCCAATGCCTGTCACCGTAGGACTGGACGTCAACGAGCTTCAGGGATGTCGGCGCTATCCCCAACTGCTCACTGGTCATCCTTAGAGCTGCCTGTCCGGGGTCTTCGCCGTAGTTTATCACGCCGCTGGGAAGGACCCAGTTCCCAGCCATACGTTCTGGCTTCTGCCTCCTGAGCAAAAGCAGCTGAACCCCTTTCCTCACCAACACAAACGAGGAGACGTGCACCACCTCGTCGGGCTGGGTACCGTCCTGCTGGGGCACGAGTCGTGCTCTCTTTGGAACACTGCTCATGAGGTCAGACTCCGCCCTGTCTGATTTAAGTCACTCGAGCACCTCTGGTCGGGAAAGGCACACAGCGGCTCGGCAGCCTCGCCAGAGGCCCCTCGTCCCTTTTGGGGCGTGCGTGGACTTGGCTCAACTGATGGCTTTCTTCAAGAGCGCGCGAATCTTCGCTTCATCGGGGGCTGTCAGCTCCTTCAACGCGAAGAAGTTCGGCCACACGCTACCTTCGTCAAGGTTCGTTTTGTCGCTGAAGCCCAACGGGGCATACCTAGTCTTGAACTTCTCCGCCGGTTGGAAGTGGCAAACGACATCGCCGTCTTCGTCGGCGTAGGCAGGCATCCCATACCACGTCCTTGGCGTGAGTGACGGCGCGCTGGCCTTGATGATTTCGTGGAGCCGCTTCGCCATGGACCGGTTGCGCTCCGACGTCCCGGCAATCTTCGCGAGCACCTCCCCTTCCCCGTCGGCCTTGCCTGCTTCCAGTTCCCGCGTTCGCTCTCGCATCGCGGCCTTTTCTTCCTCTGTGAATCCCTTCGGTCTCCTGCCTGGCGTCGGCACGCCTCAGGACCCTCTCTGGTACAACCGCATCACTCGCTCGAAGGCCGCCGCGGCCCGCGTATCTTTCTCAGGCTTCGCAAGTTAATCTCCACACCCAGTCGACCCCACGATGACGCATCTGAGCCCTCTGGCGCCGCAAACCCGCGCTTTTCAAACTCCGCCGTTACGGCAAAGAGTTCGTGAGCGCCTGCCCGGTTCCTGAGCACGAAGTTGGGTTGTGGCGTCCTCCACTCCGTAGCGTCAGGAAGGGTGGTGTCGGTAGATGAACCCTCCTATCGATCCGAGCAGCAACGAGGCGACGAACAACGGCCGGGAACGGGGATCAATATGAGGAGGTCCGGAAGTACGGGAGGAGCCTCGGCATCCCCGAATATCAGCTCGACTTCACTCCATCGGACTAGGGCCGCAAGGGTGCCAAGAGCGGAGGAGGCGCAGCAGCTCTTCCCGCAGCTCCTACACTAAGTTTGGTTCTCCAGAGCGGCCAGCCTCTCCAGCGCGTGCACGGTCCCTGATCTGAAATGGCCTTCGTTCCACTTCGACACGAGGCGAAAGGCCCCCTTGAATTTTACGTCCCACGCGGCGACCACCTGCCCTCCTTCCACCACTATAGTCTGCTTCCCAGTGAAAGGTCCCGACGTGTAGTTGATGGTGAGCAGTCGCTTGGCTTCATCCTTGGAGATGTCCGCCTCCCCAGACCCGCCGAATGCGAACTTCACCTTCGCGTGGACCACGGCACCGTTCTCGCCCACTACCTCGAGAGTCCGGGTTCCATGCCAGTACTTCGGAATCTCGTCGAGGGCTGACACCCTCTTCCATACTTCGGCGGCATCTGCCTCGAGCTTCTTTGTCTCTTCGAACCGCATGTCGAAGGCAGGTACTCCAGCGCATAGAAAAAGTGAGCGCGTCCCGCCGAACCAAAACACACCAATCGTGCGTGCCCTGACCGGCACGCGTGAAACTCGGCTCTTTTCCGATATGCTTGGCCGTCAAGGGCTTAGTCTTAGAGCTCCTACGAGAAGCTCAGCTTTGTCGCGCACGCCAGCGGACGGAGGGTCATCCATGCGAACTACGACGGGACAGAGTCGTCTGCTCTTCTGCGTCCCCCTATGGCGTATCCAAGAACGAGGCCGAGCAGTGCCCCTCCTACATGGGCCAACCAATCCACGGAGGCGAACAGAAAGCTGCTGACTATGAAGATGACTATGAACCAGGCGACGAGGATGAAGTCAACCCTCCTGTTTGTCGCCACGTTGAACGATATGACCCCAGCGAGGAGCCCGAAGATTCCACCAGACGCTCCGAAACTCGCCGCCTTCGGTCCGTTGGCCAGGCTCACAACGTTGCCTGCTACGGCCGTCGCAAGGAAGACTGCGTAATACTGGTTCTTGTTGTAAGCCAGCGTGAAGAAGCCGTCGAGCCAGACCAGCGCCATGGCGTTGAAACCCACGTCGAACAGGCCCGACCAGGTTGGAGGTGCGACGACCACCGAGGTGACAAGCTGCCATACCCATCCCCTCATAACAAGGCCATTGAATTGGAGGAGCAGGTAGGTCAAAGGCACGCCGTCCACACTCACAAACGCGAGCGCGGTCCCGACCGCGAGCCCCCCCACGACGGCGACGGTCAGGTTTCTTCCCTGTCTGGAGAGCTGCAAGAATGACCATCGCGCCTATGAATGCAGCGGAAATCTGTTTCGTCAGAGCGCAGCGTGGCCGGACCATGCAAGGCTCGGACGATCCTTAGGCTCGCCCCTCATTCACATATAATACTGCTACCCATCGAAACCAGACCATCGCGATGACACGGTCAGTAAGGCGGTTCTACTCTGAGAACGTGAAGAAGGAGTGGGCCAGGCTCGAATCCGACCCATACCACCGACTGGAATTTGACACTACGCTGGAATATCTCAGGAGGTACCTGCCGAAGAAGGGGCTGATACTGGACGCGGGCGGCGGGCCCGGCAGGTACACGATTGAACTGGCCAGGAAGGGCTACGATTTGGTCCTGCTCGACTACGTGCCTGAGAACCTCAGGTACGCCGAAAGGCGGATTAGGAGAGAGGGGCTTGGGGGGATAAAGGCGACCGAAGGGTCCATCGTAGACCTGACACGGTTCTCCGACGGTTCTTTCGACGCGGTGCTCTGCCTTGGCGGCCCGCTTTCTCACATAATGAAGCGCGGGGACAGGAGAAAGGCAGTGTCAGAGCTGGTCAGGGTCGCGAAGAAGCATTCGCCAATCTTCATCTCTGTGATGAGCCGGCTGGCCATGCTGGCTACGGAGCTGAAATACTTCCCGGCCGAGGTCCAGCTTCCGCTCTTCAAGAAGATACGCGACAACGGAGACTACCTCGGAGGCCGCGGTTTCACGGCGACCCACTTCTTCCTCCCCGAAGAACTGGGAAATGAAATCGAGGACGTCAAGAATGTCAAGATGCTGGCGATGGTGGGGCTCGAAGGGGTCGGTTCTGTCCACAAAGAAGAAGTGAACAGCCTGGCGAATGACCCACACAGGTGGAATATCTGGCTCGAGACCCATTACAAGACATGCACTCACCCTTCAGTCGTCGGGCTGAGCGAGCACATGCTCATGGTCTGCAGAAAGGGAGGCCGACCGGCAGCCGGGCTGTCCCTGCCTGGGCCTACGTGAATCCAGTCACTGGCTGGGGGAGGTACGGTTCTTCCAGGCGCCTCGTCTCCTCCTCGGTGAGCTTTACGTCGAGCGCCCCGACTATCTCTTCGAGATGCTCCACTCTAGAAGTGCCTATGATGGGAGCCGTCACTCCCTTCTCCAACAACCACGCAAGGGCAACCTAGTTAGGGGTAGCCCCCTTCTGCTTCGCGAGTTCCACCAGCCTCCCAACAATCTGGTCGTTCTGGGGTTTACCGACATAGCACGCGTGACCCATGGAACCCGGGCTGACCCGTTTGCTGTCCCCATCTCTGGTCACCAGCTTCCCGTTCTCAAAGTACCTCCCCGAGAGGATGCCTCCAGCCGTGGGACTCCAGGGGATAATGCCAATCCCCTCAGCCTTACAGAGGGGGATCATCTCCCTCTCCTCCTCACGGTAGAGGAGGTTGTAGAGGTCCTGCATGGTGACGAAGCGTGCGAACCCCTTCATGTCACTAGTATGGAGGGCCTTGGCGAACTGCCATGCCCACACGCTCGACGCCCCGATGTATCGCACCTTCCCCTGGCTGACCAGGTCAGTCAGCGTAGAGTGTCTCCTCGATGGGCGTCTCGTAGTCCCACCTGTGGATTTGGTAGAGATCAATGTAATCGGTCTTCAGCCTCCGGAGTGACTCCCCCACCTGCCACATGATGTGCGCCCTAGACAGGCCGTGCTGGTTGGGCCCCGGACCCATCTCCCCTCGGACCTTGGTAGCCAACACCGCGTCGTTCCGGCATCCGTCAAGGAATTCCCCGACTATCTCCTCGGACCTGCTGTTCGAGTACACATTTGCGGTGTCGTAGAAATTAATCCCAACGTCCCAGTCGCGCGCGAGCACTCGCTTCGCCGCCTCTCCTTCGACCCTCCAATCGTCTCCGGCTCCAAAGGACATGCACCCCAGGCAGATCCGAGACACCTTGAGGCCCGTCTGACCAGGTCTGACGTAATCCATGGTCAGAATCAGTGATTCGAGCTTATAGATATCCGTCGACGCGACGAAATTCTTGGTTGCCCACTATCTGAAGAGATTGGTCCGTGCCAGGTCGAGGACCTCGTCCCCGCGACCGTTGAGGACAGCCTTGACCATGTAGAGGGTCATCCCCCTGACCTCCTCGAGCTTCAGGCTCGGAGGGAGGGAGAGTTCCTGGCGGTTGACCACAACATCGAGGAGGGCGGGGCCTGGGTGTCGCAGCGCCTGCATCAGCATGGGCTCAACCTGCTCTGGGAGTTCTGCCCTCAGTCCGAGGATGCCGATCGCGTCGGCTAGCTTTGCGAGGTCCGGGTTGAGGAGGTCAGTGCCGTACTCCAGCATGCCTGAGGCCTTCATCTCGAGCTCAACGAAGGCGAGGGCGCCGTTGTTGAAGACCAGTACCTTCACCGGGAGATTCTGCTGCCTGAGGGTGAGCATGTCGCCCAGGAGCATCGAAAGCCCCCCGTCACCCGAGAAGGAAATCACTTGTTTCTTCGGGAACGCCTTCTGCGCCCCGATTGCCAGGGGGAGGGCTCCAGCCATCGAACCGTGCGAAAACGATCCCAGCAGTCTGCGCCTCCCGTTCATCTTCAGGTACCGCGCCGCCCAGATGGTAGGGGTCCCCACATCACACGTGAATATGGCATCATCGGCCGCTACCTCATCAGCTACCCTGGCGACGTACTGCGGGTGAATCGGAGTCTCCCCAGGCTTCCCCATCGCGAGGGAGTCAAGCTCGGCTCTGGTCTTCCGGTAATGGTCGATGCTCGCCTTCAGGTGACCGGCTCCTCCCCTGTTCGGAGAGATGAGGGGTTTAAGCCCGGCGAGGGTCGTCCTGACATCGCCCACCAGGCCGAGGTCGACCTTCGTCCTCCTGCCAATCTGACCTCCCCTCACGTCAACCTGAATCACCTTCGCACCGGGAGGGTAGAATTGCTGGTACGGGAAGTCAGTCCCCAACATGAGGAGGACGTCAGAGTCCATCATGGCGTAGTATCCAGACGAGAAACCCAGGAGCCCCGTCATCCCTACGTCGTAGGGGTTGTCATACTCGATGAACTCCTTCCCCCTCATGGCATGCACTATCGGGGCGTTCAGGGTCCCGGCGAGGTCAATCAGTTCGGAGTGGGCTCCCTCGCACCCTGCCCCCCCAAGTATTGTGACCTTCTTGCCAGCGTTGAGGATTTCAGCGGCCTTCCGGAGCTCTGCTGCGGAGGGGGATATCGACGGGGTGGGCCTCTCAAAGGACGGGACAGGCCGCTTGGCGGTCGAGTCAAGGAGGGCTACGTCCCCCGGAATCACCAACACAGACACGCCCCCTTCGGCGACTGCCGTCCGCATTGCAATCTCAAGCACCCTGCAAATCTGCTCGGGGTGGGAGACCAGCTCGCAGTACAGCGAGCATTCTTTGAACAGCAGCTCCGGATGGGTCTCTTGAAAGTATCCGCTGCCGATTTCCCTGCTCGGGATGTGGGACGCTATAGCAAGGACAGGCACCCGGTTCCTGTAGCAATCGTAGAGACCGTTTATCAGATGCATGTTCCCCGGTCCGCAGCTCCCAGCGCAGACCGCGAGCTTCCCTGTCAGGTGGGCCTCTGCGCCGGCGGCAAAGGCGGCTGTCTCCTCGTGGCGAACGCCGACCCACTCAATCTCGCCGCTCGTGGAGCGGATGGCGTTGACTATCCCGTTGAGAGAGTCTCCTACGACGCCGTACACCCGCTCCACCCTCTGCGAAATGAGCGAGTCAACAATGATGTCCGCCACTCTTCTTGCCATTGCCGCTCTCGTCCCGTCCAGAGCCATTTATGCCATTTGCGTCCCCTAATGATTTGACTCCGGCGGAGGCCCGCCGAACCCTGCAATAACCGGTGAAGCTTTTTGGCAGTCGCAGGACAGGGAAGGCTCTGAGAGACCATAACAGGCAGAGACCGTCTGGTGAAGGCGTCACCAGGGTGTCATGGAATCAGGTGGCCGCGTTCAGGCTCTCCAGACATCACCTTGGCGATAAGGCAAGCCGAAACAGCATGACGGCGATGCCGGGGAAGATGGGCGGGGCGCAGGCGCAGATTCTCTTGGCTGGCCAGATGTCTGTCGGGACGCGAGTCTGCGGGGTAACCCTTTCCGATTTGGATAGGGCCCTGTGGAATGACCGAACCCTAGTCAAAGCATGGTGCATGAGGCGGACAATGTTCCTTCTACCCTCTAGCGAGCTGGCACTCTTCGTCAGGGGGAGCGCGCTGCGGGCAGAGCGCGAAGTGAGGTGGGTGCTGTCCAAGGGAGTGCCGGCCCGGGAGCTCGAAAGGCTGGTCGAAGAGGTGCTGCAGGCGCTCAACGCTCCGATCACCCAGACAGCACTTGCCCGCGAAGTGGGGAAGTCGCTGGGGCTCAGGGTGACATACGGGCGGGGAGGCGGCTGGGGGGGTAGGCGAAGGATCCCACACATCAGAGTGGGTCCTTTGGCCCTCCCGTCCACCTACCTCCTGCACCTCGCAGGGGCACGCGGGGTCTACTGCTCCGGGCCCAATGCGGGCACAGAATCGACATTCGTCCGCGCTGACAAATGGGTCCCCCACTGGAAGGACGTGAATCAAAGGGAGGCTGAAAGAGAGTTGGTCATCAGGTACCTCGGAGCCTACGGACCCGCCAGCGCGTCTGATTTTGCCACCTGGACGGGGATGACGGCGAGAGATGCCAAGAGAGTCTGGTCGTCAGCTGAGGGAGAGATGGCAGAGGTGGACGTCGAGGGGGAGAGCGGTATGGTGCTCTGGGAAGACCTGTCTGAACTCTCCAGCGCCTCACTCGATGGGCCAACGGTGAAGCTACTTCCCTTCTTCGATTCCTTCCTCCTGGGGCACAGGTCCCATAGGAACATAGTCGGGCCGGCCGAACACAGACGCGTCTACAGGCAGGCGGGGTGGGTCTCTCCTGTGCTCCTCGTCAACGGTCGGGCCGCGGGAGTATGGTCCCACGTCAGGAAGGGCAGGGGACTCAAAATCGCCATAAGGCCGTTCGCCAGGCTGCCGAATCGTATCGCATCGATGGCTTATGAAGAGGCGGGAGAATTGGGGCGGTTCTTAGGATGCACCAACGTGGCTACGGAGCTGCCCTGATGCCCACAGTGTAGATTCAAACACAGGCGCCGTATTCCAACCACGCGCTTGGGCTAGCACGCGTCAAACCTACAGGCGGCGCCAAGGCGCTCCCTTATAGTGGCGTGACCTTCGACAAATGGGATGAGCTCCGGCTTCCGGCATCCCCAGTCCTTCTTCGGGCCGCTGACTGGGAAGACCTCCACGTTCCTGCTGGAGAGTAGGCAGGACAACCTCGCATTCGCTCGGGCCATCGTGGGGCTGATGAGGGCTTCAGGGGGAGCGTGCACCGTCATGGACCTCGATGCTTTCTACTCCTCCCACGCTGACGTGGTCTTCGCACCTACATCAGTCGGAGACAGCTCGTGGACACTGAGGGTACCTCCCCCTGGCTCTGACATCGAAGCCGAGGTGTCTCAGCTCTTCGGCGCCTCCCAGAGTATCCTGATTTTGGACAGCCTCAACACGCTCTATCACCTGTTCTCCCTAGATGATGGCAGCTCCCGCGGCAGGAGGCTGGGGTTCGTGCTGGCGAGCCTGTCCTACCTGGCAAGGACGAATTCCAAATCAGTAATCCTGTGCATGTACAGACGTGAGGGCTTCGGGAGGCCCGGGACCACTCGGTCGATTTCTGGGCTTTCGGACATAACTGCGTCTGTAGAGGTTAGAGAATCTGAGCTGACGGTTAGGGCAGACAGAGGTTCGGTCTGGCCGGGCGGATTGTTCTCTACCCGAATCCCTTGAGGATCGCGAGGTTGAACCCTATGAACAGCGAAACTATGAGCAGCAGCAGCGCGATGCCGAGATAGAAGTTGACGGCCCTGGACCTGACCGTCTGCCTCCCGCTCATGTAGGTGAGGTAGATGCCAGCTCCTCCCATGGCGATCACCATGGCGTCGACCACGGCTTCGGGCACCGTCTCATTCGAGCCGCTGGGGTAGGGAATCAATGTCTCATTGGGCACCGGGTAGGTGATTGCACTGACGAACCCTGCCATGAGACCGACCAGGACGATGACGTAGAGCAATTGGATGAGCCCTCCCCCTCTGGTCGCGGAGGACAAGGTGCCCACTAGACGGTCCTTCAGGGCACCGACGCTCTTCCTGTACGCCGACTGAATTGCTTGTCTGATCATCTAACTACCACGCAGGGCTTCTGCTACCTCTTTTGCCCATGGGCCCGTCTGGACGTTGCGTATAACGTTATCCAAGTAGTCTTCCCAACTAATCCCCCCATAGGCTTTCGTCCACTGAGGAAATGCCGCCTCCAACCTCTTTTTCGCACCAGCGTGACGCTGGCAGAGGCTTTCCTGTCCCGGCTTGCCACAGATGGCGCACTTCATGACTTCCTCCGTCCAGGGCAGCTAGGGTTGACACAGAGCTTCCAGGGCCGCCTCCCCCATGAGATGTACACCACAGGCCAGGAGCACTTCACACACGGCTTCGCAACCGGCCTGATGGTCCCTCTTTGGGGAAGCGGGGCAGACGCACTGCACCCCGAAGAGTAGTTCGAACAGCCTGCGAACCTCTTCTTTGTGGTCCTTGAGCGCACGACCCTGAGGCGTCCGCTCTTACAGACCGGGCACTTCCCCAGCTCCCCCAACCTGGCCGCCTCAGCAACTAGTGTTCCATCTATTTCCTTCCCCACCTCTTCCTCGTTTGCGAGGAGCTTTGCGAGCTGCTCTGATACTGTGCGTATCGTCTCCCTGACGATGCCTGACTCTCTTTCAGTCCCATCCTCGACACCCTCGAGCCTCTCCTCGACTTGCCGGGTGAGATCGGTGCTCACCACCGAGGGAGCATACTTCTCCATGGCCTCAACCACCGCAAACCCGAGGTCCGTCACCTCCAGGTTCTCCCCTGAGGCGTAGCCCCTGGACAGCAGGGTCGAGATTATGTCCGCCCTGGTCGCCTTCGTTCCGATGCCTTCGTTCTCCATCTTCTCAAGTAGGCTGCCCTGGTTGTACCTCGGTGGCCTCTGTTCGAATTTCTCTGCGACGG
Source organism: Nitrososphaerota archaeon (assembly GCA_029785685.1). The sequence continues at coordinate 93,519 of JAFLZE010000002.1, read as the reverse complement.
TCACCTTGACGATCTCCACCCTGTCTCCTTCTGATACTGGGGGTGGTTCTATATCCCTGCGTCCTGCGTAGCTGCCGTAATACTCCATCCACCCAGGAAATGCTGTCCTGCTCCCCACGGTCCTGAACCGGTGCCCTTCAGCCTCCAATGAAACTTCGACCAGCTCCCTCACTGCCGGCGGCCCGAACCCAGCGAGGAATCTCCTGACGATGAGGTCGAACAGTGAGGCTGTCTGGGCGTCAAGATGCCTCAGGGGCCGCCCCCCGGTGGGGTGTATGGCGGGGTGTGCAGGGTCCGATTTTGTCCCCTGGACGGTTCTGGCGCCCGATTTCGTTATCTTTTCGGCGGCGCGGGAATACGCTGGCATCTTTCCGATGCCGCCGAGTATCCTCCTGAGGTCCAGAGAGATAGGCAACATCTGACTGTTGGTTCGCGGGTAGGAAATCAAGGCAGCCAGGTACAGGCTCTCGGCTATCCGGAGGGTCCTGCTCGGAGGGACTCTGAGAACCCTATATGCCTCCCGTTGGAGGTCTCCGAGACTGAAGGGCGTCGGCGGGCTCACCCGGGCCGTGCTCCTCCGTACCATTGTGACCAGCGCCGTGCCGCCACGACACGCCATGCGGATCTCCTCAGCCTTCGCCTTCGTCTTGACCTTCTCTTCGGCGTACCCAGCCGAGAACTCTTTGCCGTCTTTCTGAAAGGACCCTGTCACCTTCCAGCAGGGGGTGGGGACAAACTCGCGTATCTCCCGCTCCCTCTTCGCCAGGAATCCTAGGGTGGGCCCCTGGACCCTGCCGACGCTCACCGTCCTGTATCTGCGTCCCGAGCCGAGGGGGGACTGCGAAAGCGCCCTGGACAGATTGACCCCCCACAGAAAGTCAATCACATGCCTAGCCCGTCCGGCTCTCGCAAGCCCATCGGTTGTCGGGGACTCCAACTCGCTGAAGGACTTCCTCAGATCCTCTTCTGTCAGTGTCGAGAACCTCGCCCTGAGCGCCGCCTTCTCATTTCCTCCACAAGCGTATCTCAACAGGTTGAATCCAATGGTCTCCCCTTCTACGTCGAGGTCGCAGGCGTTGACGAATCTAGCTGCCCCCGCTGCGAGCTCCCTTATTGCCGCGATGCGTCTCTTTGCTGTCGCGCCTTCTTTGTCCACCTCGTTCAATGGGTACCACTCCACATCGAAGACAGGATAGACGGTCCTTTCCCCTGACGGGTCGGACACGCCGTAGAGGTGCCCCTGGGCGGAGCAGACAACGAACTCCTCTTCTCCCTTCACGAACCTGAACACGGACGTCCCCTCCACCTGCGAGACGGCGCTCTTCCCATTCGAAAGTGCGTCGGCTACCCTCCTCGCCGCATCGGGTTTCTCGCAGATGACTAACGTGTAGCCGTCTACTACCATGGTATTTCCAGAAGCGCGGATCTGAGAACCCCTGACCATCAACCTTAGTTAGTCGAAGGAGCCGTCAATCTTCCTGACTTCGACCTGGAACCTGCTCGGGGCGAGCTTGACGCCGCACTTCCTGCACCGATAGTCCGCTGCCTTCAACACGTCGCCTGGCGAACGCAGGTCAAACCCGGAGTACAGCGGGGCGCCACAGGAACTGCAAACAATCTCATACGTCAACGTCTAAGCCAGTTCGGCGCGGACATTTAGGCGTATGCGCGGCCAGTAAATCCGAGGCTCCTGAGGTAGACATCTTCTTCCATCCTTACTGCGAACCTCCTCGGACCGTACTCAGATCCCTTCTGCAGGGCCTTCTTCAGCCCCCTGACCAGCACGATTGGCGTGGACTCGTCCGACTCGCCCATCAGCACCTCGGCGGCTGAACTCAGGTCGTCGGCCACCGCCTGAGCGGTGACCTTGAGCACGTTGCCGAAGAGGTCCCTCATCCCTCTCATATCCTGGACCGCTTCTATCCCAGAGGCCCCTATCGCCACACCCGTGGTCCCCTTTCGCGTGGGAGAGAGCCTGCTGTCGCAAATCACAACGCCCACGGAGACGCCTCTGGAAAACATCAGGGCCTCTCTGATCATCTGGGCGGCGACATCGGCTCGTCTGGGGTAGAGGATTACCGCCCCGTGCTTGACGTTCGACTTGTCTATGCCCGCGTTGGGGGTCAGGAGCCCCTCTCTGCTGGCTAGGAGGAACCCTGGGATTCCGCCTATCACACGATCGGACTCCCGGAGGACAAGCTCGCAGAGCCTCGGGTCCATATGGTGCTCCGCCGCCAGCGTCTTTGCCCTGGCCCCTGCCTTCACGCTCTGGAGTCTGACCACCCTCCCTTCTGACATGGCGACGAACTTGCTTGAGATGACGAGCACGTCGCCGTCTCTTAGCCCAGCGCCAACTTTGTGTTCGATGAGTGCGACGAGGTCGAACTTCGCGCCCTTTGCAGGGACCCGCACCGGGCGCAGGGTGAGCAACGATTTCCACCAGGACGTCGCCCACTTAAATAATGTCGGGATATGTTCAAAGCTGTGCCCAAGACCACCCAGCTCTTCGGCTACCATTCGACACACGCGACGCTCACAGAGTTCGCCGGTTACGAGATGCCTCTCTGGTACACCACCACCGCCGCGGAGCACATGGCAGTCAGAAACACGTCGGGGATCTTCGACGTCTCCCACATGGGGAGGTTCAGCGTAGAGGGTCCGAAGGCCACAGGCTTCCTGGAGAGCTTGGTCCCGACCGCGGTGAAGGCTCAGCCACCAGGGAAGGCATTCTACACGCTCCTTCTGAATACGAAAGGCGGGATAATGGACGACCTGATCATCGAGAAGCTCGGGGAGGACGCGTATATGGTGGTGGTCAACGCCGCCAACGCCAAGGCAGACATGGACCACATGCTCGCCAACTCCCCCAAGGGCCTGGACGTCGTCGACGTGACGGACTCCACAGCCATGATCGCAGTGCAGGGCCCAGGCGCCATCGCCTCCCTTCAACGCCTGACTGACCTAGACCTGGGCCAGCTCAAGCGGTTCAGGTGCGCCGAGGCCAGGGTGGCGGGCGAGAATGCGCTGATTTCGAGGACCGGGTATACAGGCGAGGACGGGTTTGAAGTGACCGTCTACGATGCGACCAGCGAGCACCCTGATGGGGTGATGAAGCTCTGGGAGAAGCTCGCGGAGACCTCGACGCCCTGCGGCCTAGGCGCCAGAGACTCTCTGAGGCTCGAAGCAGGCTTCCCACTCCACGGCGCCGACATAAATCAAGCCACGAATCCATTCGAGGCGGACCTCGCATGGGTAATCACTGCAGGAAAGCGAGGTTTCATAGGCTCGGAGGTCATAGAAGCGTCCGCGGCCCAACTTCCCTCCAGGGTCAGGCGAGGGCTGGTGCTGGACTCGGGCATCCCCAGGCATGGCTTCGAAGTGACAGGTGACGCCGGCGCGGTGGGCGTGGTAACAAGCGGCACCTTCTCTCCCATCCTTCGGAGAGGGATCGCGCTCTGCTATCTTGCGTACGCGGGTTCCGAACCCGGCTCAACGATCGGCGTGACGATCAGGGGGGTCAACCAGTCGGGAACGGTCACGAAACCCCCATTCTATGAAGAACGGCTGTACGGATGGAAGAGACAGAAGGGTAATTAGCTACATAGTGCGGCGCGGTCCCGATGGAGATTCGGGGCTATCAGGTTCCAGACGACTTGATGTACACGAAGGAGCACGAGTGGGCCAGGGAGGAGGGAGAGGTGATAAGAGTCGGGATTACTGACTACGCGGCAAAGACCCTCAACGATGTTGTCTACGTCAGCGCGCCAAAGGTGAACGTCACCATCGAGCAGTCGAAGCCAATGGGGGCCGTGGAATCCATCAAGGCCGTGTCCGAGGTCTACGCCCCCTTCTCAGGCAAAGTGTTGGAAACCAACCACGACCTCGATTCCCACCCTGAGCTGATTAACAAGTCACCTTACATGGAAGGGTGGTTGATAATGGTCGCGCCGTCGAACCTGCCTGCCGAGCGAAAGTCTCTCCTTGATGCGAAGGCCTATGCTGCCTTCCTGGAAACCCTACTCCAGAAGTAGCCAAAAGAGCACGGTTAAAATAGCCCGGAGAAAGTTGGGATTAAGACTTGGGCGCATTCGACACCCTACGGTCTTCCATCAAGCGGCCAACCCTTTCGCGCCGGTCCGTCATGCTGACGATGGCGCTCGCGATAGTCTTCTCCATCGCCGTCTTGATGAGGTCCTACGCAGCGAAGTATGGTTTCTACCTCAACGAGTTCGACCCCTACTATGACTACTACGCGGCCCAACACATCGTGAACCTTGCCCACGAAGAGGGATTATACGCGGCTTTCTTCGCTAACCCGGCCGGGTGCGGCCCGACGGTCCTCACAAGTTGCCACAACCTGCAGGGCTACTTTTTCTGGCACGACATCCAGACATGGTTCCCCGTCGGGCGGAACGTGGCCGCGACTTCCCAGGACGGGCTCCAGATTGCCGGCGCGATGATTTACCTGCTGGTTCATGACATCTTCGGCGTCCCAATAACCCTCTATGACCTCCTGATCGTCCTGCCTGTACTCTTCGGGGCTCTGACTTCGGTCCTATTCTATTTCGTGGTGAAGAAGATAGCCGGTGACGCGGCGGGTCTGTTCGCCGCACTCGTCTTCGCCGTTTCGCCCCCGCTCATCGAAAGAGGGAACCTAGGATGGTTCAAGTCAGAGCCACTCACCATACTCCTTTTCGTGGCGGCGAGCTACATGCTGCTCACAGCATTCGACAAAGGGAGGCCCGCGAGAGGACGAGTCCTCCGCGCCCTCGCGGGTGGGATCATGATGGGGTACGGCAACACCGCATGGGGAGGTGGGAACTACTTCACCGCGGCGTTCGGCGTCGTCTTCCTCATCCTCCCATTCTTGAACATGGATCTCACCGGTTACTCGCCTGCGATTGTCACTTTCGCGTCAGCCACCCTGTTCATGAGCGCCGTCTTTCCCTTCCCCGGCGTCCATCTGATCACCGACCCTATAGGCCTCGCGATGATCGGAGGGACCGTGTTCTTCCTGATCTCACAATGGGTCAAGACTTGGGCGAAGCCCACGGAATTCAGGCCTACCCTCTTCAAACTACTTTTCGGTTTCGGGCTCGGCGGGCTCGCCCTGTTGAGCTTCGGCCTGGTGGGAGGGCTGTCTCTACGATATCTCACCGTCTTGTATCCAGGGATAGTCGCGACAGGCACAACCGCTTCTGACGAACTCGTGAAGTCCGTCGCAGAACAAGTAGTGCCCACTGGAGCCGACTACTTCACTTCCTACGCGATTCTCATGTCCTTTGGGATAGTGGGGGCTCTGGTGGCCTTCAAACGCAAAGGTATTCCAATGATCTACGCCCTTGTATTCGGCTTGACGGGCCTCTACTTCTCGGCCTCCTTCTCTCGCTTGCTAGTCTACTCTTCTCTCGCGCTGGGGATATTGGGGGGAATCGGTTTCGCCGAACTCGCTTTCGCTCTGGTCAAACCAAGTACGACTGCCCTGGTCAAGAAGAAACAGGTGCCAACCTCACGCAACGAGATGAAGGTGGTCTTCTCAATAGCGGTCATAGCGCTGCTCGTTCTTCCGGCCGGGACCTATTGGATCCCTAACCCTGTCCAGTGCACCTCTAGCGGGCAGCTCTTCTGCGACAACAGTCCGGCCGACTCAGGGGTGAGCATCACCAACGGGGCGACCATCTACTCTCGAGTCGGGTTCCCTGACTGGATAGACACCCTCCAGTGGATGAGACAAAACACGCCGACCAACTCCGTCATCATCGCCTGGTGGGACTACGGCTACTGGATTACTGTCATGGGCAACAGGACCACTTTGATAGATAACGCCACGATTAACAGCTCCAGGATTGCGCAGGTGGGACGACTGTTAATGTCAAACGCCACGCAGGCAGCGGCCATGGCTCAGAGTATGACCGACGGTCGGCCGACCTACGTAGCCATTTTCGTTACGGGCAGCATAATGCCTGTCTCATCGTCCACAACTGGCACCTCCTACTACTACATACTGCAGGTACCGAGCGGAGGCGGGTTCACGCCGGGCGGCGGAGACGAGAGTAAGAAACAATGGTTCATACGCATTGGCGGGCTGAACGAGTCCAACTACCTAGAGTGTCCCACTGCAGGCGCCGCACCTTGCACTGGCGTCGACGACTTCAACTTGACCCCCTACGGCGCCGAAAACTCACTCTTCGGCCAATTCCTCCCGTTCAGGTACACGGGGTGGCTCGTCCCATCGTCGTCGAACACTGGCACCGTCTGCGCTAGCTTGTTCTATTGCTCGTTCTCTACGACGTACCAGCAGGCGAGCAATGGCGCTCCTCCCTACCAGGCATTCGCATATCCCGGTACTCTCACCTATCCTTCTAACAGCACTGGTCCGTTCAGGCTCGCGTACATATCACCCAGCTTTTCACTTGCCCAACAGGGCATCTCGGGGACCTCTGCAGGCAACCCATGCCCAGGTGACACGTCTCTCCAGTGCTTCAATACGATTCTGGTATATCAGCTGGTTCCAGGCAACTACACTGCCTGAGTCCTCTCTCGTCCCACTTCAGCTATGCTCGGCAGGATAGATCGTAGTACGGCGGGTTCGTGTTCAGGGGGCGGATTTTGGGTTTTCAGGTGCTCGCGGCCGCCGTCGGGCTTTGAGGCTGTCCATCTTCGTAAGCCAGGGGACTTCGATACCTCGCGTACCTGTCGTCGGGCGAATAGCGGGCGGGATGGACCGTGATGGTCTTCGTCCCGCAACTGGGGCAACTCTCAGCCAGCGTGTATCTGCCGCACTGAGTGCACTTCAGCATCAGACCCTTCAAGACGACCCGCCATGCTTCCTCGATATCTCGCGTTTGAAGCCGAACGCGTCGTGTTTCCCCACGCCGCCCTTAATCTTCTCAAGGACTGCGTCCATCGCCTTCTCGGCCTGTTTGTAGTCGTCGGCCGTTATCCTCACCCTGTAGTGCGGAGCCCCCGCGTAGGTGATGCGGACCTCAGCAGAGGATGTGGATGCGGCCGCTAGGAGTGTCTTCTTCACCTGTTCTATACCTTCGGGGGACCTCGAGGACACCTCTACCAATGCTCCCACCTCGTACCTCGGAGGTATGATTTTCTCCGATGCAATTTCAGCTATGGCCTCTGCTTCCTTATCTGTGAGCCCTGCCCCTGAGAGCCCCTCAGCTCCCTTCCTCGCGGCCGCCTCCAGGGAGGCGTACAAGGTGCCGAACTCCCCCTCGAGCTTCTGCCTCAGTTCCCTTACATGAACGTCGTCAATGCCCACCTTCTTGCTCACGGCGTCGATGATGGTCAGTGCCCTCTCTTCCCGCTTCCATTCGATTACCTTCTGGCGCCTCTCCTCGTTGGTCACCTGCCTGAGTGAAAGGTCGATCTCTCTGCGCGCCCTGTTCACCCTGATGACCTTCAGGATAAGCTTCTGGGAGACCTTGGCCACTCTATCGATATTCCTAACCCAACCGGTGGAAATCTCAGAGACGTGCAAGAATCCGTTGGTTCCGTCATACTGGTCCAGGTTGACATAGATACCATGTGACGTAATCTCTCTGACTGTGCAGACCACAATCTCACCCGGGTCAGGAAGTGACCTGTCTTCGCTCATGTCCCCGTCTAGCTCCTGAGTGGTATTTCTCGGTTTAGCCTAGCCGCTTGACCAAGGTAGCCAGGACCACCGATTTACCGCCCTTGCTCTCGGCGAGCTTTCTCCCGCACCCTCTACATCCGATGTCCTTCGCCGAGTTTGTGAAGAGTATCCGCTCCTCACCGCAGTCAGGGCACTTCACGAGCAGAAACGAACTCCTGGTCTTAGGTATCGGCTCCCGGTCGCGCTTCATGCTGCTATCTCTGCCTTCCTCAGCCTGATTCCATCGCGCATGCTTTCACGGTTGCATTCCTTGCACTTTAGTCGGAGGGTCGCCTTCTTGGTGGTCTTTGCCGTTCGAATCAATTCCGGGAACTTCTGGCCGCCATAGCCGCGCTTCCTTCCTGCCTGCCTTCTGGCCCCCCAAGACCCTGCACGTTCCTTCCCTCTCTTGTAGAGACCAACAGAGTGACTGGTGTGATGCTTGCACCAACGGCAGTAGGTGCTCATTTCCTTGGGGAATTTCATCTTCTCACCGGGTCGGATTGGCCCCGGTCCTGCTCATGCATTTAAGTTTGGCCCGTTCTTCATTCTCTGGTCGTCTACCTCCGCTTACGCCATGATGGCTGCCGGTGACCTTCAGTTTCAGGAGGCGCATGCCCGCTTCGACGTGCTTCTGCCAACGCTTATTATCCAATCCCGGTTGACCCGGACCAAGGAACCTAGCACACCTTGTTTCTAGCAAGGACGTCAAGTTCGGTTGAATGGCGAGCCGTGGCTGCTGCAGTCAAGACACTCGTCGAGGAGGCGACCTTTGATGCCAATTCAGAGGGAATCACCTTCCGGGCCATGGATCCCTCACATGTCGCGCTTGTCGATCTTACATGGCCGGTCTCGGCATGGGCTGCCTATGAGTGTGACAAGCCGTTCCGGTTCTCCATTCGTGTCGAAGACCTAGTCCGGACCATAGGGCGAGCTGAGAGCAAGGACAGCGTAGAGATCTCGTCGGCCGAGGACGACAGCATCATGATAAGATTCACCAACGGTTACAAGCGCGAGTTCAACATACACCTGATAGAGAGTACTGCTGCTTCTGCCCCGCTCCCTAAGCTCGAGTTCGACACAAAGATGACGCTTACCAAGAGTATATTGGAGAAGGTTCTCGGCGACGTGTCGGTCGTCTCCGACCAGATCACGTTCACCGCGACGAAGGACAAGCTGACGTTTTCAGGCAAAAGCGACGTCGGAAAGGCCGAAATCTCACTCGCGAAAAATGACGCGGACGTCCTCGAACTACAGTCCAACGCCGAGAGCAAGGCGACGTACTCTACAGATTACATCTCTGGGATTCTGAAAGCCCTCGGCGGGGTCGTAGACACTGTCGAGTTGGAGTACTCTACCAAGAAGCCGGTCCGCCTCATGCTGAAGCTGAACGACCAAGGTGCCAAGATGGCCTACTTCCTCGCCCCCAGAGTCTCGTCCGACTGAGGCCTCACCGGCGAGGCTGTCTACTGGGACGCAGGTCACAGACCTGCGGGTTCTCATCAATGGGCGTCTTGCAGAACCAGCATGGTCGCCTGGCCTGTTCAGATCGCTTGCAGGTTCACACAAACGGTTTTACCTTTCACAATCGCACCCTCATAGGTCGTTGCTCAGGAGCCTTGAAGAAACAACGATACTAGAACTCCAAGCAGCTATGGAGGCTGGAAAGCTCACCTCCATAGCCCTAGTCCGAGGCTATCTCGACCGAATTGCCAAACTCGACAGGGCTGGACCCAGGCTGAATTCGATCGCTGAAATCAACCCGAATGCTCTTGCGATGGCCCGGCACCTAGATGAAGAGAGGAGGAAGAAGGGCGCGCGAGGGCCGCTGCACGGCATCCCGGTGCTTCTGAAGGACAACATCGCCACGGCTGACGGGATGGAGACCACCGCAGGTTCCCTGGCCCTGATAGGCTCCAGGCCTAGGCGAGACGCCTACGTCGTGACGCGCCTCCGTGAGGCGGGGGCGGTGATACTCGGAAAGACCAACCTCAGCGAGTGGGCCAACTTCCGCTCCAGCAACTCTTCCAGCGGGTGGAGCGCCCGGGGAGGGCAGGTGCGCAATCCCTACTCCCTGGACCGGTCTCCTTGCGGTTCAAGTTCGGGCTCGGCAGTGGCTGCGGCTGCCAGCCTCGCGGCCGCCGCCCTGGGCACAGAGACCGACGGCTCGGTGCTCTGCCCGTCCTCGGTCAACGGCATCGTCGGCATCAAGACCACCTTGGGGCTCGTCTCGCGCACAGGGGTGGTACCAATAGCGCATAGTCAGGACACGGTAGGCCCAATGGCGAGGACGGTCGAAGACGCCGCTGTCCTTCTGGGTGTGATGGTGGGTGTAGACAGGGAAGACCCGTCGACCCGGTCGAGCATCGGGAAGTCACATCGAGACTATGCCAAGTTCTTGGATCGCGACGGGATGAAGGGCGCGCGAATCGGAGTCCCGCGCAGCGCGTACTTTGGGTACAGTGACAAAACAGATGCCGCAGCCGAAGCCGCGATAGGTAAGATGCGGGACCTGGGCGCCACCATCGTTGACCCAGCCGACATCCCATCAGCGAAACAGATGGATGAGGGCGAGATGGTCGTCCTCTTGCACGAGTTCAAGGCCGATCTGAACCGATATCTTTCAGGGCTCGCGTCCTCGAAGGTACGGTCGCTGAAGGATGTCATCGCCTTCAACGAGAAACACCACGAGAAGGAATTGAAGTATTTCGGCCAGGACCTGTTCCTCAAGGCGGAGGAGACCGCAGGCCTGAAGGACAGGAAGTATCTGACCGCACTGAAGAAGAACCTCAGGCTGTCAAGGAAGGAGGGGATTGATTATGTCATGGACAAGCACGGTCTGGACGCCCTGGTGGCCCCGACGGGGTCGCCCGCCTGGGTGGTGGATCACATCGATGGAGACCACAGTCGAGGGGGCTCGTCCCAGCCTACGGCCCTGGCAGGGTATCCTGCAATCACCGTCCCAGCAGGCTTCGTGTTCGGTCTCCCGGTAGGCATCACTTTCATGGGACGCGCTTACAGCGAGCCGACCCTGATCAGGCTCTCCTACGCATTCGAGCAGGCGACCCGCCACCGGACCCCTCCGAAGTACGCCCCGACAACGGCCTCGGATTAGAGGCGCCTACCATCGGCTATCCTCCGTACTCCTCCCCGTGACTGTGAGCGCCGAGCGAAGACTTGTTGAATAACTACCGTGTCTATGATAATTCTACCTGGTTGTCTGGCGAGCCACTCCTGTGCGACTTAACATAAATCTGGCCTGGTTCGGAGTTATTCAACAACGCTCCGAGCGAGGAACCCTTAAATCGGTATTATCACATATGTTATAATATGAGTGAAAGCCGCTTGCATCCGAAGGTCCTCGTATCCACCCAGTGGGTCTCCGAACACCTGCACGACCCCAAAGTAAGGGTCACCGAGGTCGACTACGACCCGGCTGCGAACTACAGCCAGGGGCACGTCCCAGGAGCTGTCCTTTTCGACTGGAAGAAAGACATGAACGACCCTCTGAATAGGGATATCCTATCCAAGGAGCAACTGGAGAATCTCCTCCAGCGCAACGGCATCTCCAACGACTCTACCCTGGTCCTCTATGGTGACTTCAACAACTGGTTCGCTGCCTACGCGTTCTGGGACCTCAAGTACCACAAGGTCGATAACGTCATGCTGATGGACGGCGGGAGGAAGAAATGGTTGCTAGAGGACAGGCTGATATCCAAGGACGTCCCGTCGTACCCGCGCGCCCAGTTCAGCGCCGCCGGACCCGACACAGAGGTCAGGGTGTACAGGGACGAGGTGAAGGCCGCGGTGGGGAAGCCCGACAAGGTCCTCATCGACGTCAGGGGTCCGAAGGAGTTCACAGGTGAGATAACCGCACCGCCGGAGTACCCCAACGAGGCAGCCCAGAGGGGAGGCCACATCCCAGGCGCGAAGAACATCCCCTGGGGGATGGCGGTAAACGACGCTGACGGGACCTTCAAGCCAAGGGAGGAGCTGGAAGCACTGTACACCTCCAAGGGAGTCACTAGAGACAAGGGGGTGATTACCTACTGCAGGATTGGGGAGCGCTCTTCCCATAGCTGGTTCGTTCTGAAGTACCTGCTGGGATATCCAGATGTTAAGAACTATGACGGCTCTTGGACTGAGTGGGGTAACTCTATACGCTATCCCATCGAAAAGTGAGATTCAGCCCTTCTTCACTATGAAGTGACGCAGCGCGCCTTCCAAGCGCACCTCTAGGAGGGAGTTTCCGGTCTGGTCCTGCCACCTGACCATCTCGATCTCAGCGGTAGGGTCGTCGGAGACCAAATGGACGACCGTCCCCCGGGAGGACTTCGCGAGTTCCTCGTCCAGCCGCGCGAGGACGACAGAGCACTCGGCTCCGACCTCGTAAAGCTCGACATCAGGGAAGGCGGCGAAGCAGCGCACCTTCATGGAACGATGTCTCTCTTCAATCGTCGACGTGGCGTCTTTGAGCGGACGAAGCCTGGACTGTCCGCCAGTCTTCTCAACCAGCGCCACCCATCCGTCGCCGAAGGGATCCTTGTTTATGATTCGCGGTTTCTCTTTGAGCTTTTCATTGGGTTTCCTTACGACGCACTCAAACGGGGCGCGGACCACATCGAAGTGTCTGGGACCCTCCACCGAGGCCAGAGAGTTTCCCTCGGCGATCCGGGATCCTTCTGGCTTTATCGATACGGCAGTGAATCCCCCTGACAGCCAGGAGACGAGGGGGGTGACGCCGACTCTCCAAAGGCTCCCCTCAAGGCGCCCCCACGTCCCGTGCTCGGGGTCATACAGCACATCGTCCCTGTACTCACAGCCACCGACTTTCACGCTCAAAGGGCGGACCTGGGGGTCTTAGGATTTGCGGCCCGTCCGGGCAAAAACAGATTCGATGGTTTATGCCGGCGACGGAATGTCTCGCCCTGAATGCCTGAAATAGCGGCACGCGAGAGTAGACTGCCTTGCTTCGCGAGGGCGCCCGCCTGGTTGTAATCCGCAGCGCTTCTGTGCTCTTCGGGTTCGTCCTCGGACTGGTGGGCGCCTCCTTGGACCTATACTCGGGGTATCAGCTCATGGCGGGTCCCGCCCAGAACCCCATGCCTGTGCTCAATGCGGGGATGCTGACGGTCCAATACGCCGGGTCCGAGTTCCCACTGGGGGTCGGGGTTGTAACATTGGGGATTCTTGTCTTTGCGTCCGCTGTGGCGAGCACATCGGCATTCGGAGCCGCTCACATGAAGGCCTTCGGGGCGCTCATGATAGTCTATGGTCTCCTCATGCTGCTGACCGGATCCTCCATGGGAGGGATGGCATCTGCCATGGGACCGGAGTCGCTGCTTGGCTTCGGGATGCTTCTGGTGGGCGGACTCATGGTGATAAATGGCTTCATGATGCTGAGGGAAGCTGCGTTAGCCCCCAACCCAATGTATTAGACTGCCCGCTCCGGGAGCGGTTATCTTAAAGCAGACTGCACGGGATATCATGCGCAATGACGGTGAAGCCAGACAAATCAGTGAGGCCGCAGCCTGTCGAGAATGCTGTCGACACTGAGATTGAATGGCTGGTCGACAGACACGATGGCGCGCCAAACTTCGAGATGAGAAGGTTCAGAATCAGGCCGGGAGGGAGCATCCCGAAACACTTTCATCCTTCGATAGAACACGAACAGTATGTCCTGCGGGGCCGGTACAAGGTGGGGATTGGTAGCCAGACCCACGAAGTGAAGGAGGGGGATTCCATCTACATCCCCAAAGGCACCATGCACTGGTACCTGAACACGGGTGACCAGGACGCGGAGTTCCTCTGCATCGTCCCCAAGACCGAGAAGTATGAGTCGGTCTATCCAGAGGAAGATGGACGACCGTCCTAGTTCAGGCAATCGAATCAGACCTGGCAGGCTTCGCTCCTAGGCGGCAGGCTCTCCGAGGCTGGGGGCGCTCACCGGTTCAATTCGAGGGAAAGGCTCAGGGTTCTTATCTCCCGGGTCTGAGGTGACAATGCCAAGATGAACGAGCCCACGAAAAGCTTCCTCAGGTCAGCCTACAAAGAGTACTACTTCCGTGGGGCCGGCGCAATAGAGTTCCCGGCTGAGATCGGGAGAAGGGAGTTTGGGTACATCCCATTCGGCGGCGGGATGGTCCGCCACCTGTCGTTCAAGAACGAAGGGGAGGCGGTCGCTGAGATTCTGAGACAGTCGCCGTCGTCTGTGTATTGTTCCAACGCCCGCTATGAGCGCCCCGCCAGTCCAATTGACGAGAAAGGGTGGCTGGGCGCCGAACTAATCTTCGACATCGATGCCACCGATGTCCCTACCCCTTGCAAGAGGGGGCACGACCTCTGGTACTGCGAGAAGTGCTACGCGTCGGGGAAGCTCCCCAGGCCTGCCAAATGCTCGAAGTGTGGGGGGCCGACTGCGGAGTTTCACGGGACCTGCGAGGCATGCCTGGACGCGGCTAGAGAACACACCATGAAGGTGGTCGGCTTCCTTACAGAGGACTTTGGAGTTGAGCGCGAAGCAATCAGGGTCTACTTCTCAGGCAACAGAGGATATCACCTCCATGTGTATGACGGCAGGTTTGAACAGCTGGATCAACTCGGCCGCGGCGAGATAGCAGAATACGTCCGTGGGTCCTCTCTCCCGCTCAGCCAAAGCATCGCTTCGACTCTCAGGCGCAGGCCACAGACTGGCGCCGTCGGTGCGGGGTGGGCCAGGCGCATAGCTAGGTACACTGAAGAACGTAGGGAAGACTACGGCGGCACCTTGCAGAAGCTGGTCTCTGAGGCAATCACCTCCCAGCGCGCCCTGGTTGATTCTTCGGTGACCACAGACATCCACCGAGTATTCAGGCTCGCAGGAACGCTGCACGGGACAACGGGGATGTCCAAGACGAGGGTGACATCCATGGATAGGTTCGACCCCCAGGAGGACCCTTTCGTCCTGACTGCTAAGGCGGTGAACGTCGCAGTGTCTTTTTACCCCCAATTCAGGGCTAGGCACAGGGACTTTGGCCCGTACAAGTCAGTTACAGTTGAGCTGCCCACCTTCGCAGCGGTACAAATCCTGACGAAGGGCCTAGGCGAAGTGGTTTGAATGCCTGAAGCGACGCTTGAACATCTGAAGCGTAGACTCGAGTTGGAGACACAATCCGAGATACTGCTCCAGCTTCCATCCGACTTCTACGCGGGCATATCAGCATACAGCCAGAGGCTGAAGAGATCCGTAGCGGCAGGGGCGTCTGACGTGGTCGTCCGCCTGGCCGCCGTCCAGGAGAGGATGATTGAATCGATGATCAGGCAACTCCTACAGATTAGGAGGGAGAAGGCAATGCAGCAGGGCGCCGTCCTGCAGTTGCTCCCAGAAGAAAGGTATGTATGCTCTGCCGAGCAGAAATTCGAGAGGCGGTTCCAGACGTTGGTGGAGGCGATCTCGGCGGGCCAGCCATCATTCGTAGAGTTCGCTCACATGACTGAGAACCAGAGAAGCATCACAGTGAGGTTCGTGAAACACGTCAACGAGCTGGTGGGGCTGGACTTGAGGCGCTACGGCCCGTTCGAGCCCGAGGACGTGGCGTCGATTCCCGCCGCCAGCGCGGATATCTTGGTAGCGGGTGGAGATGCGATAGAAGTCACCACCAGAGACGATGTCTAACATTGATCTTGCGAGCAGGCTAGCTATACGATCGCCAGGTGTGGTTGCACTTGACACACCTGTAGAACTGCGTAGGTGGTTCGTCACCACTCCTCGTCTGTAGGAACCACCAGAACGCCTCGTTGTGGCTGCACTTGGGGCACTCAATCTTTGTCGTCGGGAGTGAATTGAGCTTCTCCTCTTTCTCCCCGACCACCTTAATCTGCGGGGTGTTGGAGAGCTCTTCCTCAGTCTTCTGGACCAGGGCGTTCGCCTCTTTCTTAGAGTATCCACAGTTGTCGCAGGCGTAGGTGACTGATACCTCCCGGGCTCCTTTCACTTGCTTCAGCTTGAGCCGTGTCCCACACTTTGGGCAGAACTTCAGCTTGACCCACCACTGAGCGCTTTCTTTACCCCGTCGTAGAGCTCTTTGGTGGTCTCCATGGCCCTGTCGACACTGTTGGCGAAGGCCTTTTCGGGCTTTACCCGTTGTGATCTGACCTTCAACACGAGCTTCTTGATCAGGGGGTGGGGCGGGAGCACTCCCGCAAAGGTGACGCTCTTCTCCTCTAGCAGTTCGTGATGCACGATTTCGGCTAGTGAATAGTCTTCCCCGGTAATCTCCACCGTAAGGCCCTTTTCGTCTTCACTCGTGGTCTGGACCTGCATATTTTGCCTGACCGCCCCTCGACTTCTTGTTATTAAACAGATAGCAGCGTCTCAAGCAATATGCCGCGCCCCAGGCTACGGCTCTATGGGGGTGGTCCCGAAATCCCTGGCCAGCTTCCTCTCCTCCACATTGCCACACTCGTCACACTTCAGCTTGGTCGCGTTCCCCTTGAGAAGGTGCCTTCCACAGCTCCCGCACAGTGCAGCTACTACCCCCATGTCGGGCTCGTCTATGGTCAGATGGATTATCCCATTAACCAGGCTGAATACCCGACACCTGACGATGTCCCCGGGTTTGACTGGGGTGGTCCTTCTCGCCCCCCTCCCTCCTCCCGAGAGGCTTCTCAGCGAAAGCATGCCAGAGAAGTCTTTGTAGGTAGGTTTTCCATTGAGGAAGAAGATATGGACGTTCGCGGAGTTTGCCTGAGACCCCTCGACTTGGCCTGTGACCCAGTCGTCGACGCGGAACAGCTCGGGCTCCGCAGCGGGCTGCACTGAGATCTCCATGTTCTTCATATCTCTCACCACCGAGCCCGCCCTCAGAGCTCTGATCAGTCCGGAGGCGTCGTAGGTGTGCATACCGGGGAGGAACTCTTCTGACACCGCAAGCTTATCTCCGGGGAGGGCCAACGGCGCCTTCTTTCGCTCTTTCATTTCTTTATGAGCCCCACTGTGAGTTCGATCCATTTCGCGCGTTCAAGGAACTCCCCCGGTTCCCTCCCCTCAATAAGTGCGACTAATGCGTCCGCCTGGGGGATGGATAACACCGGTCTGTCGAAGGTAAACCCGTCGACCGATATCCTGGGGCAGGCGGTCTGGACGAACGCCTCAATCTCCCTGTGGGGGGCAAGCCGTTCCGCGGTGACGTCCCTCATGGCCAGCCTAACCACTTTCCTCCCGTTCATCTCGAGGCGCTTTGCTATCCAGTTACTTCTTCCAAGCATCTTCTGACCTTCCTTCAGCCCTGTGATTACGCCGAACACCCGAGCGTCCCTGGCCTTGTAGACCGCGAGTATGGCCCGCTTCCTCCTCTCGGCCGCTGCCGCTTGCATGTCGGTCACTTCATTCATGTAGGGGTCAAGCATGAACGTGGGCTTCCCGGTGGCCAGTGCGAGCCCTACGGCGTGGAATTCGCTCTCCCCCAGGAAGGCGAAGGCGTCCACTTTGCCCCGCGTGGGGAAAGGCGTGGAGAAATCGCAGCCGAACACCTGGCCTTCGAGCATCAGGTTGTTCCTCCTGCCGACCACGACCTGGAATCCCTTTGCCTCCAACTTCTCTTTAGCCGGGCCGAGCTGGTGGAGGTGCTGGCTGAACGTCGCGAGTCCAATCCGCTTGTAGGGGGCAAGGGCTTTCGCCGCGGTTTCAATCACATCCCCAAACTCCACGTCGTCAACCGCGTCAATCAGATATGTGTAGTCTCCCACCGCCTTGACGGCCGCGTTGTGTCCGATATGCAGGGCAAGGTCGGCCTGCAACCTCTCGGCGTCGTCATCGACGGTATCACAAATCCCAAAGCAGCTGTCCCCTGACATTATTGCAGTCACTCCGTACCTCTCCTTCACACGCTCCATCAGCTCCTTCGTCTGCCTCAGCAGCCCTCCCGGCGCGTTGACTAGCACAACCTTCGGTTTCTTCGTTTCTATGATCTCGAACACCACGCGTTCGTCTATCTTGACTGTCATGAGCCAAAAGTTACCTCGGTTTCTAGACCACTCTTCGGTGGCCAGATATATAGTTGGAGGAAATTCCTGCATCTCGGCCGACCGAGCTTGGCTCTACCTGCACCTCTCCTCCGGTGAGCATCTTCACCGATACTCCCCCGGTCCAGACGAGGACCGACCCCAGGAACGCCCGTTCTGTCAGCCCTCCATAACGGGCGAACAAGTGGGGTATCAGGAAGGGACCGACGAGCTCAATCGCGCAAAGCGCGACCGACAGGTATGCAAGAGGGAGGGCCCATCCCGCCGCTCGAGTGAGCTCTCTGTTGCCTTCCATCCCGAGGGAGATATAGAGCACTCCAGCAGCGCCTGAGGCGAAGGCTACTACGGCCACCAGCAGATGCACAGCGCCATCCACCGAGATAGGAGCTGGCGGGACATCCGTCGGGAATGCTGCGAGCAAGAGCGACCCTATCGCCCAGGCCGAAAAGAGGTACCCTCCGCGCCTAAACCGTGGGCCAGTCGTGTCGGAGCTGTTCGCCGTTAAGGCGAGGGCGAAGAGGAAACAGAGGGAGAGCGCCCCCCGGTTGACAAAGTTCAGGGTCATGAGGTACCCGTAAGGTCCTACGGCGAGGTCGCTCTCTGCCTGGCCGATGGGACTGTAGTGCGGAGGCAGAGACTGGGCAACCGCATCCAAGACGACATAGAGGGCGATGCAGAACAAGGTAACGAAGAAGAGGGCCCGAGCCCGTCTGGCCTGCGAGCGCCCATCATCTATAGCGGCCAAGCCTGAGTGGAAGGCCTACTGGCGAGGTTAAGCATATCGAAGCCCTCGCTGCCGCGCTGTGCGGATGCGAGGTACTCTCGATCATCTGCAGTAGGGTCCAGTTCATTTAACGGACTGTACGGAGGCGGCCGGCATGACTGGGCGCGAGCGAGGAATCCTAAGCTTGTCTCGCTCACTTCTGGTGAACAGGAACATCAGGGCGATTGCCATCACAGGTCTGATTTCCGGCGTCTACATCGGGATGCTCAACGTCGCCCTCCAACTCTTCCCAGGGACCCTTGGCTTTGGCGTGGCCGCTTTGGGTGTGCTCCAGGCTCTGGGCAACAGGTTCTCCGGGGTGGCGGCAACTTTTGTACAGCCGCTTGCGGGGCATTACTCCGACCTGCATAGCCGGAGGCAGGCCATCCTCCTCGGAAGTGTCACAACAATCGCCTCTATGGTCTGCTTCATGGGGGCGGCGCTTTCGCGCGACGGCTATCTGGTCCTCTCAGCGTTCGTCCTGTATGGTGTCTCCATCCTCGGAAGCCCTGCGTCGCAGGCAATGGTAGCCGAATCGGTCGGTCTGGATTCGCGCCAGATGGACGTTGCCTATAGTCTGATTTTCTTCATGGGCACGGTGCCGGGAGTTGTCTTCCCTTACCTGGCGGGGGCGCTGGCAGAGACGTATGGCTATCTATTGATCTTCACAGTGGCCGCGACTCTCGAATCCCTGGACCTGTATCTTTACTGGAGAGGGCTCGCTGAGACCAGACACATAGTCACGGCCGAGCCTGTCCAAGGCTCAACGTTCTCACTTAGAGAGGCGTTCACGTTCCCCAAGTCGTCTTGGGGGTACTTCGGGGCCCTGGCAATGGACGCGTTCGCCTTCGGAATCAGCTCAAACATAATCTATGCGATGGCCGAGGACCGGTTTCACTTCACCGCTTCCGATGTCGGCCTGCTGGTTGCTGTATGGTACCTCGCGATGCTCGCTTCCCAATATCCTGCCACGAGGATTCTAATCAGGCTCGGGCCAAAGAGGACTCTAATGCTCTCGGAGTTGCTGGGGACCTTGCTGATGGCGGGATGGGCCATCTCCAACTCTCTCCCAGAGTTCTTGGCGTCATCCGTGGTCTTCGGGGTCTCGGTCACGACGTGGGTCCCTGGTGTTTCCTCCCTCCTTATGACGCACTCTCCTCCAAAGACGCGTGGAGGGGTAGGAGGGAAGGTGGCTGCTTTCAGGGGCCTGGTCGCCTTCCCTGCGCCCATAGTCGGCGGCTTCCTCTACCAGTACCTCGGTTATGAGGCTCCAATCGCCGCTAGCCTGGTAGGAACAGTGGTCTGCGTTGCCCTTATGTTCAGGTATCTTCCGGAACACCCCACAGCGAGCAGGGAAAAAGCAAAGTGACCTCCAGCGGGGTTCCAGTCAGGGTGGGGGACGCCGGACCAAAAGGTAGAGGCGTGTTCGCGGCGGGGCGTATTGCACGCTCGACGGCCATCGCGACCTTCAGGGGGGCTCCGAAGTGGGTCTGGGACATCCCAAAGGAACTCTGGCCCTACGCCATCCAGGTAGACTATGACAGATACGTAGTCCCCAGGAGAAATAGCGTGGGGTGGTACATCAACCACTCGTGCGACCCAAATTGCGTCATGTCAGGACTCTCCATCATCGCGGGGAGAGACGTGAAGAGTGGAGAGGAGCTCACGTTCGACTACTCCACAGATGTCGACTGGGCGGGGTTCATGATGGCGTGCAGTTGCGGGAGTTATCGCTGCAGAAGGAAGATAAGGGCATATAGGTTCCTCCCAGACGAACTGAGGCAGAGATACGGGAGCTCCGTAGCGCCTTTCATCCGAAGACGATATCTGGCCGTGTGACCTCTGGCGTTGGAGTCTGGCCAGAGGAGGAGTCACGGCCGTCTCAGCCCTGGGGCGGTCGAGGCGGAGCCTCGACCTTCCCTGCAGCCGGTCTGGGTATGAGGTACGCACCCACGGCCGAAGCCACTGCCAGGGCGGCCATGTATTCGAACGAAAGGCCGAGCCTCCCATAGCTGTCCAGAATGAGCGCGTTGATTATGAGGGGACCGACGGCATTCCCTCCAGTCGCCCCCACCCCCCACACCAGCGAGTTGCTTAGCGTCGAGCCGTTCTCCGGTGCGTAATCCGCCGCGAGGGACATCAGTAGCGGAAACCCGGTGTAGGCGAAGAAGCCAAAAAGAGAGAGCATGACTATGCTCACGAATCCGCCTGTGTTGACGTATCCCACCATCGAAGCTGACGCCCCCACCGCAGTGACGGCCAGGACAAGACGGCCGTCGAACCGGTCGACCAGGCGGCCGAAGATGGGCTGGCCGACGATGGCAGAAGCATAGAGCACGGACATGGTCAGCCCCAGGGAGGCGCCCAGACCGAGGCCTCTCTCCTGCGTGAGGAAAGTCGGGATGTAGGCTGCGATTCCTCCGAGCGCTGCAAATCTCACGAAGGACACTGCCACCAGCATCAGCATCGGCCCCGTAAGGGCGCCGCGGACAGACAGCACGTTCCGGCCTACCTTTGGCCTGCGGCCTTTCGCCGACCCCAGCCCCGCCCATATCAACATCGCGGCCGCGATTCCGAAGAGCCCGAAGAAAGCCATCGAGCCAGGGACCGTAAACGCGGCGGCGGCAACAACGTAAAGTGTTGGGTAAAGGGTCCGCCCAACACTCCCCATCCCTCCGTTAAGGCCTAGGGCCCGTCCGGACGACTCGCGACCGAAGGACGACTGCAGGATGCTCCCTCCCAGGGGATGGTAGAATGAACTCCCAAACCCCATCGCCAGGTCGCAGGCCATGGCGGCGCCGAAGAGGTCTCCGCCTCCAAGATAGATCATCGCGGCGTAGAATCCTATCAGTCCAGCCCCAAGGAATCCTATCCCCGCCGCCATGAGTTTTCCCGTCTCTCCTGTCCTGTCTGCCGTCCTGCCGACCAGGACGCTGGACGCTCCAGAACTCAGGTAGAATAGAGACAACAGGATGGAAACCTCGACGAAACTCGCCCCGTACAGCTTGCCCAGGACGTCGACGATCAGAGGGAGGAGGAACACCGAGCCGTCATTGACGAAGTGCCCGACAGAGGTGAAGACGAGGGCCCTGGCCTTTCCCGTGCCCGCGGTCTGGCTCGATGATTGGCTACTCGAGTCCGTACGCCTCTCTCGTTCTCTTCAGCGCCTCTTCGTCCAGCCCAGGGGCTCCGCCCGCAGCCCGGCCGGCAAGGTAGATTTTGGAGCTCTCTTCGAGCACCTCCAGTCTGGACGCTGCCTCATGTAGGTCCCTCCCCATCGAAAAGAACCCGTGGTTCCTTATTCCGACTACATTACACCTCTTCAGCTCGGTCGCTATCGCCCTGGCGCCGTCTTCTCCAGGAACAGCGAAATCCACCACCTCTATCCTCCTGATCATGACAGCGTGCTCAGGTGTCATAATGGGTATCTCTATCCCTGCACTTGCAAGCCCTACGGCGTTGGGCGGGTGGCCATGGACGACGGCGTTCACGTCTTCCCTAGCCCTGTAGGCGGCAAGGTGAGTGGGGAGTTCGCTAGAGGGTCTTCCCCCGCGGATCACCTCTCCTTCGAGGTTAACTCTGACCAGGTCTCCCTGGGTCACTCCGCCCTTGAAGTAGCCCGCCGGGGTGATCAGGATCTGATCCTTCGTGCGGACGCGTGCGCTGGCGTTCCCTCCCACACCGGAGACTAGGCCCCGTTCGTAAAGCCTCCTGATGGTGCGGGCAATGTCCTCTTTCAGGGACTGTGTTCCGTCCATGTTCTCCTCAACCGGCGCTCGGTGCTTATTATGGTGCGTCTGGGGCACAGGCTGCTGGCCACGGGCGACGCTCAGGCGTCCTGCCCCGCCGCTTTCCAGCGGAGTGGACGCACCCCGCGGAACAGGATTCTCCAGGGCTGGGTCCACTGGTTCAATAGTCCGCCAGCCACGAAGCCGCTTCAGGGTCTGCGCGGCGTCGGTCTAGTTCAGGCGTTATGTAACAGGTGTACCCCGCTCACCAGGCTGGGTGACTGGACGGTCCGCGGGACCGAAGTCGCAGATCCACTTCCACGCTTCTCCCGTCCCGCGCTTCAGCCCACGTATAACCAGCCGACCCGCCCAAGTGAATGCCGCGCCCGCTCTTTCCGGCCGCCATGAGTCTGCCCATGGCAATCAGTGGACAGCTTCGTCGGCTAGGCTAGCCCGACCAAGTTTGCGCTCGTATCCCAGAGCCTCCGCGCCAGGGCCCTGTCATAGGACGCTGCGGCCGGCCTCTTCTCCCTCTTGCGGTCGAAGTACTTGCCTGTCACGCCTTCTAGGTCAGGCGACGAAGCGAGGAGTACCGGAGACTCTGCCCCTTCTTCAGGGCTGATGAGGAAGAGCCTGGTGACCTTTGCCAGGAACGACAGCCGCCCGAGAGGCCTCCCCCAGATGTTCGTTGCCACGGCTCCGGGGTGGAGGCAGTTCGCCGTGACCCCCGTCCCTTTGAGCCTCTCAGCGAGCTCGCAGCTGAAAAGGACCTGGGCCAGCTTCGCCCGCGAGTATGCCTTCATCACACTGTACCCTTCAGCCATCTGCAGGTCGTCCAGGTCAATACGTCCGTCGTAGTGGGCGACAGACGACACAAATACGATGCGCGAAGGCGCGCTCTTCTTCAGTACACCCAGGAGCAAGTTGGTCAACAGGAACTGCGACAGGTAGTCGACTTGGAGCGTGGTCTCGAACCCATCCATTGTCACCGACCGCGTCAGCTTGGCCATCCCTGCGTTGTTGACGAGTACGTGGAGCGTGCCGTGACTCTTGAGATACGCCCTGGCGAGCTCCCTGACCGACTGGAGAGAGCTGAAATCGGCGAGGAGGAGCTCCATGGGGCCGATGGCTCCTTTCTGTCTGATGTGGGTGACTGTCTTCTCGCCCTTTGCCCTGTCTCTGCAAACAAGAATCACCGTCGCCCCGAGCAGCGCGAGTTTCTCGGCCGTTGCCCTGCCAATCCCGGAACTCGCTCCTGTTACCATG
Source organism: Nitrososphaerota archaeon (assembly GCA_029785685.1). The sequence continues at coordinate 70,130 of JAFLZE010000002.1, read as the reverse complement.
CAGACCTTGCCTGCCATCGATCCGGAGTCCAAAGCTATGTCTTCACGCTCCGGCGCAGGGGCTCCTAAGCCTTCGCAACTACAGATAACCTGACTACGGTGTTACTCCAGCATCCCCGGGGTTCCGTCCCAGCTACGCCCGTTCGACCTCGATAAGGGCTCCTACCACAGAATAGGCCCTTAGGAACTCGTATCCTCGGGGCGTCATCATATAGTCTACTCCGTCGTCGCCTTCCTGCGCTCGGAGCAACCCTTTGTCTGCAAGGAATTGCAGATACTTTTTCGTCCTGTCCAGGGGCGTATTGGACGCGTATGAGAGATGGGTTATCCGCCCCGAGCCGCCATAGGAGTCCATGGCACGAAGCAGGGAGTTGTAGATGTCCAGCTTCGACCTTTTGACCTTCTTCATACCGGAGGGCTTGGAAGGTCGGAGACCTTCTCAGGCTGGCTGGCTAGGCTGACATCTTTGCTCAGGCGGACGGCTTCGGTATACTGCAGCACTCCAGATATTTTGCACCCCCTGCCGACTTCGGCCCTCCTGACGTAGACGCTCCTGAGAGAACAGCCGGCTTCGGCCCAGAGGCTTTCTGCATAGATGTCCTCCGCCTCGGCATTTTCCTTGATTCTGACGGTCTCCCCTACGATTGGTCCTTTCACCTTGGCTCTCCTGGCTATGTCAACCTCCTGGGCCCTGGACCCTACCGAGGCAGAAAGGCCTCCGCCAATCTCCAGCTTTTCATCTGCCACCACCCTCGTTGCCTCCAGCTCCCCGCCCACGCCTATGGAACCCGCCTCCACCGCTCCCCCGATCTTCGCCTTACCTCCGACCGAAAGCTGGTCTTCGAGTTTCAGGTCTCTGGCTACCTCCAGAATACCTCCAACAGAGACTTTCTCCCCCTTCCCCGAGTCGATGGTGAGTTGCCCTCCAACGCGTATCTCTTCAAAGGCCAGGCCTCCCGTGGACTTGAGGGTTCCGCCGATTCTGACGTCCTCCACCTCTCCGCCGCCCACCACGGCAGTCCCTCCCACCGCAAGATCCTCGATCTCCACGTCGCCGGAGACCTCCATCGTCCCTCCTACGTCCACATCTTCCGCTCTGATGGTCTCAGCACGGAGGCTCCCACCTACCCGGATGTCATCGCAGATCAGGGTCTTGGCTTGGAGAGCCCCGCCAACCCTCACGTCGTCCGATTCCAGCTTCGCTTTCGCTTCCAGCGTCCCTCCTACTTTCACGTCTTCCACTTTGGCGTCGCCGGTCAACACCACCGTCCCTCCAACTCGCATATCATTCACTTCGGTCCTCCCGCCTATCCTGACGGAGTTAGGCACATCCAAGTAGTCGGCCCTGAGATCGCCTCTCACCTCGAGGCTCGCGCCGTCGTCGAGCCTTATGTCGCTGGCTTCCAGGTCCCCCTCCACCAGAAGATCTCCGTCTCCCCGCACTTCGTCCGCCGCTAGGTTCCCTTTGACCGTAGACCGCTTCCTGACCACGAGGGTTCCGTGTACCACCACCTTCTTTCCTGAGGGCACCAAGGTGGAGCCTTCGAGGAGCAGGTCGCCATCCACCTCTGAGATGGTAGCCGTCTTTCCACGCTCAACTCTTTCTTCGAATCCGCTCATGAGACCCTTGCCAGCATAGTGGTGATATATTGGCGACTCACATAAAGTGATTACTTCACGTGCCCTGAGTATTTAGAATCGCGAACCCAATTCGCGCCCATGTCAGACGAAAACGACGAGAGGAAGAGAGAATCCGAACGCAACCGGGAGACAGCCCGGGCGTCAGGCTACGCCTTGTTCCTACACCGATGAAACCCGAGCCTTGCCCGGGATCCCTGGGGATGGGATGCACGTGCCGTCGAGTAGGCGCCTACCTGGGCCAGCCGGCAAGGACCGGCTGAACGCTTTTACCGGAGTGGGACCAGATCAGGATAGAAGAAGACTTGACATACGCATTCAAATGCAAAGACATCGGCATGCAGTGTGGATTCGAGGTGCATGGCGTCTCGTCGAGAGACGAGGTAATGCAGTTGGCAGTCGTGCACGCCAAGGCCGCGCACAACATGCAGACTGTCTCCCCAGACGTAGCCAACAAGGTCAGTTCAGCGATAACGGGCTGAGCTGGCCCTCCAAACGTTCTTCGCCTCTTCTTCGCGCAGAGCCTGCAACCCGTCGGATTCCAAGCCAAGCCTAGAGGGCGCCGCCCAGGTTTAAGCCTCTGTCATGGCTGGCTGTTAGCAGGTCGTTGTATGATGTCGGTTCAGTTTTTCTAACACGTTGTTCAAATCAATCACTCACCCGACCCTATAGGTTCCGGGTCCACTCGGAGGGGCATGTCTCTGCTGGCAACGACCGATGACGCCGAGCAAGTGGCGAAGTCTTGGTTGCAGAGGAAGTACGGAAAGAGGCTCGGCAAGGTGAAGTTCATCGAGGTCATGAAAGAAAGCGACTACTGGACGGTGAAGGCCAACGTCAAACTCGCCTCCGGGGTCCTGTTGGTCAAGCCTCACCTGGTCCAGGTCAAGATAGACTCGAACTCTACCCAGGTCCTCGGCTACTCCGAGGTCGAATTCGAGACGCCCTCCTGAAACCCTTATCGGCCGCGCCGGCCAAATATGGTTGATTGCACGATGAGCTGCAACATGTACGGCATCCTATTCGGACGACCAGGTGACATCTAGCTTGGGCCAAGACGGCCTACCTGGCATCAAGGAAATCGAGGACGCCTCCGGGCAGATTGCCGGCGTGGCGAGCCGGACGCCCCTGGTCGAATCCACTGCCCTGTCGCGGCTGACCGGGAAGCAGGTCTTCCTCAAGCTGGAGTGCTTCCAGCCCATCAAAGTCTTCAAGATCAGGGGCGCCTACAACAAGGTGTCCAGGGTGAAGGAAAGGAGCGTGGTCGCAGCGTCATCCGGAAATCACGGGATTGCGGTGGCGTACAGTTCCCGACTGTTGGGCAAGAAGTGTACGATAGTCGTACCCGAGACTGCCGTTCAGGAAAAGATCGAGGCGATTGAGGACTGTGGAGCCAGCGTGGTCAAGGCGGGGCGGTCCAGCGAAGAGCGCGAAGACATGGCAAGAGAGATTGCGCGCACAGACGGGTCAGCCTTCATACACCCATTCAACGATCGCGACGTGATCGCAGGTCAGGGGACCTGCGGTCTTGAAATCGTGCAGCAGTTGCCAGACTTCGACACGGTACTTGTTCCCGTTGGCGGAGGGGGTCTGATATCTGGGGTTTCAATAGGGCTGAAGGGGATGGGAGCGGCTGCCAGGGTGGTTGGGGTAGAGCCTGCTGTAGCACCGAAGCTGACCGCCGCCCTCTCCGCGAAGAGGATAGTCCACGTCGACCCAGCGGGCTCCATCGCCGATGGCCTCATCCCTTCAGCTCTGGGCGAGCTTACCTATCTGGCCTGCTCGAAGTATGTCGACGCCGCTCTGACTGTCTCAGAAGAGGAGCTAATGGGCGCCACCAGTGTCATGGTGAACAAGGCAAGAATCTTCGCCGAGCCTTCGGGGGCAGCCACCCTCGCGCCGCTGCTGTCCAACAAGGAAGGACTCGGTGGCAGGGTCGTCCTCGTGGTCTCTGGGGGAAACGTCTCCAGGGACGTCCTCAGAAAGGTCCTGGCTTGATAAGGGCGCGCGGAGAGGCAGCAGTGCAGTCCCACAGCGTCGAGCCGTGCCGTACAAGGGGATTGAACGGGGCCCGCTGGAACTTTCAAAGTTGCCGCTTCAAAAACCCACCCGACGATACCACATGCCATGATTGGCGGACTTAGGCGGATGCTCTCAGGGGACGTCGAATACGTTTGGAGCACAGACCAGGAACTCAAACCTGAGATTTCAGGTAGCCCCGAGTTCCATGACGGAGCGGCAGTCTTGCTTACGACGCCGAAACCGACCGGTGTAGGGGGTACGAACGACGTCAGCATGAAAGAGTACTACAAAGCCGTACTGGGAATCGCCATAGAGAACGGCGGCTGGTATCAGGGGCAGACAATGTCTGTAGCCTGGCTAAGGATGACACTCGCTGGCCTAGAGTCACGGCCTTTCCCACCCGAAGCTATGTGGGGGGAAGAGCGAGGACCTGTCACAGACGAGCCTGGCAGAGCTCTGCCTTCATACGCAGACTTGTTTCCTGAAGAGAGGAGTCCGGCTTCCAGGCTCAGCTAGGGCTGGACAACGCCGCCGGCGCCGGGGCTCCATGGCGACGGTTGGCCCTGAAGATGAATCGGGCGTGCACGACAGACTTTGGCTTGCGAGGCTTACTTCAGTATGGAAACCATTTAGCGAAGCCTCGCTGAAGCGCTCGCATGTTCGACGTATCGCTGAGGCTGGAGCATTCTCTCCCTTTCTGCAACTTCTCCAAACTCTTCCCGGGGGTTGGGATTCAAAGATGGTGCAACTTACAGGTTGACATCTTGGAGTTCCAAGTCTCCAAAGAAGAGGACGCTGAGAAACTAGAACCCGCCCTAGGCACGCTGCTGAAGTCACTGGGCGCCCGCCTAATCAAGTTCAACCGATACTCTTCCAGGAACATGGAAGCGGTGATCGGATGTAAGTGCGCCACGGAGAACTCCACAGTCGCCATAATCGAGTGGGCTGAATGCATACCGGTCATGCCCGTCACCTACCGTGGAGGGTTTGAGTACTGCCGCCTGCTGGCCTTCACCAAAGATGCCCTGAGTGGCGCCCTAAACGCCCTCTCGCGGGTCTCCAAGGTAGAGATCGAGAGCAAATCAGTGGTGCCAAGGGAATCTGCGAGGGGAGCCATCACCGTACCCGTCGACCAGTTCCTGGGGACTCTGACGAAGAAGCAACTCGAAGCGTTCATCGTCGCCCTGCAGATGGGCTACTACGGAATGCCCAAGGGTGCGACCATGGATCAGATTGCGGCGAAGCAGGGGATGAGGAGGTCGACCTACGAAGAACACCTCAGGAAGGCTGAGCTGAAGATATTGCAAGCAGTCAGGCCGTATGCGCGGCTAGCTTACGTGACATCCCAAGAAGGCTAGCCAGTTTTCACTGGTAGGGTGAGCCTTTCGTTTCCGAGGCGTATGGCCTAATCCTAGCCTCGATCATGTGCTTCGGTGCGGCGCCAACCAGACCGTCCACAGGTTCGCCGTCCTTGAAGACCATGATCGTCGGGATTCCTTGGATCCCGAACTGCTGAGAGGTCAGCGGGTTGTCGTCAACGTTCAGCTTCCCGAAAGTGACTTTGCCCACCATCTCAGACGCGAGTTCCTCCAGCACGGGGGACACCATCCTGCACGGACCGCACCAGGGAGCCCAGAAGTCTACGACCACCACCGGGTGCCTGCCCAACGCTTCGCGGAAGTTGGCGTCTGTCAATTCGATAGGTTTTCCGTCATCCACGGCATTGCCTGCCTGGGGTTTCGTTCGTTTCAGCATCTCTTCGAACCGCTTCTCGTTGATTTTCTGCACTTCATCGTCGAACGTCAAACATCAATCACTTGGCAACACACCAGAGGCAGGTGGATTTAGGCATACAGCCGGCAGCCGCCGGTGAGCGCCCAGGACTAAGGTCACTCGAGAAACTCCTTCAGCTCCTCGAGGATAGACCTGACAGCATACTCCCTCAGGTTGAGCGCCTCAGAGATGTGGGCCACCTCTCTGTCGTGCTCGTCAAGGATGTGATGCAGGACCTTCCGCGTGTCCAGCTCTTCGAACCTGCTCGCCACAATGGCGGCTTCGCGCATAGCAAGGTCCCTGACTTCTAGGAGACCGGTCCGCTCACCCTCGATCTCTTCCATCCTTTCGTCAACGCCATTCAGGACCTCAGATAAGATCGTGAGCTTCTCGCCGTCGTCCTCCCTCCGCGCAGCATCCCCAATCCGCTTCTTCAGGCGCCCAACCATCTCTGGCCGCTCAAGTCCTGTCTTGAACGTCGTTCCACTTTCCATGAAGAGGTTGGGACCGAGGTCCATCCTAATCGAGACGGTTCTTGACAGGGAGTACCACCTCTTCCCTTTGGGGCCGCTCCTCGCGTCTCTTACCACAGAAGTGACCAGGCCCGCCCTCTCCATTACATCCATGTGTTTGGCAATCAGAGACTGGCCGAGGCCCAGCTCTTTGGACAGCTGGAGCGCATATGCGGGCTCCTGGCTCAGCCGTCTGATGATTCTCCTCCGGACAGGGTTTTCCATGACCTGAAGGAGCCTGTCGAGTTCCTCGCTTTCCATTCTGTCTCGCCGAATCAAGAAGAAGGTAGGGCGTCCCCTACTTCAGATCTACCTTTCTGGACCCTTCTTGGGCCTTCGGCTCCCGCTTAGGGAGTCTCAGCTCGAGGACGCCATTGTTCATTGTCCCACTGACTTTCTCTGAGACGACCAAGTCGGGGAGATTCACACGTCTCTGCAAGTAGGAACTCGAACTCAGCGCCTGGCTTACTCCTCCTTCTTCGCTCTCATTCTCCGTCCTTTTCTCCCCTCTCAGTTCGAGGGTGTTGTCGCTTACGCTGACTTCGACGTCCTTCTTGTCAAATCCTGGGAGCTCTGCTGTGACCACGTAGTGGTCTCCTCTGTCCTGAATGTCGATGCTAGGTTCACCGAGTTCGGCCCAAGGCGAACCGAACGACTTGAGTGACGCTCCAATGAGCTCGTCGAAAGGCTTCATGAATTCATGTAGCATTTTTGGCACATTAAACCCAAGCGGCGCTAGCGCTGTGGAATCGAATTCGTCGTCTCTGGTGGGCTTCTCTTTCCTATTTTTGTCTGTCATTTTTTCACCTTTGGTATATCACCCAATGTGGTATATCTATATAAAATTGACGCTTGCCCTCTCGCAAAGTGGTCCACGCCCGCCCATTGGGAGCACGGTCGTCCACCCAGGTCAGTCGAGGAATTTCTGATTCAGATAGGCCAACAGCTTTTCTGCCTTGTAGGACTCCCCGAACACTCTCTCCTGAAGCTCCTTGGGAGGGTATATCGCCCCAAACCTGTGGATTTTGGACCCAAGCCACTTCTTGAGTGCTCCGATGTCGCTCCCGCTCAGTGCTTCCTTTACGAGCGCGCCTCTCCCCATCTCGTGCCATATCATGGCTGCCACAATGTTACCTAGAGTGTATGTGGCGAAGTAGCCGAAGGAGCCCCCACTCCAGTGCACGTCCTGGAGTGCGCCCTCGGCGTCGTCCTTAGGCCGAATCCCTAGGTAGCTCTCGAAGGTGTCGTTCCAGACCTCCGGGACTTCTGCAACCGCCACTTCGCCTCCGATTATCTTCTTCTCAACTTCATACCTTACTGCAGTATGGAAGTTGTAGGTCAGCTCATCTGCGTCCACCCTGATGAAGCTCTTCCTGACCGTGTTGAAGTATAGGTAGAGCTGCTCCGCATCGTACTTCTCTACGAACGGAAGATTCTGTTTCAGCATGGGGCGCACTAGTTTGACGAATCCTCTGCTCCTCCCCACGACATTCTCCCAGAACCTCGACTGGGACTCATGTATCCCATATGATGCCCCGTCGGCGACAGGCGTGTATGCAAGCTTCGGGCCGAGCCCCAGCCCGTAGATCGCATGGCCGCTTTCATGGACTGTCGAATAGAGAGACGCCTTGAAGTCCTTCCCCTCGTATCTGGTAGTGATCCTCACATCGTCCGGCGCAATCTGTGTAGTGAACGGATGGGTCGAGACGTCCATCCGGAACCTAGTCATGGGCATCTGCAGAAGCTTGAGGACCTCTTCGTTCACCTTCCCCATGGCCGCAGCGTCGTAGATGACTGACTCCAGCGGGTGCCTCGAGGGGTACACCCCGTTTGCTGCCACCTTCTTGAGGAGCCTCTTGCTCTCCGGTATCAACACCGAGTAGACCCTGTCGGCGTCACTCACCGTAAAGCCCTCTTCGTAGAGGTCGAGCAGCGCGTTGTACGGGTGCTTCTCATAGCCTAGTTTGTCTGCTACCTTCCTCTCGAGTTCGACTATTCTCTCAAGGTGAGGCTTGAAGATTTTGAAGTCGGACTTCTCGCGCGCGGTCCGCCACACGACAGTCGCCTCCGTGGTCTCTCTCTGGATCTCGTCTACCAGCTCCGGTGGAATCTTCAGGAAGTAGTCGATGCTCCTCCTTAGTACCCGTACGATTCCTTCCTCCATGTCATCTAGATCCCTTGCCTTCTCTGCCTTCCCCACCAGTGCTTCTAGATCGATGGTTGCCTTCTGGACCATCATGGCGAGTTGGCCGGACGCAATCCCTCTTGCCTTCGCCCCAGCTTCGGGCATGTGGGTCTCAGTGTCCCACCCGAGCACGGCCATCGAGTGACCAAGGGCCCACACCCGATGGTATCCCTTCAAGATGTCTCTGACTACAGGATTCTGAGCCAAAGTTGCTCCAACGGTCCGTCCCCTGGCCTTTTATGTCTGCCAGGACCGGAAAAGTTCTAGTTAGTCCAGGTCAGAGTTCTGGGCTGGTGTGACACCCGAAGACCAGGAGACCTGGAAGAGAGCGCTCAGCCGGTTCAGACAGGAGAAGGACGAATTCTTCAGGTCAGACCCTGATTCGCCCTTCCCACCAGAGACTAGGCTTGCTTTCTCAGGCCTGAGCTACTTCGACCCTGACCATGACTATCGATTCGAAGCGAGGCTGCAAAGGTCCCCCAGCCCGGAGGGGGCGGCCATGAGAACCAGCAAAGGGACCCGCCAGCTCTTCAACACGGTGGGGTACTTCGACCTGTCGATGGGAGGAAAGGACTTCAGGGTCAGCGCTTACCAGTCGGCTGAGCGCCTCGAACCCGGCCTATTCATCCCATTCAGAGATGTGACCTCGGGGAAGGAGAGCTACGCCTCGGCCCGCTATCTCGACATGGAGGTTGAGCACGACGACGAATACGCGGTCGACTTCAACTACGCGTACAACCCCTACTGCGCCTACTCGGAGGACTACGTCTGCCCCCTGCCTCCTCAGGAGAACTGGCTGAAGGTCCCGATAAGGGCCGGGGAAATGAAGTACCACGGCTAGTAAATCATCGAATCGCTGACTCTGAGCCTCTTCGCGCCTTCGAGAAAGCCTGGCTTCACCAGACCGGCCCTCTTCGCCTCGGCCAGGGCCCAGAGCTGCGCGGCGAAGACGCAATGGAAGAAACTCTCAAGGGGCGCCCGGCCGCGGACAGGGACCGTCGCCGCGCGGTAACCCTCCCTTGACAGGGCAAGGCTCAGTCTCCTGGCCATCCCGCCTGGGTCGAAGCAAGAGAACAGGTTCACAGAATCGGAGGGCCTGAGAGAGAAGAGCTCCATGTGACTGAATTCCTCCAGCGCCTCGGCGTGGGCACGGGCCCCCAGGAGCTCATAGACCTTCGCGGATGCGTAGAGCGCTGCAGCATGGGCGAGCGAGTTCCCGAGGAAGTATGTGGTGCCTTTGGCGAGCGAAAGCCTCCTGCTGTCTGCCTTCGCCCTCTCGAAGATCTTTTGGAAGTCGAAGGAGCCGGTCGCTCCGACCATCCGCAGGACGGCCATGGCGGAGAGGCTGAACGAGAGCAGCCCAGGCGTTCTGGGAACGTAGTCAATCGGCAGCGCCACCACCTCGTCCGCGCCCATGGCGAGGGGACTCCGTCCTACCGCCGTCATGGCGGTAGTCTTCCTCGCCACGCGCCTGACCCTGGAAAGCGCGAGCAGGTTCGACTTCGTCCTCCCCGAGACCGAGATGAAGATGACCTCGACCCCCCGGGCCACCTCCGGATCGCTCGCTACGGTGTATGGGTCCAGGGCGATGCACTTTCCCCTGGAAGCGTAGAACCCGAGAAGAGCCGACGCGTAGGAGTCGCCGGCTCCGACGAAGACCGAGCCGCTGGGCGCCTTCGGCAGGCTGGCTCTCGCATAACATGCGAGCTCTTCAGGCTGCCGGGCCACCTCAGAGACTAGCTCTTCCACGGTACATCGCGCCCCCAAGAGGCTCCCAGAGGCTAATAACGGCAGCCCGAATCTAAACGCCCATGCGATTCACCGCCACCTTCAGGTTCCCCAGGCGGCTCGACGAGGGGAGGGTGCTGTCAAGACCCAACCGCTTCATCATGATGGTCGGGGCTGGAGGAAGAACCCTCAGGTGTCACTGCCCCACCACCGGGCGGCTCGGGGACTTGAAGCTCGACGGCCTTCCTTGCCTGTATTCGACCGCGGAGAACCCCGGCAGGAAGACTGCCCACACCGTGGAGGCGATCTCCATCTCCCGGTCAGAGCGGAAGTGGGTCGGTATCAACCAGACCGCGGCCAACAGGTACTTCGAGTTCTTCCTCAGAAACGGCTCCCTGTCGAAGCTTGCGACGGGAGAGGTGCGGCGCGAAGTCCGGCTTGGGGAATCGAGAATCGATTTCCTCGTCGGAGACACCTACGTCGAAGTGAAGACGCCTTTGATATCGCTCCCGGCGGGCCCGCGCGAAGCCAGGGTGCAGAGGAGCAGGTTTGACTCTTTCGACAGGCTGATTAGGCACATGAGCGAACTGCGGGGTTCCCTCGCCCAAGGCAAGCAGGCCAAGATTGTCCTCTGCTACCTGTATGACGCAGCGCCATTCAATCCTCCTCCTCAGGACGGCACCAACGCCGGAATCCTGGCGGCCGCAAGGTCGGCGGAGGAAGCCGGCGTCGAAAGGTGGCAGGTCAACATGAAGATGACAGCCGAGGGAGTCTCGCTAATCAGGTACTTCAGGAGCAGGCCCTACACCGGGGGCACAGACTAACCTTCGCGTACTTCATTAGGTGCCCGTCCTCAGGGCGTTGACGTACTCTGTGACCACCTGATGGGCAGGATTGGACTGCAGAGCTTCTAGCCTGACCTTGGGATGTACGCGCAAGACTTCCCGCAGCTTCTGAAGAAGCTCGCTCGGGTTCCTCACCAGGCTTCTCCGCGCTTCAGACACCACCGATTCATGGTCGCACACCACGGTGAATCCGCCGAGGGATCCGAGTTCTTCTATTGCAAAGAGTATCGCCAGGACTTCGGCGTCGTCACTCTCCTGGGCCTCCACGCGCCTCACATTCCTCCTTCCGCCACCCTCGACTATGTAGCCGACGTAGGCCTCACGCGGGAGCGACGGCTCATGCATGTTCAGTATCTTCGCATCGACATAGACTCTGAGGGCCTTGTGCCTGGGAACCCGCAAGATGTTTCCGGCCCCCGGAATCCGTGCCTCACTTAAATAACTCAGGTCGCTGTTAAGACATATGACCTCGGAAGTCCCTTCCGAGCCAGCTGCTCAGGCGCCAGTAGGCGCCATCGACGCTTCCGCCCTGCAGAAGATGATTTGGTTTGGTGTGCTGCAGCTCGTGGGTGTGGTGGTCGGGTGGATTGTCAGCTTCTACCTCTTCGGAACTGCGTTCTCAAACCTCGCCGCTTTCGGCACGGCCAAGAGCGTGACTTCGGCTCAGACGATGGCGGCTTTCAGACCGGCGTTCCGAGGCTTGTCCTTCGTCATCCCAGTTGCTGGCGGGGTTCAGATGGTGGCGTTGGCAATCCTCGCCATCGGTTTCTGGCAGCTTAGGAAGGTCGACCGCAGGTTCTCTGTGCCGTCTATCTTCATGATTGTCATAATAATAGGCGGCGGGTTGGCCGTGGTTGGGCTGGTCCCATTCGTAGCATCCATCGGGAGCATCATATCACAGGCTCCGACTGTGTCCACGCCGGGCACCTCGGCGACTTTCTCATCCACTTTGGCCTCCCTGATCGTCACCTCCTTCTTGCTCGCCGCCGGGGGGCTACTGACTCTGATAGGCCTCATTGGGGGTCAGATTCTAGGCCTCTGGAGGGCGGGGAGCAGGTACAAAGAAACGCTGTTGAAGTTGGGTGCAATCTTTGCCATTATCCCATTCCTCAGCCTGATTGCACCGGTGCTGGTAATGGTCGGCGCTAACCAGGCGAGAAACAGACTCAGGGTTGGTACCGGCTGAGGTCAGGGAGTCCTTCTGACTGACTCCCAAGGCAGGACGAGGTTCATCCGCATCCTCTCTCCTCTCCTAGGGAACAGATACTTGACGTCGGTGCCTGGAGGGGAGAAGTGGCTGTCGGGTGATGGCGTCCAAAGACGCGCAGGTCTACGCGGTCGATCCAAACAAGGAGCGTATCGCTTCCATGAAGTCTTTCCTCTCTGGCAGGGCGCAGGTCACCAGCGCCGAACGACTTCCAGCCTAGGACGCTGAGTTCTATCGAGCCTAGGTGACTATGGCGATGCACCGCTTCGCTCTGTGGCGGCTCTGGACGCTGGCAAATCCGCTGGCAACTTGAAATCCGACCTATCTGGATGAGAGGCCGGGACAGATTGCCATATTTCAAACTCGGTCCGAACCCAGTGAAGTATTCGGTTGTCAGAGGGACAAGCCGCAGGTACACTTACTTCCGCTTCCGACCTGATCTGACACTAGAGGTGGTGCTCCCCAGGGGGAGGTCTGTGGACGTCGAGAGGGCCATCAAAGGCAAGGCATCATGGCTGCTGAGAGAGTACGAGAGAATGTCGATGACCAAGTCGATTTTGCATGCGGACGCGATGATGATAGGCGGCATAATGCTCAGGGCCGTGTTCCACGACCGCGCCGCGGACATGCTGGTCCCAGACATCTCCCGAGGGGTGGTGGATGTCTACACCGACGACCGAAGGAGATTCAAGGAGCTCGTCCGAAGATGGTTCCTCCGCGAGACGTCAGCCTACGTCGTGCGGAAGGTGGCCGAACTGGCACCGAGGGTGGGCGCGAAGCCAGCCAAGGTGGACGTAAGGGAGATGGGCAAATGGGGGTACTGCACCAGGAGCGGGAGGCTTTCGTTCAGCTGGCAACTCATAGCCCTACCGGATCGGCTCAGGGTGTATGTGGTCCTCCATGAACTCACCCACCTGCTCGAGTTCAATCACTCGGCCGCCTTCAGAAGAAGGCTCGGGGCTGTCCTCCATGACTTCCGAGACCTGGAGAAGGAGCTGGCTCTCTTCGCCCCCTACGACCGGTTCGCGCCCTAACTCCACGACCCGAGCGGCAGGGTCATCTCTCGTTCAGGTACCCTTCTCCTGCTTTCTGAACTTCCGCCTGTTTCTAAGGCTGATGGCGACGTAGAGTGCGAAGATGGCAGCGACGGCCACGGGGCTGGCGAAGAGCCTGAAGTAGACGAGTACAATCACGATTGCGGCTATGACCGGAAGGACGACGAGGAGCTTGGCTCTCGGGGACATCAGGGCTACCCATGGGTGCTTGGCGGTGATAAAAAGCCTGAATGCAACGCCTGAAAGTGGTTCGGCGTCAGCTTAATACGCGCACGATTCCAATGCTCCCAATCATGAAGTATAGAAGACTCGGCAGCGCTGGAATCAGGCTCAGTGAGCTTTCGCTTGGCGCCTGGGTAACCTATGGCGGGCAGGTAGGTGAGGAGGAGGCGGCGAAGTGCATGTCGACGGCTTTCGACCTAGGCGTGAACTTCTTCGACAACGCTGAGGCGTATGCGGGAGGGAACGCCGAGACCGTGATGGGCAACGTCATCAAAAAGCTTGGATGGACTAGATCCGACATAGTGGTCTCAAGCAAAGTCTTCTGGGGAGGAGACGGCCCCAATGACACAGGGCTCTCGAGGAAGCACATCTACGAAGCCTGTAGGAGGTCGTTGAAACGCTTGCAGCTCGACTACCTAGATCTATTCTTCTGCCACCGCCCGGACCCGAACACGCCAATAGAAGAGACGGTCAGGGCCATGGACGACTTGGTGCGTGGGGGCCTGGTGCTCTACTGGGGGACGTCTGAATGGAGCGCAGCAGAGATCATGCGCGCGCACGGCGTCGCGAAGGAGTTGGGGCTTACTCCTCCGCAGATGGAACAGCCGCAGTACAACATGCTTCATCGCGAACGTGTAGAGAAAGAGTATCTCCCTCTCTATAGAGAGATAGGGCTGGGCACTACGATCTGGAGTCCTCTCGCATCGGGCCTGCTGAGCGGCAAGTACAACGCGGGAATCCCTCCTGGAAGCAGGGCTTCCCTCGACGGCTACAAATGGCTCAGAGAAGAGGTCATTACTCCAGCGAACATCGAGAAGGTCAAAGCCCTAGAGCCCATCGCAAAGGAGTTTGGCTGCACGATGGCGCAACTCGCGCTAGCCTGGTCAAGGAAGAACGAAGACGTGAGCACCGTCATGACAGGTGCCACCAAACCTGAGCAGGTAGAGGAGAACATGGCGTCATTGGACTTCGTTTCCGCCCTGAAACCCGATGTGATGGAGCGCATCGACAGGGTCCTCCAGAACAAGCCAGACTTGGGCGCCGGCGACTAGGCTGGATGTCTACGACGCAATCTCGACCAAGCTCGACGCGAGGGAGTCCGCCGCAAGGCACGCAGCTGGCGGCCAGCGACCCCTGTCGGCCCCATGCTCTTGGGACCAGCGCGTGACCTCCAGCAGGCAACCAAACATCGTTTCCAGGAGCGGCTCTGACCACGGCGTGGGATGCGCCGAAGCGAGGGCGGTACAGAGACTACGCGCGTCTACTTCCTAGCGGACCGCATAGTATGCGGAGTTGGGAACAGCGGTGGATCATCTCGAAGCTAGAGAAATGCCCTGTCCGCCGAGTGCTCCACAATGCACAGGTCGGTCGGAGACTGGTGGACTGACCGCCGATCCGCGTCGGGTCAGGCGTAGCGTTGCTGCCTGAGCCAGGAGTGTATGGCGAGGGTGGCCACAGCTTCCATGGTGGTGTTCCTCTCTTCGGCCGCCTTGCGAAGGCCATCGGCGACCCTCGGGTCAAGAAGTATCTCCAGCTTGACTGCATGGAGATATGTTGCCTCCTTCTTGATGTCCTCCATGGGACGCTGCGGGGCCATGACAAAATGGCTGACCACATTCTCTGCCTCGGGACTAGTCAGGGGTGCGATGGTCTCCGCCAGTTCCTTCAATTGCGTCGCCCTCTCCCTTCGGGGAAGCTCTTGGACGGTGGCCGCCTCTTCGGCACGGTGAAGGAATGTCGCATGCCTCACTGGCAGGACGCCTTCTTTCCTCTCGCTTGGAAGAGGGGCGTGCTTTACCGTGATGTCGGCTCTTGTCTCGCGCCTGATCTTCCGTACTACCTCGACTGCGCTTATCCTGTCATCCACATATTTTCTCGACTTGCCCAAGGCCCTGGCGACCTGGTCTGATGTACCGTAGGCGCGCGGGTTCGCCTTCTTCAGAGCTAGGATTGCATCATACTCCTCCTCGGGTTCGATTTCTTTTCTCTGTATGTTCTCGACTAGGGAGACTATGATTGCTTCCTCGTCAGTCATGGGCCTGACTATCGACGGGATTTTCTTGAGCCCCGCAATCTTCGATGCTTCAAACCGCCGCGACCCGACGATCAGCTCATATCTTCCGCCGATGGGGCGGACGAGGACCGGTTCAAGAACCCCCTTCTCCTTCACCGAGTCTACTAGGTCTCCCACGTCTCCAGGGGACCTACGGACATTGGTTTTCCCGACGAAGAGCTTCGATATCTCGACCGACATTATGCTCCCAGTTTGCTCCTTCCAGTTCTCCTGAGCTGAACTGAACTTCACCATGGAGGTCGAAAATCAGGGGTTTGCGGCTCCTCTTAAGACTATCCAGCCACTCTACACCGGATGGCCTCGGTTTTAATACTCGGGTTCCCCGTTCCCTAGTTGATGCTCACGAAGGAGGAGATGAAGAAGAAGAGGGCACAGCTGGACCGGGAAGCGGTGAACGTCTGCTTCCTCAAAGGGACTGAAGCACCTTTCACAGGCAAGTACTGGGACAACCACGATGCCGGGACGTACCACTGCGTGGTCTGTGGCACTTCGCTCTTCAGCTCAGACGCCAAATTCGAGTCTGGCACAGGCTGGCCCAGCTTCTTCCGGCCGGTCTCCGGCGACATAATCAAGGAAGAGACAGACCACAGCTTTGGGATGGTCAGGACCGAAATTTCATGCGCCAGCTGTGGCGTCCACTTGGGCCACGTCTTCGACGACGGTCCCAAACCGACCGGACTACGATACTGCATAAACTCGGCAGCCTTGGAATTCAGATAGGGAATCAGGTGAAGGCAGGCCGCAGGCACCCCTGACACGGCAACGATCCCCCATTGCGGGCCGGCGGCGGCCGTCTGACGCGTCTCAATCTCTCTAGAGACCCCTAGTTAATTGGTTTGACAATCAGCGAATAAGCGTCGAAGAATTCATCGGCAGTTAACGATGTAGATAACCAGAGACGGCACCACTGAGCCTGGCTAAATTTGGTTAACCAAAAAGGGATGCCGTTTTGACAGCCTATCCCTTAGGGTCGTTGCACGGGGGATTTTCTGGCGAACATGTCTTCCCAAGGCTTGCGACGTCCTTCGATTCGCTCCGGCGGGCTCGTCCGCAGAGAGTCCCCTGCCACACTCCATGACCGGAGCCTTAGGAAGACGGGGAACATTCGCCCGATTTTCACCATCTCACAGGTGCCGCACAGAAAGCAGAGGTACGAGACGGTTGGCGACTGGATTCCGGGCAAACCTGCCCAGATCAGGGTCAGCAGGATGAGAGATCAGAGGTACGTGTTCCTGGTGGCTCTGCACGAGATGATTGAGTACGAGCTGTGTAAGATGCACGGCATCTCAGATAAAGAGGTTGTAGCCTTCGACGTCAACTTTGAGGCGGAGCGCAAGATGAACCTCCACCCGATTGACGCGGAGCCTGGAGACCATCCGAAGGCGCCGTACAGGAACGAGCACGCGTTCGCTACTACAATTGAGATGATGGTAGCCCAGAAGCTCGGGGTGAGGTGGTCCGATTATGAGAAGACGGTCCTTTCCCTCGGGCCGAAGCCAAAGAAAGTCCTAGTCCGTCCCCGCCTGAGAAGCCGAAGATAGTTCCGGTTTGTGGCTGGCGCCCTGCTAAGTTCCCGGCTGCCGACAGATTGCCTTGGCTGGACGGGGTCAGTTCGCTGCAATTTGGACGAGGTCGAACATCTGTTTCCCCTTAGACCCAGGCAGTCCTGATATGCCGCCGACGAGACTCTCAGCAGCTACCCCTTTCCTCTCCAGCACCTTAGCAATCATCATCGACGTGCTTCCGCCAATGCACACAAGTAATAGGGGCCTATCGCCATTCTGCAGCAAACCTTCGAATGCTTCAGACGGGTCGGCGCCATTGAGCACCGCCTGGACGTCCTTGGCGTCAGCCACTTTGATGCTCTTCTCTTCTACGCCTAAAGCCGAAGCGATGACGCTCCTCCCTTCTCCCCTCGGAATGAACGTATTGTGAACCCACACAACGCCTCCATACTCTTTGATGCTTGAAACGGCCTCGTCTAGCCTGACCTGGTCCCTTCTTCCCCTCTTCGCCACTGCGCTGACCTCTGAGAGGTACTTGGAAGAGCCGTCAGCCACCATGACAACGAAATTCGTCCCCACCCCAAAGTTCGCCAGCTGCATGGTCGCATAGAGGGCAAGCGCCCCGCTTTCGCCAACGTCGTACCCTTTCCTGTTCATGAACTCGAAGAATTTGCTCGCCTCCTCGAAGTCTACTTCATGCTCTCCGGCGTAGGAGTTCGGTTCGTAGAACTTCAGGCCTAGGGCTTTCTCTCTAGTCCTTATGCCAGCTACGTCTTGGCCAGAAATCGGGAAGATTACCCTCACGCCCTTCCTCCCATATTTGGACCTGACGTACCTGCTAACACCAGTAGCGGTCCCACCAGTGCCGAACGCGCAGACAAAGTCAGCCTCTCCGAGAGAAACCCCCTTGTCTCGTAACTGCATGTCCACCTCCGGTCCGGTCACCGTCCTGTGGACCTCAACGTTCAGGTCGTTCTCATACTGCTCGGTGCAGAATCCTCCATACGCCCTGGCCAGCAGCTTGGCAAGCCCGATTGCATCTTGCCTTGTGAGCAGGGTTTCAGCTTCTCCTCTGACCCCTTCGAACGCAGCCGGGTCCAGGCCGAGTTCGGCAAGCTGTTGTCTGACGCTCGACGCGACTCCCTTCGCGACGGCCAGGTTCGCGTCGCCTCCGAGTCCTGGTGTAGGGCAGATGTCGATATCCAGATTCACGAGCCTGGCCCCACTAGCACGCAGGCCGTCTACCACGCCCTGCTGCAGCCTCCTTGAGACCAGGACTATGACCTCGAGGCCTAGTCTGCGGAGGGCGCTGAGGGCGAGTCCGAAGTTACCTGACGTCGCCTCGAACACGGTCTGCCCCTTGGTAAGTCTCCCAGAGGCTATCGCGTCGTGCAAGATGGCGACCGCAGGTCTGACCTTGACCGACCCTCCATCCAGTTTCGAGTCCATCTTGGCAAACACCCTGACTCCCTTCGCATCCAGTTTGACCCCATATTCTGAGTCGGCACAACTGACGAAGTCGTCAGTCACCTCAACCAATGGAGTAGGGTTACCCACCGTTCCTTCCTTCAGCTGGGGGACCCCGCTCATGACCTCTGAATCGAATCTGTTGAGGAGGTCTATATCGACAGCTGGTGACGGCATTAATCTGATGGCTTCGCGCCGCCGCTATAAATTACATGTGTTGCTTTGAGCTGTCCAGAGATCCCTTCCGGGCCTGATTTTCACCATTGCATGAAGTTCTACTACACGTAAGGACTCTGCTACGACTCTCCGTTCTCGCTCGGTTCTCTATGGAACTTGTCGGGAGGGCCCAAATACAGATTGGTGGGGAATACCTTCGGGAGCACATACCTGATGTGCGGGTACCCCCTCTTGTCGTGGTAGATGTCAGAACCAATTTCGCCGTTCCTGAACGCGCTCTCGAACTTCTTCCAGTCTTGATTGTGGATAGCCTGGAAGATGGGGAGGAGATACTCCTTATCGAACGCCGCGAGGTCGTCAGTGTACTTCGGCCTCGTCACCTTCGCGGTCCGGAAAGACGTCCTCACCTGGTTCAGATGATGGGCAGCCAGTTTCCAGTTGCCTCCCTTCGCAGCGTAGTAGGTCTGCGTGAACCTATCCCCTGCTTCCTTCATGAGGGCTGCCATCCCAGGCTGGATTGCCGCGAGCTGGTCGATGGTGATTTCACCGTGGGGGGTCTTAGCCTTGATTTCGCTCACAGGTGACGCCTCTCCGGGCCCCCCTATTCAATCCAGCTAGGTCGACCTAGAAAGGAGGTCGGAGGGGAGGTAGGGGCTCCCTGGGGCTCCCCGGCTGAGGGAAGCCGGGTTCCCTCGGGAAAGACGCCTGGGCGTTGTCGAGCCTCACGCTTCAGACTCCTTCGGTGTCATCTACAGCTCGACGACCTTCTCAGCCCTCAAGATGAGTCTCATTTCCCTCCTGACCACGTCACCCTCGAGCGCCTGGTACAGGGAGTACTCGTCGGTAGCCTTCGCCTCGCCGAGGCTCCGTAAGATGTCTCCCGAGGCCACGCCGGCGGCTCTGGCAGGGGACCCGGGGTCCACAGACGTGACTGGACGCCCCTCGCCATGGCTTACCTCTGCCGATCTAGACAATTCTTGCGGGAACTCTATGGCTTCGACCATCACTCCAAGGTATCCCGTTTTCATTCCGCTTCCCTTCGATAACCTGGCCACATTCTTCTCCCCGCGCCTACGCTCACTACCGACTGCGGGACACGTTCTGCAAGCGCCGTCACAGCGTCAGAGAACGACTGCAACAACAGAATCTCTTCGTTCTCTCTGTCCAGAGTCATAACACACGGTCTGACGAGCGCGTTACTTGTTGAGCGGGTTCAGAGTGTATCCGGTCACATGGCAGTGGGGGCGATGTACCCTAAGCGCGTGAGCGCCGTCTTGTTCCCAGGCTTCGCGCCGTTGTAGAGCCTCGAAATCCTCCCCATCAGCTGATGGGCTGCACGTATGGCCTTGGGTAGATCTGAGTCCCGAGAGATTTTGGCTTTGATGTCGAGCTGATCCGACGAGAACTTCGCGTCGATAAGGGCTGTCCCGTCGTCCGTGACCCACTTCATGACGAATCCGTCTTCAACCTCTGCCATGCCGACCCACCTGGCATTGTCAAACCATCTCCCTTTCAGCGCGTCCGCAATCTTGCCTGCGCTCGCAGGATAGGGAAGAAACGTGTGGAGTATGGATACGCTCTTTGAGCCGGCAGCGGCAGCCTTGGGCGGGAGAGGCCCCCTGGCTCTCTCTGCGAGGGTATAGCCTTCTGGAGATCTCACGACCATGCCGCTTTCCTCCAGTCTTTCCAAGGCCCTGGAGAGCGTCTCCGGGTGCGCCCGGGTGATTCGCCGCAGTCCATCGAAAGTGAAGACGGCGAGCTTTTCGCCCTCTATCGTCCGCAAGACCTCGGCGTCTCTCGGATTATCAACACCGTCGCCAACAGCAAGACGGTTCTCGCGGGCCGACAAAGAATCTCCTTGTTGTTCCCTTCTGGGTCCCTTAAAAAACAAGCGCGAGTTGAGCCCAATACGTCGGCCCAGCTCTGCTATCCAAGGGCAAAAATAGTCCCTCCGGCGAAACCTCTTTGGTTGTCCGGATGAAAGGTGTCTTGCTGGTGATAGCACTGCTGGGAGTTTCCGGCATCGTTCTGCTCTCCTACAACTTCTATTCTATGCTTTCTCTGCCGGGAACCGTCACCACCCCGGTGCCGTCGACCTTCACCGTAAACGGAAGGACGTTCGGTTTCAATTTCACTGCCACGACCCAGGCAGAAAGGGAGTCTGGGCTCATGAACACGAAAGTGACTAGAGCCACAACAATGCTCTTCGCATTCCCCACCTCCGGCAAGTGGGCGTTTTGGATGTATGACACCAACACCAGCCTTGACATCATATGGGTAACCGCGTCAGGCGACTCTGGTCAGGTTGTTTACCTCGTGACGACTGCTCCGCCATGCTACAGCAGCGTGGCCTGCGCCGTCTACAGGCCCACTTCCGGGGCGAACTATGTCATCGAAGCCAGAGGGGGATTCGCGGCAGCCAACGGGATAACCATCGGCACTACCATCGAGTTTGGGTGAGCTGGATTCGTCTGTTTTCCCAAATCGTCAAGTGAATTCGACACGCTTTTCTTTTGCCTCAACCGATTCCGCCATGAAGACGTGCAGCCATCTCCTAGGCCTCCAATGAATCGTGCTCAGAAGCTCAACTGGTACTCGCAACAGCTGATTTCCGAGGCTGAGACCGCAGAGAAAGCAGGAAACGGAGAGCATGCGGTCGCGCAGTATCTTCAGGCGGCGGAGATCCTGCTGCTCCTGGCCAAGGTGGAGGCGAGTTATGCTGCTTGGAAGAACTACACTGACAAGGCATCCCTCTGCCAGCGGAAGGCAAGGATGCTGATTGCCCAGTCGCCGAGCGACACTGGCTGGCATGCCCCCTCGGTCTCTCCCACCGGCGCCTCCCCGCGCTCTTAATATAAGACGGCAAGCCATTTTGTCACTAATGGCAAAATGGCAGTGCTACCGCTGTGGGTACATCTTCGAAGGGGACAGGACCCCCGACGAGTGCCCGAACTGCCAGTACTCCCTCGCATTCTGGATTGAAGCTACGGAGACGAAACCCCCCACGATCAGGAGCTTCGTCAAGACCGATCCTCTTACGATTGACGCCAACGAGACCGTCCTGAGCGCGGCCCAGAAAATGCGCGAGAAGGGCGCAGGGAACATATTGGTTCTCGTGAACGGAGAACCGAAGGGGATTATGACTGAGCGAGACATACTGAACCACGTGGCAGCAGACGACCTGGTCGCTTCAATTGTGCTTGTACGGAAGATAATGACTTCCCCTATGGTCTCGATTGAGGCTGACGAACCACTGTCCGAAGGAATAAAACTAATGGCGAAGCACAAGATAAGGACGGTCTTCGTGACTGACCACGGCAAGCCCCTCGGACTGCTCAACATGCGGTCTGTGGTAGGTGACCAGTTCAAAGTGGCGAGGAACCTGGAGTCCTGAGCTTCCAAGGAGACCGTCCCGCCGAAGCCGCGGGGAACATCGAAGAGAGGCGCGAAGCATTGCTTGGAGTGGAAAACCTGAGACAAGAACTCCTGAAGGCAGCCAAATCCCATGGGACGCTCACCTATGGGCGGCTGATGAAAATCACGGGAGTTTCAAGAGGGAAACCCCTCTTCGCCGCCATCGTCGCCGTTGACAGAGCGGAATACGCTAGGGGAGCTCCCGGATTCGCCGCCATCATCGTCCGCAAAGACACTGGCTTCCCCGGTGGGGGGTTCTTCTGCGACGACGAACTCCCTCCTTCCCTGAGGCGTCCCTATTCGAGGGCCTCTGACCCCGTACTCTCTACTGCGGAGATGAACTACGTCAAGAGCGCCCAGAAGAGGATTTGGGATTACTACTCAAGCGCCCAGACATAGCTCTCCGGGTCGGTGCCGCGGAGCCGCCGCCTAGGAAGACTTCAGCCCGGCGGCAATCTTAGCCGGGTCGCGAGACTCCGTAATCGACCTCCCCACGAGCACGAAATCCGCCCCAGCCGAAATCCCCAGTGCGGCGTCCCCGCCTTGTGCGCCTACACCTGGCGAGAGTATCAGGCACCTCTCGCCCACTATCTGCCTGGTCTCGGCTATCTTATCAGACGACTTGGCAGATACGATTACCCCGTCCGCGCCCCACTCTCTTGCCCTATGCGCGAAAACGCGGTACAATCGTTCGCCTCCTTCGAGGCGGAGCGAGTACCCCTCCTCTGCGCCCTTGTGGCTCATGTAGACAAGGAAGAGTATCCCGCCGTTCTTGGAGTGAACTCTCTCAATCACCCTTCCAAGACCTTCTTCCCTGCCTATGAAGGGGTTCGCTATGACGGAGTCGAAACCGTAGTCGATGAGCGAATCGACAATGTTCAGGTTGGTGGACTCTATGTCGTTAATCTTCAAATCGGCTATCAGAGGGAGCCCTTCCTCTTTACAGACACTGATGACGCCTCGTATGCCATGGAGGCCGTATGGAAGCAACAGGTGGTGATTCACCTTCACCGCGGCCAGATGCTCCTTGGTCGCGTTGAGCACCCGCAGTGCGTTGTCCAGTCTCTCCTCGTAGGGGCCGGAGAAGTCGAGGGCAAGGATGAGCTTCGACCCCCTCTTTCTTGAGGCGTCAAGAAGCCTCTGTCTGAAGCCCGGTGCCACTTTCTCAGAACTCATCAGGCGTGCGCCTTCCCGACGAGGTCTTCAAGCTTTGCAAACCCCTTTCTCTCCAGGTATGAGATGATTCCAAGATTGACATCGTTGAACCTGTCAAATTTCTTGATAGTCGAAGTACCGAACTGCACCATGTTCGCGCCAGCCAGGAAGAATTGCACTGCGTCCTCCCAGGTGGCCGCTCCGCCGCATCCGACGATAGGGACATCAAACTGCTCCCTCAGCTCATAGACACAGCGCAGTGCGATCGGTCTAATCGCTGCCCCAGACAGCCCACCGAAGCCATTTGAAAGGGCAGGTCCCGCTTTCTCAACATCGATGGGGAACGACCTCACAGTGTTGATGGCAGTCAAACCGTCGGCCCCCGCGTCCACGGCAGCTCTGGCGACCTCGACTAACCTCTCCGTATTGGGGGAAAGCTTGGCGAAAACCGGTTTGTCAGTGGCAGTTTTCACCACCCTGGTGACCCTGCTAACTTCCTCAGGGAGGTGTCCGACCTCGGTGCCGACGCCTGAAACATGCGGGCAACTGAGATTGAGTTCGTAGGCGGCGAAGTCGTTACCGTCCAGAATTCTGACCACGCGTTCGAACTCCTTCTCGTCCCCTCCGAACACAGAGACGAATATCGGCAGCCCCTTGCCGTTGATCTGGGCAAGCCGTTCCGCGAATTCCTCCGCGCCTGGGTTCGGCAGCCCGGCGGCGTTCACCAACCCGCCCTCCACATCGACCAGGGTCGGTTCAGGGTACCCTTCCCTGGGCTCGAGTCCAATCGACTTCGTGACGGCGGCGCCTGCCCCCACCCTCAGAGCCTGGATTACCTTCTCGAGGGAGCTTCCGTGCACTCCGGAAGCCAGCATGGTGGGGTTGTGCAGATGCAAACTTCCTATTTTCACTTCGATTGCATCGGCGTCCAGGCTACCGCGCCCCCATCTGCTTCATGACTGCTTCATAGTTGCCTTTCGTGACCTTCTTCTGGACATACAACGTCTCTACGAGGTCCTTGATATCAGTAAACGAGCGGAGCTTCACTCCAGCCTTCGCCAAGCTCTCTTTTCCGCCTTCGAGCCTGTCTACCAGCACCATCACATCGCTGACCACGCATCCTGCCATCCTAAGATTCTCAACCGCCGCGACTTTACTTCCTCCATCGGTAATCAAATCGTCGACCACCAACGCCCGCCAGCCCGGGGCGACAGCCCCTTCGACGAGCTTGCCCAATCCATGCCCTTTCCGCTCGCTCCTCACGTAGACCATAGGTTTCTTGAGGATGTAGGCCAGGGGCGAAGAGATGGTTATGCCAGCTGTAGCCACCCCAGCCACGACGTCGAAGCTCAGTTCAATTGTCTCCTTGACCATGGCCAGGTATGCCGCGACCGCTAATTCGTAGGTCCTAGGGTCGCTTGGGACCACCCTCAGGTCGAGGTAGTATGAGCTTACTTTGCCGCTGGCCAGAGTAAATTTCCCGAACCTGAGGGATCCTATCCGGAAGAGGGCTTCTGCGAGTGCGACCCTTCCGCTTCCCTGGTCAGTCAAGAATCACGCCTCTAAAAACGGGTCCTGTCTGCTTGCATGTACTCGCGAAATTGAACCCGCGCTACCTCGGGTTTCAGCGTGGATTTAAGCCTTGGACGGTCCGGTGCCAATCCAAGACAGACATTGCCATCCTGTCGTACGTCTCGGGATCGATTTCTTGAACGCTCGCCGAGTCGATGTCTATGAGAAACACCATGTGAAGCCTCGCTTGCATCAGGTCATCTATCGAGATTTCAGGCCTGTTGTACGTGACATCGGTCCGCGCCTTTATTCGAACGGCTTCTTCACGAGTCCTATTCCGAGAGGGCTTGATGAAGAAGCGGGGGAGATCCAACGTGTATGAGGGGGTGGTCCCCAGGGCGAACTTACCTGCATATTTGCTATATCGGGCGATCTTACTGGAAATTCTGTTCTGTGCGTACGCCGAAGGTTCCAGGGCCGCTTCGGGTGGTATGAACCCGGTTTCTATCTCGACTATGAGGCGCCCGTCCCCTCTCGACCCCATCACGTCACAGACCAAGATCTTGTCCAGCCTGTGCTCCACCTTCACATCATATCCTTGTTTTATCAAGGTCCTGGCGCACACCAGCTCAAGGGCCGAGTGGTTGATCTTCACGAGGTTCTTCCTGTAAAGGTTCACCAGGATGTCTGTGATGGCAAAGACTTTCGACCTCACCTCTTCGCCGTCCTCATGGCAGGCTCTCCCGGCCAGTTCATAGAGGTCGTCCTTGAACCTGCGGACGTCCAAGCCTAGCTGAACCCTCGCTGTGTCAGGGTGTAAAGGCCCTCAGCGTCGCCGGGAGGCGTTCTCGTCAAGTATCCGCTTCACTTCGATGTCTTCCACCTGTCCGAAGTCCTCGTAGAACTCTCCGATGGACAAGAACGGCCCTGGGGTCGATAGGCAGACGACCTTGGTCCCATCCTCAGATAGCGCCTGCACGGCATCGGCCGGCGCAACTGGGGCTGCTATTATCACTTCCTTTGGTCCCCTCTTCTTCACCGACATCACTGCGGCGCCGACTGAGCTCCCGGTAGCGATACCGTCGTCCACTACGACCACCACTTTGTCGCCCAATCTAGGGTAAGGTGCCGACCCCCGAAGTCTCTGCATTCGATCCTTGACCTCCTCTCTCTTCAGGCGGATCTGGTCGTCCAAGTACGCCGCGCTCGCCCCCAGCGACTCGGCAGCCTGCCTGTCCATCATCACGTCTCCTTCCTGAGTGACCGCTCCGAGGGCGTACTCGGGTTCCCCTGGTGCTTCGATTTTTCTGGTGACCACCACGTCCAGTGGAGCCTCCAACGCCTTGGCCACTTCGTTCGCTACCACTACGCCTCCCCTGGGTATCCCGAGCACGACTACATCTTCCCCTCTGAGCCTCAGGAGGACCTCTGCGAGGCGCTTCCCTGCGTCCACTCGGTTCTTGTACCGCAAATATACCCCACCACGGGTATTAACCCTCTGTTATTTGGTTGCCTCGCCCGGCTCTCAGGAGGGATGTGGCTTTCCTCCGACGGCGGCCTCGTAGCGTTCCTTCACCGCCGCCGTCCCGGTTCGCCCTCGGTTTGGCCTTCGTGAAGTCCGGGTTCCCCCGGCTCTACGCGCCACCATCCCGCTCGCGGATGGTATCAGGCGCCAAGGCTTTCCCCGGCACCTCTTCCTTTCCGCGAATCCATCCTTTTCCAGGCCGGACGAGTATCGTATTGAACGGCCTGCTACTATTAATCGCTTACTTCGATTCCCAATCTTAGGAATCGTCAGTAGCGGCTGCCGCCTCCGGCATCACTGGAATTTTCGCCATTGTCGTGAGCCCGCCAAGACCCAGACGTCCCGGCTACGTCTGATTCCCACGTCGGCCAGGCAGAGCCCACCCTGCGGGATTGCGAGTATCTTCCTGACTATGCCCCCATGGCAGATGCTGGGCTGAACCACACCGCCGAACGATTTTTTGCTTCGAATCTGCCCATGAGATTCTGCGCCTGGAAAGGGAATGTGGCACTTCCACCACCGCGAATCGCTCTCGCTCGAGCTCCAGCCCTAATGATGGCCTTCATCTATCTGTGGACCGCCGACTCTCATACCGAAGCGGCATAGCCCTCGAGATATCATGCTTGGGCTCAAGCACGTTTCACCAGTCGTCCAAGCCCATAGACTTCGCCACGGAGGGTTGCCTACATCAGGAGGCCCCAACATTTCGGCGTGACTGATGCGGTGGTAAAGAAAATATTCGTTCTTTGTCAGCAACAAGAGTCAAGCTAGGATAACAGCGAAGGGCGCCTAGACAGTGTCAGCTCTCTCGCTGTCGGCCCTGCCGATGGCCTGGGGTGCAGCCCGAGTCGACGCCGGTTATACGCGCGAGGCTGGGAATATTCCGGGCTGTTCTCGGGTCAGGAGTAGGGCCTTGTGCTCACCAGAGCCCGGTGCGGTCAGGCGACCGCGCCCAGGGAAAGTGGAGGAGCGCGGGCAGGGGTTGAGAAGCACGAAGGAGGAGGCACGCAGGACGGTAGACGGCCCTTCTTCGGTCGAGTGGGGTGTGGAGCTCCATGCTTAGCACCGCCTCGACCTAAGAAGAGCCCGAATCCAGAGCGCGGCCAAGCCCACAGTGCGGATTGACCTCTGCTCCGCGGTCTGAAGCCGGAACTGGGCGCTGAATCCTGACCTCGCCTGACCCTGCACGGGAGCAGACGAAGACAGCGAGGGGCGGCTTCTCTTTAATTACCGCGATCAGGCTAGTGCCTTTGCCATGAGTGAAACGAAAGCTCAGAATGGCGACACGGTGTCAGTCCACTACGTCGGGAAATTCCCGGGCGGGAAGGTCTTCGACACTAGTATGAAGGCTGAGGCGATGAAGTCAGGACTATACACCCCAGCGCGGGACTACAAGCCACTTCAAGTCGTGCTCGGCCAGCACCAGGTGATAAGCGGCTTCGAGGAGGCGCTCGTCGGCATGCAGGTAAACGAAACCAAGGAGATTACACTCCCTCCGGAAAGAGCCTATGGGAAGACAGGCAGGCATCCCATGGCGGGGAAGACGCTTCAGTTCAGACTGCTCGTGACAAGCATCAAACGGCCCTGACTCTGCAGTACTGACTGCATTCGAGTTCATTGTGCACCCCCATTGACCCCGAAACTATTTACCATCGGCGCCGCCGCCCAGACGCCAAGAGATGGCTAAGAGAGGGTTCACAATAGATACCGGCACCGAGAAGATACCAGTAGAAGGTCACGCCCACCAGAACGTGGCGGTAAAGTACCTCATGAAGCGCAGGCGTAGCCTGATATTCACCAAGGACCCCGCCAAGGTCGAGAAGCTCTTCTCTGAAGTCCCGAAGCAAGTAAGCATCATCGGGGCGAACGTCACTAAGACATACAAGGTCACTTGGGAGAGGGTGAGCACCGGAGAGTTCGCCGGTGCCAGATTCACCTTTACTTTGGAAGAAGTGGGGTAACCTTTAGTTAAGGGCCATCTAGGGATAGACATGGCGCCGGGTTACAGGCGTGACGCTTACAGCGATGCCATAAACAAGGTCCGTTCGGCGCACTCAGAGTCTGTGAAGCATGCGAGTATGACCGTCGAATGTCCCAAGTGTGGCGCAAGGCAGGTCATCACAGACAAACCTGGCATGAGAGTCTGCGTTAAGTGCGGCTTCGAATTCAAACAGCCGCAGCAGTGACGCTGCTCTTGCAGGATTGAAGGTTAGGCTTATGTATTGAGAACCCGAACCTGTCTTGTCTTGATGCGGCCCCCCAGGCCTATGGGTATAGCTATCTTGGCAATCTTGGAGATTCTCGGTGGTTTGCTCATACTTCTCCTCGGCCTTGCCGTGGCTGCCGTAAGTGGGACGCTCTTCTCTGCCCTCGGCCTCGCCATACCAGCAGGGATAGGAGTCGCCGCAGGGGGCGTGGTGGTCATATTCGGGTTACTGGGGCTCCTTGTGGGCTGGGGCCTTTGGACCGGAAGGGGATGGGCAAGAATACTGGCCATCATCCTTTCTGGTCTCGGAGTCTTGGCCAGCCTCGTGGGGCTCGCTTTGGGTTCGATTCCAAGCCTCGTGGGGCTCGTCATCGACGGGTTCATACTATGGTATATGTTCCGGCCTAACGTGCGGGCATTCTTCGGACGGAGCGCCCAGCCCATGCCTCTCCAACCAACGCCGTAGCCTTAAACTGCGAAAACCGGGAGAGAGCCCTCCAAGAGTCACCTGGATGCCATAGGCATACAGGGAATTACTCTGGAGGTTGCTCCCGGCCACATCTAGGCTCCGCAGGTGCTATTTGCTCCCCTTCCATGCTTGGGCCCGCTTGCAGAACTCCTCAGCCTCATTCGCTGCAATGTCGCAGCGCTCGTAGTGCCTCACTATCTCGCGGAGGAGCTCTTCAATGGGCGTAGGAGCCCCAGGACACTCTGAGTCCAGCTGGGACCTTATCTCCATCAAAGGTTGCCAGACATCACTCGGGATGACGACGGGGACCCCCTGCTTGCTTGAAGACATGGCCGCCCGGCGGTTCCCCGCGTATTTCTGGATTAGGCGGGGCTCTAAAGCCCGATGCTGTTGATAACGCCGCCAGAGTTCGCGTCAATTACCAACACAATCTTCCCATTCTTGTGCTGGTATCGCACGAACCAGACAGGGGCATGAAGCAGCTCGGCATCGCCGACGTCCGATTCTGTGGTGAGCTTCTGAATCATGTGGTGTGCAGCATGCGCCTTTTGCGACTGCAGCTGGTCCACCAGCGTCTTGGCCTGGGTCTTAGCAACCTCCTCGCCTACATCCCCGTTGAGGACCTTGATCCCTTTCACCTTGGCCGCGTCAAACACCACCCTGTCAGCCAGGTTGAACTGGTAGTCCTTGGGCTGGTAGTCAGTGAGGGCCTTCAAGCCGACTATAGGGAAATTGTAGTCGTTGTCCAACTGGTATGCCTTCCTGTTCCCCTGGCCGCCGCCCACGAACCCTCCTCCCCCCATCACCGTCCCGAACATCATCCCGGTGAACAAGCCTCCTCCTCCGAACCCGTTATTCCTCCCGCCGCCCAGGGCGCCCCCCATTATCCCGGCCAGGGCAGCGGTGGTTGCTATCTGGCCCGCCTCGGCAGCCATATCGACCGCCACCAGGGAGGTCCTCGCAGAGACAGGCAGCAGCCAATATGGTACCATCGCAAGGTTGACTTCTTCCAACGTGGAGGACTCCTGAAGATGGCGATGAAGCAGTCCCCTGTCCATCAGCCCATGAATCTCCTTCATCACGTCGTCCTGCTGAGAAATCTTGACCGGGAGCATGGTGTGCTTGTCAATGCTCTTCCATCCTTCGTTCCCGAGTGAGATGCTGCTACCGCAATACTCGCAGGTGATGAACATCTCGCCGAACTTGGGCGCTATGGGGGCGCCGCAACTAGGGCACTTCAGTGTGGTAGCACCGGTTGGGGCGATGACCTCTTGTCGTACGGTGGCTGCCTGGGGTGTCGCCTGGGAAGACTGGCCGACCTTCGCACCGCATTTGTAACAGAACTCGGCGTCGTCAGGCAGCTGGGCTCCGCACTTTTGGCAGAACGTCAAGAATCACCTAGAGCTTGGTCCCGCAGTTGTTGCAAAACTTCG
The DNA here is from genome assembly GCA_029785685.1 of Nitrososphaerota archaeon. Next base: position 40,010 of record JAFLZE010000002.1, on the reverse strand, counting down.
AACCTACGGTTATCGAACTCCCACAGTTAGGACAAAACTTCGCTGCCCCTGCAGGCGCAGACGAACCTTGAGGTGCAGCCATGGTGGCCCCACAGTTAGGACAAAACTTCGAAGTCATCGGGACCAAAGATCCGCAATTGGGACAGCTCCTCGACTGGATGTTCTGGCCCATCCCCTGGGCCATCTGCCCTCCGATGGCGTAGCCGACGCCCAGACCGGCCCCGAGCCCAGCTGTCACGCCCGCTCCTCCTGAGGGATTCCTTGCCGCATCGTCGACGGCCTTCCCAGTCTGGTACTGCATATAGTTGACGCCGAGCACCTGCATCTCCGACCTTGTGTCGATGGCTTTCTGGACGTCATCGGGGAGGCTTATCGTCAATCCGGATATCTTGTTGATCTCCATGCCAAACTGGCCGAGGTTGTCGGGACCAGAGGCGAGCACCACCTGCTCAATGTTCATGAGGTTGGCAGCCAGGTCAGTGACCTTCAAACCCTGCTGCTTCATCTTCCCCAGCGCGCTGTAGACTAGGATGACAATCTGCTCCTTCACCCTCCCTTCCACGTCATCGGAGGTGTCCGCGCCGAAGGTTCCGACGAACTGGTTGATGAAAAGCTCAGGGGAAGAAATCCTCCACCTGTACTCACCGAAAACCCGCAGGTTGATTATTCCGAAGGTCGGGTCAGTGAACTGGTAGGGCTGCGTGCTCCCGAACTTCCCATCCAGATACCGCTTGGGGACGTAGTAGACCTCGGCCCACTGTGTTACCCCCGTAAAGAACTTCAGGAGTTTACCCACCACCGGCGCGTTGAAGTCAGTCAGCGCATACCTGTTGGGTTGATCGAAGTAAGTCAGCGCCTTTCCGTCGCGGTAGAAAACCGCTATCTCGTCCTCCCTCACGACAACGTTGTCGTTGAGCCGTATCTGACGGGGCGCTTTCCAGAGCACGTTGTAGACCCCCGGTGCGGGTTGCTTGTCCTTGTCGTCCCAGGCGAACGTCGTCGAACCGAATACGCTTCCACCTGCCGCGGGGACCCCATCGTTTTTCTTGCCGAAGACCACCGCTCTCACTGACCGAGGGCTATGCCCTCTATCGCTTCTATCCTCTGTGACCACTTCTGCTTGATATCAGCCACGTCTCGAACGAACCCGCCAATCGCCGCTTGAATTGAGCTCGGAGCAGCGCTGTCATACACCAGTCTCCCAGACGACGTAGCATCGTCCAGCTGGAAGACCGCACTGACGAACGAGTAGTCATAATCATACAACTTGTTCAACTTGTCGTCCGTGACTTGAATCGGGGCGGCCCAGCCCGCATATCCCTGTCCTGCGTGCCGCACCTCTCCGCTGAGGGCCTGCACCTGAGAAATGACCGATCCGACGCTCGTCAGGTTCGTAAAGTCGCCGCTGGACGCCACCTGCTTCCTCAACTGCTGCAGGTTGTCCCTAACCTTGTCAAGCCTGTCCGCCACCTGATTCCTCAAGAGTTCGTCGGAGACCCTAATGTCCTCCTTGCTCCTGTATCCCCTAAGACCTGGTATGAGAAGCTCAAGCTTTTTCGCGATCCCCCTATTGGCATCCACCTGCTGTCTGATGTCTGGACTGCCTTGTGTCAAGGACCTACGTCTCGACCTCCCTTCCATCTAAATAAATATGGCGAACGTCCGCCATCCTTTGCAAAGGTCTCCTAACACGAATCTCGATAAGGTCAGGATTGGGTGCAGCGGATGGTCCTACAAGGACTGGGACGGGGTATTCTACCCTAAGTGGCTGGCGTCAGAGGACTATCTTTCATTCTACTCCAAGGTATTCAACTGCGTGGAGGTCGACTCCAGCTTCTACAGGATTCCCAGCCAGTTCATGGTGAGCAAGTGGCGGAGCAATACCCCCGTCGGCTTCGTCTTCTCACCCAAGCTCCCCAAGAAAATCACTCACGAGAAGAAGCTGGAGGACTCAGAGTCCACTCTCATGTATTTCTACAGTGTGATGAGCAAGCTGAAGGAGAAACTCGGTCCGATAGCGATACAGCTCCCGCCGTCCGTCAAACTGAGCACCCACCAGGACATATTGAAAGAGTTCCTCTCCACGCTCAGCCCAGAGTTCAAGCACGCCATAGAGTTCCGCCACCGATCTTGGTTCACGCCTGAAGTCTACTCACTCCTGAGAAAGAATAACGTCTCCATGATATGGGCCTTGAACCAGTATGTCGAGAGCCCCCCAGAGGCGACTGCAGATTTCGTCTATCTCAGGATGGTGGGCGACAGAGAGATCACAGAGTTCACAGGGGTGCAGAAAGACAGGTCTGAGGACATGGACCGGTGGGCAACCTCTGTCAAGGAGAACGCCAGCAAGTTCGAATCTGGTTATGTCTTCTTCAACAATCACTTCGCGGGTTTCAGCCCTGAATCCGCCAACGAATTCCGGAGGCTCCTCGGCATGATGGAACTCGACTGGAATGCCCAGGGGACTGGGCAGCAGACGCTGTTCGGGCAGTAGCTGACAGATGCACCCACAGCGCCGGTCCGTCCTCCACGTCGACCTGGACGCGTTCTACGTCTCCGCTGAGATTAGAGAGCGCCCCGAACTGAAGGGGCTTCCGGTGGTCGTAGGCGCAGACCCGGAAGGAGGGATGGGCAGAGGTGTCGTCGTCGCATGCTCCTACGCCGCCCGGAAGTTCGGCCTTCGTTCAGGAATGCCAATCACACAGGCCTACAGGCTCTGCCCCCAGGCGCAGTACATTCAACCGAACTGGGGTCTCTATGAACGTGTTTCGGAAGAAGTAATGGCTACACTGAGGAATTTTGCTGACAGGTTCGAGCAGGGGAGCATAGACGAGGCCTACCTCGACGTCACTAGCAGAGCGGGAGACGAGCATTCCGGAGCAGACTTGGCCATGGAGATTAAGAGGACCATAAGAGAGAAGCACGGCCTCACCTGCTCTATCGGGGTCGCGCCGAACAAGTCTTCGGCGAAAATCGCTTCCGACAGGAACAAGCCCGACGGCATGACCGTTGTGCCGTTCGGCGACGTACGCGGGTTCCTCGCCCCCCTCCCCGTGGGTGTCGTCCCAGGTATCGGCCCGAAGACACGCGAGTTCCTCCGTGAGAAGGGCATCGCGACCATCTCACAACTCCAGCAATTAGAGGGCAGGCAACTACTCGCATGGTTCGGAAAGAACGGGGTCTGGCTCTGGGGGGTCGTCCATGGCGAAGAAGCCATAGAAGTGAAGCAGCAGGAACTCCCGAAGTCGCTCAGCGTAGAACGAACTTTCAAGGACGATACTAGCGACTTCGGGACAGTCAGGCGAGAAGCAGCCGACGGGGTCGCCGAACTAATGCGGAGGGTGAAGTCGGCTGGCTATGCTTACAAGGTGGCTGGCATAAAAATCAGGTTCCGCGGGTTCGAGACCCACACCCGGGAGCGGACTCTCGTGAGCCGCACCGACAGCGAAGGCCCCCTGCTCGAGAGCGTCGACAGGCTTCTGGACGAGTTCGAGTCGAAGGGAAAGCCGGTGCGCCTGATAGGGGTCAGGGTCGCAGGTATTCAACGCTCATCTTCGGACCCCTCTAGACTCGACGATTGGACCAAGAGCTGAGCCCGTTTCCGCTCCTCCGGAGCGCCCCGTTTCTGAATCCTATCGAGTGCACAGGTTCCCGTCGAGTAGGAGCGTAGAGACGTAGGACGGGGACGAGAAGAGTTCTGCCGCTATGAACCCGCGGGCATGAGCGCCAGAGATTCTCCTGGGCCGACCGCCGTTACCTGCTTCCTGCTTGGCCATGCCGGTTCATGGCTCGCAGTCAAACCCTCTCGCTCGCCGCTGCAAGTTGCTCCGCCAGCCATGGGAGCGCCTGCGTGATGAACGACGGCCCGTGATGTGCAAGAAAGTCCAGCGGGCCAGGGGTCACGAACACATTTCCAAGAGCCACAGCCTTCAGCCCTGTCCAGCCTCTTGAGCGTAGCAGGGTCGCGAGGTCACCGCCTTCGAACTTGGAGTACATTTTGGGCTCATAGAAAACGGCGTCAGGGTTCCTTAATGATACTGCCTTCAGGTCTGGGACTAGCCACTCACGAGGCTCGTCTTCGTACAGATGCGAGCTGCCGAGGAGTCTGAACGCATCAGTGATGTAACTGTAGGCGCCGAAGCTCACGGGGCCCCCTAAGTTAATCTCAACGTAGGAATCCAGCTTCGAAACCCGCGGCAGTCTCCCAAGGGACCTGAGGAGAGCCGCCCCCAACTCCCGGCCCTTTCCGGCTGCACCTGTCACCAGGCCGACCTTTACGACGAAGTCTATGATGCCCGCCACCGACAGAGGCAACTCGAGAGGATACACTGGATACTTCTTCGACAGCCTAACTGCGAATTCGCGCTGGTATCCTGTTACGGCAAGAATCAGATCCGGGTTGAGTTCATCGAGGATCTCTTCTCTTACCGTGTTGTAACTCCCAAGCTTTCGTTTCGACTGCGCCTCCGCCGGGCGAGCGCAGAACGCAGTGACGCCGACGACCTTCTCGCCGAGCCCGAGTTGGAAGAGCGTCTCGGTGGCCGCGGGACTAAAGCTCACGATTCTTTCAGGGGGATCGGGAACTGGTACCGCCGTCCCGAGAACTTCACTGAAGACCTTCACCATCGCACTTCGTTGAACCGCCATTGTGATATCTATTCCTGAAGACCTGGGAAGTTATAACAGCTGTTAAATAACATTCGTTGGAGTCTTTCGACCAACAGGCTTAACAGATTCCAAGAAGCTGATCACCGCCACGCTTTTCGGCGTAATGATAGGCGTCGTCTATGGCGCACTTCCGTTCGAGATTGGTGACTCGTTGATAATCTTCGAAGCTATGCTCCTTTCACTCAGTTTCGTTCTTCTCAGTCCCGGTGGCGCGACACACACAGGCTCAAAGTCCATCCAAAGAGGCTCGTGGTCGTGTTGACCGCGAGCACCATCATAGTTGGAGTGGTTGTGACCTATGCTTTCATCGACTTCGGCTTTTCGGCGCCTTTTCTGGAAATATACCTGCCCATCCTGGTCGTAGAGGCCGTGAACGGAACCCTGGTGGATTCCTTGGCACCAGGCTGTGGGAGCGGAACCTCAGGCACAGATTCACTACCGTCCAGCCGCCTGCGAACTAGCTGGGGTGCCTCGGACCTCCCGACTCAGTTTCCTGGTGAACCTTCGGAGGAAACCATAGAGCGCGACCCCGAGGACGACGAAGACGGCCCCTTCGACTTCGTTTGTCATAACTCTGGCGATGAGTCCAGTGAGCAAGACGAATAGACCAATGACTATTATCAGAATCGCGGCGGTCTTCGATATCGGGCTAGCTCTTACTGCCAACCTGCCGACGTTTGGAAGAGGGGCTTAAACGGCTATTGCGGCCTTCGGCTGTCATCTTCAGGAGGCGCCTGGGCGTTTGGGTCGTTTCTCCTCTTCCTTGAGGATCTTATACAGTCTGAACCTGTCGTTCTCTCCTGGCGAGAGGGTATAGCCGCACACCCGGCAGGAAACGCCTTGACCCGTCTCCTTCAGGTCAAAGCGTCCACACTTCGGGCACTTCATCTCGTCCCGCTGGGCCGTCATGACTCGTCTCAGGCGTAGGGCCGACTCAAAAGTGTTGGCGCCATCACCAGACCCTGACAACGGGCCTCACTCTGAAAAGGCTGCTCGCCTGTGAGAAGTGCGTGTAGACATTGGGTGGGAGTGAGATGTCAGCCAGGTAGAGGTCTCCGAGAAGAGTTCTGGCTTTGGGGTTAAGGAACCCGACCTTTGGAAGCCCAAAGGTCAACGTCAAGTCCGCGTCGATGCACGGGTGACCCGGTTCTCCTGACGTGGCGTCCAACCCTGAGGGTATGTCCACAGCGAGCGTCCTGGCTGCAGACTTGGTCGCCTTGGTTATGAGGGTCGCCACAGGTTCCCTGGGGTCTCCTCTTGACCCATAGCCCAGCAGCGCATCAACCAAGAGGTCGGCCTCCCCGATGTCTCCTTCGGGTCCCGCGGTTTCAATCCCAATCTTCTCGGCGGCGGCGAGCTGCCTAGCCGGGACGTCGCGGACTCCTTTCCTCGATCCCCCGAGCATCACCCGCACGCTGGCGCCCCAGTCGTACAGGTGCCTCGCAGCGACAAGGCCGTCACCTCCATTGTTTCCCCGGCCGACTAGGCAGCACACCACCTTTCCTAGGACCTCACCGCCTAACATCTCTCTGGCGACCTCGGCAGTCCTGAGGCCAGCGTTTTCCATCAGGGAGAGCACATCGATGCCACACGACTCAATCGCCATCCTGTCGGCTTCGGCCATCTCCTCAGCCGAAAGGAACGCGAACCCATGTTCCAATCTCATCACCTTCTGCCTCCAGGGTTTTCATATTTCAGGATTGGTCGGGCTGACGCTCCCTCTCTTGCATAGCACCTGTCAACTATATTTCTTCAAAATGGCACGCGGTTTAGAGCCCGAGGTATATTCGACCTCGGGGACGCTTCAAACCCAGAAATGAGTTTCTCGTCCAAGTGGCAGAGGAAAGACCAGGGCCCTGGCTTGGTGGACAGGCTAAGGGGAACGGTCAGGCCCCCGACGCCGCTGAAATCCCAGATTGAGCAGGCAAACAGGCAAATCAGGCTGCTCATCTCTCAGCTTGATAGCACAGTCAACAGAATCAAGCAGCGCGACTCGACCATCTTCAAGAACGTGGTATCCTCTCTCGCGAAGCACGACATGCAGCATGCAGCGGTTTACGCCAACGAGCTCTCCGAAGTGCGCAAGATGGGAAAGATGGTGACCCAGGCACAGCTGGCCATGGAGCAGATTTCGCTTAGACTAGGGACCATCACCGACCTTGGTGAGATAGCCAACACGCTGGCCCCTGCGGTCTCGGTCATCAAGAACATGAAGGAGGGCCTGAGCAGCGCGCTTCCAGACGCCGACAGGGAAATCAGCGAGATATCTGGCCTCCTCAGCAGCGTCCTCGTGGACGCCAGCACATCCGGAGGAATCTTCTTGAACTTCGACGCCGCCAACGAGGACGCACAGAGGGTCCTCGAAGAGGCTGCGGCTGTCGCAGAGCAAAGGATGAAGGACAGCTTCCCGGAGATACCAGTCGGGGTCTTCAGCCAGGATGAGAGCGAAGGTCTCACTGCTTAGGCTGTGGATTCTCCGCGGCCACTGCACTATCATTTAATGCAATGACCTTGACTGGCCCGCCACCTCGATTCGCTTAATATCGGGAAGGTCGAGTCAGACCTTGGCTTGAAATTCGTCGGTGCGCGAACTCGCTCACTTTCAACGGACGGGCCGCCTTCATCGACGCCACCCAGCCGAAGAAGAAGGACGGGAGGGCTAATCATAGTGGTGCTGATTCTGGTGGCTGCGTCCGTGGTAGTCGACCCCTCACTGTCTGCCACTCTCGTACGTGATTACTCGGCCCTTGCCAGTCTGCTACCGGGAGGAAACTCAGCCTCGAGCATTTCAGTCGGAACAAGCACCGGAAGCTGTTCAAGCGCTGTCACAATCCTGCCACTGAGCAACCCAGACATAGTGAATGGATCCGCCGCCGTCGCATATCCTCCTGACTACTGCACCTTGGCGGAATACACACTCGCCCAGATTAACGCCGACAGGGCGGCTAACGGCACAGGGCCGGTCGCGCTTGGCTTCAACCGCGCTGCCCAGCAGCACGCCGACTCAATGCTCTACTATTCCTACTTCAGTCACTTCGACACCCAGGGGTACAAACCGTACATGAGGTACACCCTCCTCGGTGGGCGCGGGGCTGATTTCGAGAACGTAGCATACTCGGAGTATTCGGCAGGTCTTTTTGGGCGTACGGTAGCCGTAGAAAGCGCGATTAAGAATCTGGAACACCTGATGGTCTATGACGACGTGGTCTGCTGCAACAATGGCCACAGGTACAACATACTCAACCCACTCCACAACTTCGTATCCATCGGCGTTGCTTACAACAGCACCTACGTCTTCTTAGACGAGGAGTTCCAGAATGAGTACCTCGGCCTGAACTTAACGGTGACCGCCGCATCTTCGCCGAGTCCGTATCAAGTTACGATGCGGGGCACTCCGATTTCGGGTACCCCGACCCCGACCGCAATCTACGTGGCTTTCGATACTACGCCCGCGCCGGAGACAAGGGCCCAACTCGAGAGCGGACCCCACGAATACGGACCGGGTACTGTGTCGGGCGGTGTTCTCCCACAGACGGGGCTGTTCGGGGGCTGCGGCCAGTTCACGACGGGAATCACCGAATGCGCAGGCCGATGGGTATTCAACTCAAGCGCTCTTTACATCTCCTTCTCCCTAGACCAATTCGTCAAGGAAGACGGACCGGGGGTCTACACCATCTATCTGGTCACGGGCCCAAGCACCGACACGGCCATGACCACTCTATCTGTCTTCGTGTCCTAGGCCTGCTTCATCTCTGCCCTGATGATCCTGGCGGTCTCGTCCATCTCAGGCTGGGCGAGCCTCTTCCTGTCCCCGAATCTGCCTTTGTCCTCCATCTTCACCGGTATGACGTGCACATGAACGTGGGCAACCACCTGATTGGCGGCCTCGCCGTTATTCTGGACGAATCTGAACCCGTCGGCCCCCACCGCTGACACTACAGCCCTTGACACCCTGGATGCGACCCGAAAGAGGCCCGCGATGTCCCCCTCTTTCATGTCCCAAATGGTCTCTCCGTGCTCCTTCGGGCAGACCAAGGTGTGGCCTCTCGAGAAGGGAAAGATATCCAAGAATGCGAGATACTTCTCGTCTTCGTATATTACGTTCGAGGGGGCCTTCCTTGACACAATCTGGCAGAATACGCAGTCCCCGACCCCCCTGCTGGAAGAGCTGAACCCTATCCGCCTTGGAGGCGCCACTTGCCCGCCGGCCCCTGCCATGGTTGCCCTCTTCCTGGCCGTCCTTAATACGCGCTCGGGGTAGGCCCCCAGACGATTGCTCTGCGAGAGGTGCCGTGCCGGGCAGATGATGGAGTATGAACGCAAAGTGGGGGGCGATGAAAAGGTCACCATCAGAGGTGCCCGGTGCAGCCTATGCGGCTACACCGAACTGGCAGATGACGAGGCTATCTGGACAGTGGTCGGGCTCTAGTTCTCCTTCAGAACGGTCCGTTGATACGTCGCTATGAATTCGAGCGCGAATTTGTCTGCCTGCTTCTCGGTTCCACGGTGCTTCCCGCTCACGGACCTCAGGTGGTGATAGAACTCGTGGATCATCACGAAAGGATTGAAGAGGAACTCACGACGCGCAGCGAGTATCTCCTTTCGTCTCTGCGAATAGACGGCGGCTACGCCTTTGGTCTTCCCTTCGACCACCCCAACCCCTAGCCTAGGTTCTGAGACCTTGTACCACTTCGAAAGGATCCTTATGGCCTCCTCGGGTTTGGAGTCAAAGATGAGCGTGACCACGTATGCCTGCATCTGCTCCTGCGAGAGCTCCATCGAGGTTCCAGTACTCTGGTCTCACTTAAGCAATCGAACCTGTCGTTGTCAGTTGAGCCGTTGGTCAGCAATCATTGATTCCTCCGTTCAACTGGCAATCGGGGCGGAATGGCAGGCATGAACAGGCGAAGACACATAAGACTCGACGGCCCGAAGGGAACCAGGTTCAGGGGACCACCCTCGCTGTTTTCCATCGGCTGAAGTCACTGGGTTCATACGCTGCTAGCGGCATGGCTTTCTGCCTAGGTGGCCCTCTTGGCCGACGGCTCGCCCGCAGACTAGTCGCTGCGGCCAATTGGCAGGTTTAAGCATCAAGCGCGCCAGAGGGATTAATGTGCTCCGAGCCAAGGCGATTCTCTCATGGAGCGGAGGAAAGGACAGTTCGCTGGCTTTGCAGGAGGCGTCGAGGTCTGCGGACTTGGAGGTCGCATTGCTCCTGACAACTCTGACAAGAGACTTCGATAGGGTCAGCATGCACGGGGTGCGAAGGGTCCTACTGAATATGCAAGCTAGGAGTTTGCGGCTTCCGCTCGACGAAGTCTGGATTGGGAAAGGGGCTTCCAACGTCAAGTATTCTTCTGCGATGCACGAGGCCCTGCTCAGGCACCGCGCTCGTGGCCTGCGCCGCGTTGTCTTCGGCGACCTATTCCTCGAAGATATACGCCGCTTCCGGGAAGACGAGCTTTCAAAGGTGGCAATGGAAGGAGTTTTCCCCCTGTGGATGAAGGACACGAAGAGGCTGGCCGCCCAGTTCGTCAAGGACGGGTTCAAGGCGGTCGTGTGCACCGTAGATCCAAAGGCGCTCGACAGGAGTTACTGCGGCAGAGAGTTCGACGAGTCGTTCCTTTCTGACCTTCCACCCTCCGTGGACCCATGCGGAGAGAACGGAGAGTTTCACACCTTCGTGTACGATGGGCCGATGTTCGAAAAAGAGGTTCCGATCAGGAAAGGGGGAGTCGTACTCAGAGAAGGGTTCTACTTCGCTGACATTCTCCCAGGGTGACTACGGCAGAGGGCAGGAAGGACCATAGGCTGCGTTCTCCGGGCAGTAGATCCAGGCGAAGGTCGTTCCATTGACTACGTGAATCTGATCTGCGCCATACTGGGCCACCTGCCAAGAACCTGTCTGGTTGGCGGTGATGAGAAACCAGAACTTGTCCTGGGTGTTAGATACTCCCCCTATCCCTGTCACATAATGTTCTCCGTACTGAGGATACCAGGTCGCCTGAACGTCCCCGTTCAACAGCACTAAGGTGACCAAGTAGCCATTCCATCCAGGCTGCGCCCTGGTGTCATTGTACCAGACCCTGGTGCCGTTCCCATAGTCCACGAGCATGTTCACCTCGTAAGTGGGGACACCGTTACCACCTTCGCGGGAAAGCACTTGATACGCATTCCAGAGGGTCGCGAGAGCGCGGCTGGCGTTCTGGTATGCCGGTGTGCTCGTGTTAAGATCTGCAACTGCAGCCGCCAACAAAGAGAGAGTCGTGTTGTAGTCCTGCATGCTGGAGTGAAAGTTACCTGAAAGCGTCCTGTAGCTGGCTAAGGCCGCACTCAATTCGCTCGTGTAGGTCCTGTTGACCTGGATTTGCTGCTGGTCCTGATAGTAGTAGTATGCGCCAACGCTGGACGTCATGAGCAGGATGGCGACAAAGACTACCACCGCAGGCGAGGCTGTGCCCTTAGACATTCGCTCTCACGCGCCCCCAATACCTGGAGTCTGACCTCGCCGTGCTGTCCCGATTGCGTCGGTGTTCCGGGCCAGGGTGCGCCAGGCGTACACAATGACTGGCGGGGCGACTAGTGTACCGAACATGAAATCGCTCACCTCGTGCAAAATCATGAAGGGGATTCCGGGAATCTCATAAGCGAGCATAGTAGGAATAGTGTGAGCGCCCGCCAAGAGCCCCGTGGCTATGTTGGTCTCGAAATCCCAGCAGAACGCACAAATCGCCATGAGTCCACCAAAGAACAGATTCCTGGTCGAAACCGCCGCAACGCTACCTGGGTTGCCCAACCTCGAGGCGATGTATCCAGCCAGCACGAACAACAGCTCACCAGCGACGAGGAATGGCAGGATCGCCCCGGCACTTCCCGCCGGGCTGATGAAACCCCAGGATGTCTCGGAGAGGACTGCCACGGCGACTCCGACCTTAGGACCGAAGACGAACGCGGCGACAAAGACAACCATGTCCAGGAGCTTGACGTTGGCGAGAGGATAGAGGGCGAAATTGGAGCTGATCACCAGCGCTGTGAACACTGCAACAGCTGCGGTGTCTCTATGCTCCATGGCTGGATGGATTATCCAACCAGGGGGATTTAAGCGCTTCGGGGTCCTCGAAACCAGAGAACGAAGAACTGGTTATAGAGAACCAAAGGTAGAGTGTCGTACGATGGTAGCCGTTTCGACCCTCCTCGAACTCGGAGAAAGGAGAGGCCAGGGGCCTTCGCCAGGGTTCAGCAGGGAGCACGTCCTGCTAGCGTTCCTGACCATCGGGACTTCCAGGGAGATCGGAAGACAGGCGCTAGCAAGGAGCTTGAACCTGGGCGAGGGGTCGATGCGGACAATCCTGAGAAAGTTCACCCGCGCAGGTTATGTGGAGACAGACACCCTGGGATGTCATCTCACGCCTTCGGGCAGACGGCTGCACGCTTCTATCCTGAGGAGCATCCCAACCATGGCGCCAGTCCTAGACTCCCAAGTCGAGCTCGGCAGGTCCAAGGTCGCTGTCCTGGCGCGGCCTACGACCGATGTCGCCGCCAACGGTCTAGACCAGCGCGACTCCGCGATCAAGGCGGGAGCCACCGGGGCCGCCACATATGTGGTCAAGAACGGGAAGTTTGCAATCCCCGGAAACTCGCCCGACTGCGAGAGAGATTTTCCAGGGTCTGTATGGCGAATCCTCCGGTCAGAGCTGTCGCCAAAGGACGGGGATGTGGTCATCCTTTGTGGTGCGGCCGATGAGACCACGGCCAGGCTTGGTGCCCTCTCGGCGGCTCTCACGCTTCTATGACTATTGCTTGGTCGCCTGTTCGGCAGGAGCGGCCTGAGGGCCTGATTGCTGTTTGTTCACCTGTCGGTTGATGGCATCCGCGAAGTAATGCCCGGTTACAATCACTTTCACAGACTTCACCCCCTTGACCTGGGCGAGATTGTCCTTCAGGTCTTGGGATATCTTCAACGCGAACACAGGAGGACAGAACTGCGTGGTTGCATGGTACTCGACATCTACGTTCCCGTCTTTGACGTCTAGCTTGTCGATGAGGTTCATCTCCACAATTGGCATCCCGATTTCTGGATCCACAATCTTAGAGACCTGTTTCTGAACCTCCCTCACGTCCACCTCTTCTGATGACATATGTTATGAAAATAGCACCGTCGCCGCTAAAAAGCTTGTCCCGGGACAAGCTCCGACAGGTTTACACCATGTCAGCGCAGGTATCGTTCCATGAAGCCAGAGGAGGTGCTCGAGTCCATAGAGGCTGTCGCGCCAAGCAAAGGATGGCCCATCATCGGCCCTAAGAGAGGCGTCATATTGGATGAAGTGGTGGAGAGTCAGAAACCGTCTTCCATACTCGAAGTGGGGACAAATGTCGGCTACAGCGCTATAAGGATGGCAAGGCACCTGAAAGCAGGCCAGCGGCTCACCTGCATCGAGATCAGCGGGGATATGGCACGAACGGCCATAGTAAACTTCGAGAGGGCAGGGCTTTCCGAGCTGATTGAAGTAATCGTGGGGGACGCGCGGTCCATACTTCCGACGCTCACCACGGGTTTCGACATGGTCTTTCTCGATGCGGTGAAGGACGACTACTTGGAATATCTGAGGTCGGTCGAGAAGCTCCTCCATGCGGGGAGCGTGGTGGCGGCGGACAACGTGAAGTCCTTCTCCTCCGCGGTCAAAACTTATCTTGACTACGTGCGCAATTCGGGAACGTACGCGAGCTCCTACAGGGAGGCTCCATCGAACTGGGGAACAGACGAAGGAGATGCCGTGGAAGTCAGCGTCAGGCTCTGAACCCTTGCACCATATCCTTCCACTTGGAGCTACCGTCGAAAGGTAGGTAGACTCTCACCCTGTCCAGGAGTCCGTGGTATTTGCTTTTGATCTCCCCGCCGACCTCTCTCCAAGTCCCCTCTACCACGAACTCTTCCAGCATCGCATCATCCACCTCGGACGCCATCCTGCGCCATTCCCCTCTTACGGAGAGGCCATGCAGCCGTTCTGCCACGTCCCCCCAATGATGAAACTCCATCACTTTCCTGTAGGTCCGCGTCGAGGCGTAGAATGCTATCTGCTCCCTGTACGCTTCCCTGACCGCAGAAATCTCCTGTTCATTGTCTCCTACGGCAGCAAACACCGACGCGGCCACCTGCACCTCTGTCCTTTTCCTCCCAGACTTCGCCGCACCCGCTGACAGCGCAGGCTCGATGACCCCACGGAGGTACCCGAGCGTGTGGAGAGGGTGGACGTGGAGACCGTCTGCAACGCTCCCTGCTACCCTGCACATCATCTCATTGACCCCGGCAACTAGAATCGGAATTGCGGGGTGCCCTATTGGGCCTGGAGTGAAGAAGGGGGTCATGAGGTCAAGCGTGTAGAACCGTCCCCTAAAGTTCAACTTAGACCCGTCCTGCCAACTCTTCCATATAGACCTCAGAGCTGAGACATACTCCTTCATCTTCGGAGCGGGCGGGTCCCAGTTCATCCCGAACCTCCGTTCGATATGGCCCTTGACTTGGCTCCCCAGACCCAGCATGAACCTGCCTCCAGAAACGCCCTGGATGTCCCAGGAGGTATATGCCATCGTCGTGGGGCTCCTGGTGAATGCCAGGGCTATCGAAGTGCCCAGCCCTATGCGCTTCGTGGCAACTGCCGCCAGGGCTAGCTGCACGAACGGGTCGTGCTTCGTCTCGTTAACCCAGAAGGCGTCGAAGCCGTACTCCTCAGCTTTCTTCGAGAGCTCGCCCGCCTCCCCGGGTTCGCCTAACGCCGCTTCTGCGTCTATCTTCAACGGAGGGCACCACACCGCGAGCGCTTCTTAAAGCCGGGCCGTCGGGGCTCGTCTGCATCTCTTGCCGAATCTCGCGGTCGTCACCGGCCTAGTAACCGCCCTGTGCTGGGGGACTGGTGACTACCTGTCTAGGAGCCAGTCTGAAAGAGTGGGTTACTACAAGACTCTCGTATACTCAATGATAGTGACTTTCGTGGTTCTCGTCGCCCTCACTCCGGTCATCAGCCCTGGACTCAGGGCTCCGTCTGGTCCCCTGGCCGTCCTCGTGGTCGCAGGAATCTTGAACTTTGTAGCCTTCAGCTTCCTCTACCGCGCCTTCCACAAAGGGGTCGTCTCCGTCGTCGCGCCTGTCGCCTATACCTATCCAGCTATCACAACAGTCCTCTCTATCTTCCTCTTGGGCACGGTTCTGCGGTCCATAGAAATCCTCGCTATCGCAGGGATCATCATCGGCGTGGTCCTTACCTCGACGCGATTCTCCGAGATAAAGCGATACACCGCTGGCAAGGGTTCCACAGGGCTTACCGCAGGGTTCATTCCCGCCGCCGCTGCTTCTCTGTTCTTCGGCTTCGTCTATGTGGGGGTCGGTTACGCTGCTCCGTTGGTGAGCCTGATAGTCCCGGTCATGATTCTCCGGATAGTGGGTATAGCGATGGGTTTCGCGCTGGCCCCAGCCCTCAAGCAGAACGCCAGGCCCACCAAGGGGGTCTTCTCAAGAGGGATTATCGCCATGGGCGTCCTGGAGGCTGTAGGTTTCCTTTCCTTGACGTATGGCATCTCTGCCCCTGGGGGGTCCCTCCCGATTGTAACTGCGATATCTGGCATGGGAGGAGCCGTGGCCGCTGGCTATGGGCTCGTCATACTGAAAGAGAGGCTCGAGCCGAATCAGATAATCGGGGTGGTCCTGTCCCTCCTGGGTGTCTTCACTCTACTGTGCCTAGGGGGCTAGGATGTGGATTACTTCGCCGCGGTCCAAGAGGGGAAAAGGAGGGTCAATCGGGCGCTGACGGCGCTGCAGAAGGTCGCCGGCCCATCCTATCCGATGCTCATCCTGAAGCTCGGTGCCCCAGGTTGGACCCCGGTCGGAGAGGAGATGATGAACAAGGTTGTCCCGGGGAAGAATTCTACAGCCGCCCTAGTGATTTGCGACGCCGGAGGAAATTCGAAGGCGATGAGTGCCTGGCTTCCCGCAGAGGAGGCGGAAGAGGCTTCCAGGAGGCTGGATGCAGAAGGGATCCCTGTCTTTCCTGGAGAGGTCAAGCTCCCAATCTGAGCGTCCTATTTATTAACCAGTCAAGGGTCAGAAGATTTTGCGGCCAGCCTGCGTCTGCCCTATGCTTCGAAAGGAACTCCTGTTCTGAAGCCAGGACCGTGCAAGTTGGACGCAGAGAAATTGGGGGTGAACGAATGGCAAGATGTTCGGTATGCAAGGGTCACGCGGTTGCATCGTGCGCGGAATGCCAAGCATTGGTGTGTATGTCGCACTCCACTACAATCTTTGACGAGGGAAGCAGGGCTATGAAGACCTATTGCGGCAACTGTACGGCTAAGCGGATGCCCATGTGGGTAGCTCGGCGAAGGTAAGACCACAAAACGTCTTCCAGCGCGGACAACCTACTGTAAAGTCTAGATGTGGAGTCTACCGGGCCAATTGCATTCCTGGATGCTCGAGGCTGTCCTGACCGCGGGGACGCGCTAGTCGAAAGACAGTCAGAGCTCACCCATGGCGGCCATGTCCTCGTCAACGGTCCTCTTGAGTCGTCCCCTGGTGGATCCCTTCCGCGAAGAGGCCCAACGTTCCCATCTCCATTATTCGCTGAGTACTTTGCCTCAGTTCCATCCGCGACTTGAGGGTCATGGTCGTCTTGCTCTCCTTGCCGTCTCCCTACAGTGTAAGTGGACGGTCTTGGTCACTTCGTCGAAGGATGGCTGCTTGCTGCTCAATCCTGATGACTCCACCTTCGTTGCCGAGGGCTTTTGCCTCCTTCACGAAGTTGGGGTGCACTTCGGCGAGGTTCTCAGGGTGCGCGTAAGACCCCATGCCTTTCAAAATAGGCGCCTTCGTCTTCCCAGTCTCTTCCCAATTTGTAGGCATGACAGAGGTACGGCCGACAGGACTTCTTTGAACGATTCTGCATGGTTAAAGAATTCCTGCTACTCTACTGTGAAGTAAAGCCGCCTATTGCTCCTGCCCTTGTTCTCGGTCTTCTCTCCGACGACCTTCCCTATCTCTCTGGTGTTCTTCACGTGGACTCCGCCGTCCGCTTGGATGTCCACGTCACCTATCTGGACGATCCGTAGCACGTCCAGCGAAGGTGGCATCGCGTTGGCGAGCTTGACGAAACCCGGGTTGGCCAGCGCTTCCTCCCGTCTCATGAAGAACGACTTGACTTCCAGTGCCCGCTCCGCCGCCTCGTTAACCCTGTCGATGTAGTACGACATCTTCTCCTTGTCAAAGTTCTCCATGTTAAAGTCGACCCGGGAGCCATCCGGGTTAATCTGGTTCCCCGTGATGAGCGCGCCGGTCTCCCTGTTGACCACCGAACTGAGTATATGGGCGCTTGTGTGCATCCGCATGACTCGGAGGCGCCTCTCCCAGTCAAGGACTCCGTGAATCCTGTCGCCCGGGGCTAGTCCGGACGCCATTTCCAGGACATGAAATATCTCCTCGCCTTCCTTCACGGCTTCGACTACCCTCGACCCCCCAAGAGTCCCGGTATCAGATACCAGCCCTCCTCCCCGTGGATTGAAAGCCGTCTGATCCAGCACGACCCTGTTCCCGTCTACGGATACAACTTCAGCATCGAATTCCCTTACATATGCGTCATCCCAGAAAATCCGCCTGGTCAAACCACCCTCCTCCGACATTCCCAGATTTAACATTCTACGGATATCAGTACGCGCTGATTTTCGTCTGAGTCAGCTCTCTAGAAATCAGCACGCTTTCCCTCCTCCATCTGGCCTTCGAAATTCTCATCTTCGACAGCGCAGAGTCCATCGCACCCCTGAACGTATCATGCTTCTGGAACTGCTGCCTGAAGAGCGTCCTTATGCTCTCTCTCACATTCCATACGCCCAGCGGTATGATGAATCCTGGGTAAGTCTCGCGCAGGACGATCGCCGCTGCCTGCCTCCTCTCCCTCTCCAGCGCTTCTCCCACAGCTAGCCTGGTGGAGTAGTAACATCCTCCTACTCGGGCGTACTTTGTCCTCCCGAAGTATTCTTCGTAATCGCCAATCATATACGGCTCACTGGTGAACTGGTTCCACGTGGTGTTTGGGAACCAGGCTTCGATCCACTCGAATCTCCAGGGTTCCGGCATCAATATGGCTACGTACTGGTTGTCGTAGACCGCGAAACTGTATACCCGATACTCGTCGATGGTTGGGTACCGCTTTAGCTTCTCGATGAGCTCAAGGCTGATGGAGCTGTCAACGGCTGTGATGCTCCACCTAGTGGGCACAATTCTCCTCCTCGCACCGATGCCGAACATGCCCAGGGAGAATGCCTTCTGGATTCTTGTGACCAGCACGCCCTTCCTGTACAACTCACCTACCGCGCCGGCAGCCCCAAGGTCTCTATCATAGTACGCTGTCTGTACCCTCCTATCGACAGAAGGGTTGTCAATCCTGAACTTGTCGAGGGGTCCAGAGGGGCCGTAGGGTTGTGCGTCTTCGCTCAAGGTCAACATGCGTCTCGGCGCCTTCGTGAGCTTCAGCTCTGTGTCCACAGGCCTGGCCGCCATCGCGAGCTCCTGGAGGGAGGAGAGAATTCGCCCAGGGTCGCGCGCGTCCTCGACGCTCGCCTTGGAGTTCCCTCTGACAAGGGAGTATCTGTAGTCGACTATCTGGTCTATCGGCCTGCCCAGCCACTCCTCCGGCGTGTCCAGGACGGAGGTGTCTCCAAAACTCGGGGGGACCATGGGTCCTATGGACACCTTCGGATATCCGAGTCTTCCTACGAAGACCCCGGGAGGGGAGGAACCTGCTATTTCGTTAGTGGCCAGGGACGGACTCAGTTTCGCCATTGCCTGGGCTTTCACTATGACGGGGCATCTCGGCTTGCCACAAAGGAGCTTGGACCCACGGCACGCGAGGCACATCCACGCTGGCGGGGTTTCCACGACTTCGATGGACCTGGCCGCCTCCTCCTCGAGCCCGGTGACCGAGGCAGCCATCACATTCGAGAGCCAGGTGATACGCCGGGGCACGATTCGACCGGGGGGATTTGCCTCTTAAACTCGGCGCGGCCTCGGTAGGCGCCTAGGGGACCCTGACAGCAGACTCGCTCCCAGACTTTTCTACCCTGAAGATCTGATCGGCGAAACTCTCGAGTTCCTTGTCGTGCGACACGACTATGACCTGCGGGCAACCCACATCGTCGAGGACCTCCCTCACCATCCCCAGTTGTTCTCTGCTGAACCCGTCTGTGGGCTCGTCGAGTATCAGGAGGTTGGATTTCATCCCAATTGACGCTCTCTGGGAGAGAACGTTCAGCGCGAGGCGGTAGGCGAGCGCGACGCTCGTCCTCTCGCCTCCGCTCAGGTATCGCACGTCCTGCTCGTACCCTCCCTGCGTAACCACTGGGGTGAAGTCTTCGTCCACACTGACCTCCTTGTCTGGTCCGCTTACGAGCATGCCAAACCACCTCTTGAACAGCGAGTCGAACTCTTGGTTGATGGTGGCCAGTACCGACTTCTCGATGACCCTGACGGTGGGGACGAAGTAGTCCTCTAGCCAGATTTCTCGCTCTCTGAGCCTCTTGCTCTTGTTAAATGCCTCTTCTTTGGCGACTATTTCGATAGCAATCTCCGTCTGCCTCTTCTGGACCGACTCGAGTAGGCCCCTGGTCCTAGCGAGCTTATCCCGGGTTGTCCTCAGGCTCTCCTCCGCTCCGGTCAGCTTCTTGTCGGTCGTCTCCTTTTCCTTGGCGAGCCCACTCAGTTCCCCTAGCTGTTTTCCAAGCCGCTGGAGGGTGTTTTTTGCGAAGGCAGCCCTCTTTTCGAACTTGCGTTTAGACTGCTCCTTCTTCTCAATCTCAGCCTTCAACTTCGACCTTTCCATCCGCTGATGGGCCGCTTCCTTCACCGCCTCCTTGTAGGATTCCCCCTGCTCAATCTTCACTTTCAGAGCTTCGGCCTCTCCATCGAGCGATGCTAGCTCCTCGGCCAGGTGATTCTTCTCCGCATCCTTCCTCGCCCTCTTGCCTTCGAAGTCGTGGGCCTCAGCCGCCCGATCGCAGACAGGGCAGACGCCGTTCTTCATTATTGACTCGTAGTCTAAGAGCTTAGCTTCGGTGGCAGCCTTGAGCTCGATGAGCTTCTTCGCCTTCGCCTCGAGTGTCTTCTCTCGCCTCTTCAGTTCGGAGAGGGTATTGACTGAGGAGGGTCGCTCGACATCGGCCCGGGCTAGAGCGGCTTCTAGCTCTCTGAGGCTTCCGTTCAGTCCGGTGATTTCGTCGCCCAACTCATTCGCATCCTTAGCGGCATCAGTTCCGAGCCGTTCGTAGTACTCCGTTTCAGCCTTGGTGTTCTGAAGGCTGACCTCGCGCTTCTGCAAGTCTTCCCGCTCCACCTTTAGACGGCGCACCTGTTCCTCCTGAGCCGTCTCCATGTCCTCCAACTTGGTCAGCTCAGCCCTGTGCTTCTGCTCATCCACTTGCAGCCTCTGCACCTGCGAACGGAGTTCCTCCATGCCTGTGGCTATGCCGTCCTGTTTCTGTGCCTCTCCTCTAATGCTCCTTACTGCTTCGTCCGCATTAGTGACGGCAATCTTGTAGTCTTCGACCCTGAATGCCCGCCTCAGTATCTGGAGCCTCTGCTCCGGAACGAGCGCCAAGATGCTCTTCATCTCCTCCTGGGGGGTGTAGACTGCGTAGCGATAGATCCAGCTCTGGGCCTTGGGGTCCGGAGCCTCGTTGAACTCCAGTGTCTCGAGCACCCTCTCCTTCAGTTCGCTCGGCGACAACAGAAGTGTCTCGCTGGGGGTCTTCAGCTCCCCGTCAATCTGCTGGACCTTCCCTGCCTTCCTCTGGAGTCTTCTCGTGACCTGGTACTCCGATCCGTCGACCTCGAAGGCCATCCTCACCTCGCCGCTATCCTTCCCCAGGCTCAGGACCGAGCTGCCAGAGCCAGATCCCAGGCCGAAGAGGGCAAACTCGATACCCATCAAGACGCTAGATTTTCCCGAGCCTATGTCTCCTTCCAACAAGGTCCTGCCGAGGGGGAACTTGATCAGAGAGTGTGCGTGGCTTCTGATGTTCGTGAGCTCGAGCTCTTTGACTATCAACTTGCTTCCTTCTTCTCCAGCGCCTGAACCCCATCCCTTACCATCCTCCCGGTGTAATCTTTCTTCGTTTCTCCAAGCTTGGGCGCCTGCCGCCAGAGCCTGAGCAATTCGACGGCAACTTCTACGCCACGCCCCCCCTGAAGGTGCCCTTCAGTCACTTGGATCTTGCCCACCTCACCTTCGAAGAGTTTCCTCTCGATGGAAGAAGGCTCTTCTCCGGAGAAGATAGAGCCCGTAGTCTCCTTAGACTTCAGGCCGCTCCTGTTGAGGTAGACGTGGGTAGCTCCCCGCTCGGAAAGGCTAGCGCGCAGATCGGCCAATCCCACCTCTGATACTCTCCCCCCGGCTATCTCGCCGAAGGCTTTGATGACTACCAGCTTACCGGATACGTCCACGCCCCTGAAGTCTTCCTCTATCATAGACCCTGCGTCGGGGGCGTTACGCCCCGTCAAATCGTACTCTCTGAATACGCTCTCGAACGATTTCATCGGTATGAACGTCTTGCTTCTTACGTGCTCGTCGAACTCCACCACATAGAATCCGCGCATCTCCCCCTTCGCTGTAGCTTCGAGGTCATGTCCGTAGCCTGTGAACAGCGGGCCGGGGAAGACTATGTTCCCCATCCCCGGCAGTGTAAACTCGCCTCTTTCGTGGATGTGCCCCCCCGCATAATAATCGAACCCCTTTGGGAGCATGGAGGATTCCACCGTCTCCATGGCGCTTAGATGCTCTGGTTTCAGCTCAGTCAGTCCACTGTGAAACGCGAATATCTTGAACCCCCGCTCGGCCTCCAGCGCCCCTCTGTCAAGTGCCTCGAAGTACCGGCTCTCGAGGCCTATCTTTCGCGCCGAGATGCCAGCTATCTTTGCCCCTGTCTTCTCGTCGACAGTAACTCCCAGTCTGAGGCTGTCGCCGTAGAAGGTCGGCTTGAACACATTGGTGAGGACTCCAACCGTGTTGAGTATGTCAATGATTGAAGTGCCGTTAGGGGTATAGTCATGGCTCCCATATATGGCATAGATTGGAATCCCGTGCCGCTGTACCTCGACCATGCTCCTGAGTGCGGCGTCTACGACTCCCAGGTCTGGGATGCCCACGTGGAATAAATCCCCGGAAATGAGGACGAAATCCACACCAAGTTCAACGCACTTCTTCATCGCCGAGTCGAAGGTCTGCAACTCAAGCTTCTGGAGGCGCGGTTCCCTGTGCGCTCCAAGGTGAGCGTCTGCCAGGTGAGCGAGCTTGTGCAACTCAAGACCTCAGGCCAATATCAGCTTATGCACTTTTCGGAGTCAGGAAAGCTTGAGCCTGAACTCACAATCGCTGTCCCCCGTCGCACGGCATCTGACCTCTTCACAGGTCGCCTTGAGCTTGAACACCGTCCCCGATATCCCTTCGAGTGCACCAGATATGCTCGCGCACATGGGGTCCTTGGACTCGTGGTCTTTGCAAAGATAGCAGTCTTCGACAACGACATGGTATTCGCTGCCCGTGATTCTCTTTACGTTAGACCTGAGTATGAATGCGCTCAGGAGAGCCACCCGCACCACCTTCGGGATGTACTTCTTGGCGGCCGCCGCTGCGGTGGATTCGTGATGTCGCGGGACCTCCGCCAAGGCTGCCTTCCTTGCGCTCATCTCAAACACCGACTTCTCAACCTCGTACATCGACTTCAGGTACTCTTGCTTGTTCTTAATTCCCGAGCGCTCCATCAGCATATCAATCACTATAGCGAAGGCGTCCCTGTTGGCCGCGAAGTACTGGAGGGGAACTGATTGCGTCCCCAGCTGGTAGCTCCACGCCACTATCCTGTCAGGCAAGAGCAGGCGAAAGAAGTTGAGGGGGGAATATCCATCTGGTTCCATGTCTTCTACTGGCTTGTTGTTTCTCGCGTAGTCCCGGTCAAACTCGACGACTCCGGCTTGTTCCCAGCGTGCGAACTGCTGCAGCAGCTCTTTCGCCTTCTCCGGGTAGAGCTGGACCGCCTCCTCAAGGGACCTTCCTTCCAACTGGGAGACTAAGGCGTAGTCCACCACGGAGATGCCCCCGCGAGATGCGTTGAACCCCTTCCTGAGGATGAACGTCGCAGGCTTTTCCTTCAGTTCCACGAACCTGGTTTCTACGAGGTCCTCGGATACAATAGACGGCCTGTCGGTGAGTTGCCCGTCCCACTTGATGAGTAGTCTTCCATCTTCCACCAGGTACTCGAACTCCCTGAGGTTGAACTCAGGCCTACAGCAGCCGGATACTACGAAGTTCTTGACCATCCGCTCCTCTTTTCTGGAGACGCTGAACTCAATCCTGCAGTCCAAGATGGCAATCATTTTCCGTTCCGCATCCTTGAACGAGTTGGACGGCATCAGGTATACTTCGACCGTTCCGAACTCCTTTGCTGCGTTCTTCCAAGAATCCACATATTTCAGGACGTTTTCCTGAGACTGGCTGATCAACAGGGAAGGCAGATAGGAGTGGATAATCACCTCGTCCCTATGCTTCCTTCGTATCGCGTTCACCCTGACCACCTTGTCAGCCAGCGACTCTCCGGTCAACACCTCCACATGCTCAGTATTGGCTAGGGACGCCCTGTCAGTTATCTCTGTGAACTTCAGCCCTGAATTGTACTGTTCTGCGATGAGTTGCATGACGTTTCTGGCCTCAGAATACGTCTCGTCCAGCATCAGTATCGACGTCCCTTCGTAGACGTTCAGTATGCTGTCGAGAACCGGATGGCCAGTAAGAACCCTTGCGGACCGTTGGTCTTCCTTCCGAGCGCTCGCACTGTTGGCGACGGTTGGTCGCCCTCCCTCCAAATCCACAACGCAGTCATGACGCCCCTTCGGTTTAACTGTTAGGGATGCGCAATCTGCAGAAGGGTTTAATTGTTGAACAGTTCCCGCGGAGGAAGGACTACTTGTCTAACATGAGTGGCCAAGAAGAGATAGTGAAGAGACTGATGATGCTCGAGAAGCGTATGAGCGACCTCGAAGTGTCCTTTAGGTCAGGTGCAGATGCACTATCAGGTTCGCCGATGACCGAAGCGTCTGGTTACCGGTTCGACAATCTCCCCACTTCGCTCGCCCGGACTCTGCGAGCCATGCAGGCCCTCGGCGAAGCTGACGCCACCACGGTAAGCAAGAAGACAGAGAGGAACAGGAGTGTCGAGACCATCTATCTCAACCAACTCGTGAGGCTCGGCGCCCTGACTCGCGCCAGGGCTGGGAAAAAAGTGCTGTTCAGGATGGCCAGGCTCTACTGAGTTTCAGACTCGAACGTCAGTGTGAACTACGATTCCTTCATTCGTAATCTCCATCCCATAGACCGTCTGGTCGTGGGCCGTCCTCCTCATCTTCACCACTTGTATCGACCTCACGACTTCGGAGTTTTCATTCGAATAGTTCAGCTGAATCGCTCCGTGGGACAGCGCCCACTCCACAGGAATCCCTCTATGAGGCCCTATCGACTCGACAATCAAGAGACTGACGCAGTCCTCGGATGAGAGCCCCTGGATCAGCCCGAGCAGGCCCTGTCTGACCTCGAACTGGTCCTTGTATTGCATCTCTACAGTGGTCAACGAGTCGATGACCACCCTCTTCGCATGGGCACGCTTTATCTCGTCGAGGGTGGCCTTCGCGACAACACTGAATGGCATCTTTTCGCCTTGGAAGACGGCTTCGTTGCGGGTAATCAGTCCTGACTCGGTGGCGACCACAGGTCTCATATCAATGACTTTCATCTTTCCATTTTTGATGGCACTATCAACATCCCATCCATGGTCCCTGAAATTGTTCTTGACTTCCTCCGGACTCTCGGTACATGTGACGTAGATTCCGCCCTCTCCGTGATTCTTGTACCCGTTGAAGAGAAACTGCGAACAGAGCGTGGATTTCCCACTCCCCGGCCCGCCTGAAATGACGACGCAACTACCTGGTATGAATCCGCCCCTCAAGACCTCATCGAGGCCTTCGACGTCTGACCTGATTCTCTCCACGCGGCGCCGATCGACTATACCGCTTATCACTCTTCTGGACGCCAACCCATACAGCTCCACGCCCGCCAGACAGTCCGTCACCTCGCGGGTGCGCCCAAGAGTGAATGGGGAGTGAATCAGCCCCGGCGGGGGGTCTCCCCTCCGCCGAGGAATTCGACTCGTGCCGGCCGTAGTCCTCCTTCTGTTCTAGACGGGATTCCGCTCAGCGGCCTACCTTGGCCTGTCGCAGGCACTTCATCGGCCACATTTGGCCTTGCTCCGCACGGGTCAGCCGTTTCATCCCGCATCCCACCGACCTCAAGGTCGCCCCATCACCGCTCGTGGTGGGTCGGGTTCCGTTTCTGTTCTGGAGCCGACCGTCTCCGGTCGCGCCTCCTGGCGCCGTGCGTCCTGCAGCGAGGGAGGAACTTCCCCAGGAGATCCCCGTGGCCCGTCCACCGGCTCGCGTCGGCCACGCATTACAGACCGCCCTCAGTTAACCGTTACTGAAGGGCGAAAGGGGGTTTAGCAGGAACAGTAGCCAGGCCGCATCTCTCAGTTGGGAGAGTCCCTCTCGGATATGGCCAAGCTCGGCACCGGGCGTCTGGCCGAGAATGTGACGTATCTCAGCGCAGTCAGGAGAGAAGGTTATCCTCGGTCTACCCATTCGCCCCGTTCATTGCCGGAAGACGCCTATGCGCTTTCATAGAACCAACTTCACGCAAGGGGTGACTTAAACGGTCGATACACAGTCCGCTCTCTCGCGAAGTGGCCCAACGACTCGGATGGAGGGCTCCCAACAAGTTGAAAGGGCAAGGGCCGCAGACGATCCAGAGGTGAGGAGGGCCGCTATGAGAGCGTGCGCCTACGCCCCAGAAAGGCCGCTGTGCGCTCTCCGAGTTCCTGGTGGGAGTGCTTCGCGAACCGTACCCTGGAGATGCATCATTCTTCGCGCTGGAGGGAGTCAGACGCGAAGAGGTGAGGGAAAAACTCTCTCTCAACTTGCCGCACCTTCCCTTCCGTCCTTGCCCGGCGGTAGGCTTCCAGCGGTTCCTGGTTGAGGGTAAGAAAGGTCGGGCCCCACTTGTATATGCTGAGGTATCTCTCAGCCTCTTCGACTTCGCCGAGTATGTACATCGTGGCCGAGACTGCTTCCAACGAGCTGAGCACTCCTGCTTTGGAGTAATTGGTGGGGTTCGCCGCCAAAAGGACGGGGAGCCTCCTATGCTTCCCTCCTAGCTTCCTGAAGAACACCTCCTGCGCCTGGTTCCATGAAGCGTCGACAACGAGGACCGCCTTCGCGCCCTTATCCGGAGAAGAGAGGACCCGATGCGCCCAGGGATTCAGGACTACCACCTTGTCAGAGGCATGGAACTTCCTGCTCACACCCTTGGCCAGGTCCATATTGACCATCTTCCGCGCGGTGCACTTGGTTGGGTCATCCTGTCCCATCTCGAGGGCGAACACTCCTAGCATGCGGCTTCAGTTCGGGGCCGGCTCGGGCTCACTTAAGGTGGTGTCGGTGCAGCCGACGACACTGGCTCCAAAGACGCACCCTGTCCAGGCCCTCTTGAAGCTGGTCGACCGCAAGCTGCGGCAGACTCAGTTTGAACAGAAGCCTGGCTGTCGGGAAACCCTCGCCACCACAGCCTTGGTCAAGCAACCATCTCCGGGTCAGTCGCTGCGGCTAGACTTGGAGAATCTGGGCGCAAGGATTAATACTCGTCGTAAATATCCGTTGGAAACAGGGGGCTATTGGGTGGCCATGCCACAGGCGTTCGTACTAGTCAATGCTGACCTCGGCGCTGAAGAGGATCTTCTCAAGAAGCTGAGAGAGATTGCCAACGTCAAGGAAGTCTATGTCGTCTATGGCGTGTATGACATAGTGGCAAGGGTAGAAGCGGACACCATGGAGAAGGTCAAGGAGACCATCACCTGGAACATCAGGCGCCTCGACAAGGTGAGGAGCACCCTCACCATGATCGTTGTCGACGCGTAGGTCATCCCACGCTTAAAACATCCTAGGCCAGCGTCTCTTCTCATGCGCTTCCTCGTGGGTGTTGACGACACCGACTCCTCACGGGGTTACTGCACAACGTACCTTGCCTACCGGATCGCTTCTGACTTGGACCCAGAAGTCAGAGTGTGTGCCTACCCTCGTCTGGTCAGGCTTAACCCAAACATCCCGTTCAAAACACGAGGGAACGCAGCGGTGTGTCTGACGCTTGAGGGAGACAACCCGGACACGGTCTTCCAGTCCCTCTCTGAGAAGGTCAAGGAATTGTCAGACGTCAGCGGCGGGGCTAACTCAGGGATGGTCTTCCTTGACGACCCCTCCAAAGCCGAGGGCTTCAGGGGCCTCTATCAGGACGCACTAGCTGCAGTAGTCAGTCCCCACAGGGTTCGAAAGCTCATCGAGGGGCTTGGGGGAAGGACCCTTGAGCTTGGGAACGGGATGGGTATAGTCGGGGCTGCCGCGTCCCTGGGCTTCGACTGCCACTCCGACCACACCTACGAACTGATAGGCTACAGGCGTAGGGAGAACTGGGGCACCAAGCGTCTCATCGACAGCTCTTCGGTCAAGAAGATGGACGCTAGGCTGTTCCCTCACGCCTTCAACAGCTACGACTATCAGAAGAGGAAGGTCCTGGTCGCCCCCCACGGGCCTGACCCCGTGTTCGTCGGAATCCGGGGCGACTCTCCGTCCAGCGTAATCAGGGGCTTCGGCATGCTGAGATATGACGAACCCTTGGAAGGGTACATGGTGTACATATCCAACCAGCACACCGATGCTCACGTTCAGAGGGCGCTGGACTGGAAAGTCTACTCGTCGGGCTGGGTCGACGGGACTGTCGATCAGGTGAGCGTTGGCGAAGGCGGGCACGTTTACATCACAATCATCGATAGGGGGCGAAGGCGGTCGGTCGCCGCCTACGAACCCACAGGAGACCTCAGACGTTCGGCCAAGCTGCTGGGTAAAGGTGACACTGTCCGTGTATCCGGGGGGGTACGGAGGGCCACGGCCCGCCACCCGAAAGTCCTCAACCTGGAGAAACTGGAGGTGAGATGCACCCAGGGCAGGCTGGAGACAGGGGTATACATCTCGTCCCCCAGGGCTAACAGGCATCTGACCAAGCCTCTCATCAGATACGGCCTCGAGGTCTATGGGGAGGCGAAGCCGGTCGACGGCTGGTGCAGTGCTATGCCTTTCCTATGACGTTCTGCACTTACCACAGAGTCTTTCATCGTTCTTTAGCGGCTGGATGAAGAAGGAATCCCCATTGGCACAGAAAAAGACCCCCACCCCGTCGGGGTCTTCGCTCCTCGTTCTGCGATAGTTCTGTGTCCAGTACATCTCCTTGAGAATCGGGTCGTTGCTCTCTCTGGCGAGCCCCAGATCCCAGGCGTAACGACTCGCGACCCTGATGTCTCCCGCCTCGACTTCCTGCGCTCCCTGGATGGCCTTCTGCACGAACCCCATGAAGCGGCCCGTGTCAAACTGGCTTCCATACCCGATTATCCTCGAGACATATCTCTCCGGGCAGACGTGCAGCCCAATCGAGCCATCCCCAACGTACTCCATTGCAGCCTGGCCGCCACAATGCTGACACTTCACCGTGGTCGCCAGGAACGAGCGCGCTATCTCTACTATGCTATCTTGCAGATGTATCACCGTCAAAGTAAGGGCTTTTCAGCAGATTCTCGACCCCGCGTTTGGTGAGTTCTACTCCTTCAGAGTAGCCGCTTAGGACGTGACGTAGCGTCCCGTCCCTCATCTCCAGGAACACCTGGGGTATCAGATAGTCTTCCGCCCAGTCGCCGTGGCCTCTAACGAGGTCGTCCGCCTTGTTCGCTTGCTCAGGGTTGTCTATATCGTAATCGTAGAAGTCCACCCCTAGCTCCGCGGCCTTTGCTTTCATCGGTTCTACCGTGGTCGGGTGGCAGTGTGGGCACCACGTCGCATGCACCACGTGTATTGCCTTTATCTCGCTCAAGTTCCTCTAGCGCATCTTGCAGGACATCACAATCCGATATAAAACTCGCGCCTGTTCTCTGGCGCCACCAATCGAGCCGCGGTTCACAGTCAGATGCGAAGCCACACGACTGCGTGATTCACACTTGCTGTTGCTACATGGAGTTATGCATCCTGTTGCAGAAGTAGCGAGGGGAGGATTTGAACGCACGGTCGGGTTTTTCGCCCGATCTCCGCTCTGCGGGTTATGAGCCCGCCGGGATGATCCTTACCCCCACGGGGGGTCTGGCTTCCCCACCTCGCTTCGATGGGCTCGGATGAGTTAGCTCTTATATGCTTCGGGGTTCTCGTCAAGCTAGTCATCCGGGGCTTCTGACGCTTCAGTCATCAGCGCCCAGGGACCTGCATGCATGCCGCCCGCTGGTATCTGCAGCAGGTGCAGTTCGAGCAACTTTCGTAGTCCTTGTGCCTGCAGACCTTACAGATGCAGGATGCCATGGTTAGGTCGCCGGGGCCGCAACTATTTCACATTGTCGAAGACGACTTTTTCAGGGTCCTCACCGAGCTCTTCCCAGAGCCTCTCTTTGAGGCCTAGGAGGCGTGCCACATCGTGCTTCTTGGCCGTGAACCTGCGCACCTCTTCCTCGAAGGGCCTGACCTTGTCTCCGTCGACCATCTTATCTGCGAAGCAGACGACCCTTTCTTCCAGAGTCCGGGGTATGTAGTCCAGGTCTGGCAACCCGAGCGACTTTGCCTCCTCGGGAGAAATCCCAGCTCCTACATGCCTCTGGATTATCCCAGCGACCTTCTTCCCTGCTCCTTCCCTCTCCGCAATCCCTGCCCCCTCTACACCATGCTTGACAGTCTGGATTCTCGACCTCCCGATGTCGTGGAGCATGGCTGCGACACGCACCGCTTTGTCGTCTATCGCATACCCACGTCTCCTGAACTCTTCAGCTAGGACCAACGCGACCTTGGTCACAGTCCTGCAGTGCAGGACGATTCCTTCATCGCTGCCGTACTTCCGATGGAGCGCCTCCGCTTCTCCTTCGGAAGTGATCACTTGGCGAGTTCCTCTTCCAGCTGCTTGATCTTCGAGTGCAGGGCATCTTTCAGCTCTGCGTTGTCAAGGCGGTTCAGGGACTTGCCGCAGACTGGGCACTTGAAGAAGTTCTCCATGGCGTCTTCGAATGTCCTGGTCAGGCAGGTTGGGGTCCCGCAGTGGTAGAACTCGTGCATGTCTTCATACTCGAGTCGCTGCCTCAGCCTGTTCAGAACTTTCTTCCGCTGGGTCTGAATGAACCCATCCGTCTGGTCTCTCTGGGCCTTCCACCTGTAGACGAACCAGCCTCTCTTGGGATCTCTGACCCTGACCCCGGTTATGAGGCTCCGGCCGAACAGATCGTAGAGGGCCTTTCTGACCGTCTTTATCTTGAGCCCTGTGGCGGACGCAATCTCCTCGTCTGTGGCGTTCTCATTGTTTAGGAGCGCCCTTGCCACCCTGACGTAGTCGGGCCCGCCTATGAGTCCGGCGACCTTCACAAAGGTATCTTCGTATTCAATCTTCAATTTTCTACAACTCTCTTGCCCCGGGCGGAAGGCAAGATTCTAAGTCTACTTTGGCTGAACGTCCTCTTAAGCTCTTCCCCGCCCTGGACCTCGTGAAGCATGATAGCAAGGGCGGCCACCTCCGAGTGAGGCTGCGAGGTAACCGCGACGTTGAAGTCAGCCTCGTGGTATACCTTTCCTGGAACCTTCGGCCCGCCTATGACAATAAGGTATTTCTCCAGGCTTCGAAGGTCATGAATCACATCTTGGATGGGCATACCATACATGGTAAGGTGGACGACGCTCCTTCCCTCTTTCTTCGCCTCTCTTATCACCCCCCTCCACGGTGCGCCTAGTATGGCGTGGAAATCCCCGCCCCACGTCTTATTCACTTCATCGAGTGTGGCCGTGACGTCATTCTCCGCATCTTCGAGATAGATACACTCTGCCCCCAACGCCCTAGAAACCAGGCAAAGATGTGTGAGCGTCCTTTCATCCCTCACGTATCTCTGCCCTAGTCTAAGCACCCTGATGCTCTTCACACTCAACTCCTTTCGTCCGGCCTCCTCCGCCCCCGGTAGATGAATAGTGGCATCATGTCCCAGCGCAGCTTTATCGCCCCCCACATTGGCGGCTCTCGGCGATGACCCTTCACTCGGACCGCAGGCAGGTGGCCCTGATGGTCGACTACCTGTTCGGGAAAGGCGTGAGCAGGGCCCTGCCGAAGAGCGGCTATCGGCTCTTCCGGTCCAGAAGATCCGGGAGGGTGAAGCTGATTCATCTCGACGGGAGACTCTTCGCCACCGTAAAGCCGAACGGGGCCATGGCCCTGTCAGTCTTCGGAGCCCAGACCCTCTCCCGGAGCCCCAGGTTCAAGGATAGCTGCGTGCAGGTATCTGACGACGTTTCCCGATTCGTACGGGGCGGGAGGTCTGTGTTCTGCAAGTTTGTCACCTGGTCAGGGAAGAACATCTACCCCAAGAGCGAAGTGGCAGTAGTAGACGGGAACTGGAAAGTCCTTGGTGTGGGAATGGCGGTGCTCAATGGGGCGCACATGGAACAATTTAAGTCCGGGACGGCAGTGAAGGTCAGATCAGGTGTAGCAGCATGAAAATGGACAACAGGAACGCGAGAAGGATGATGGATCGCCTTGGAATCAACATGAAAGAGATTCCCAACGTCCAGGAGGTTGTGATCAAGACGCCTGAAGTAGAGATGCATATCACCAATGCGTCAGTTTCAGAAGTCAACGCCCAGGGGCAGAGGATGTTCCAGGTCGCGGGAGACGTTGAGGAAGTGGAAGTAGAGCGGAAGACGTTCAGCGAAGAGGACATCCTGCTAGTACAGCAGCAGACCGGAGCCTCCCGGGAGAAAGCTGTGGCAGCCCTCGACCAGTCAGACGGTGAGGTCGCCCGGGCAATCCTGAAGCTCACATCCTGACCAGCCCGGCAGGTTCGATTACTGCCGAGGCCTACAGGTTTTCTCGGCACCTCGATTATGGTCACTCCAGGCCCTGGAGCTGGAGCTTCAGACCTGGGGCATCCTGGGAATCAGCTTTCCATGATGGGTCAGTGAGGCGTCAGGACAGGATTGCCGACCGCCTAAGCGCCTCGACTTCTGCTTTGCGAGGGAGGGCGGGGATAACCTCCTCTTTGGTGACCGTCAGGGCCCCCGCGGCGTTGGCGAACCGAATGGCCTCTTCCATTTCTTCCCCCTTTGAAAGCGCTACCGCGAGGGCACCGTTGAAGGCGTCCCCTGCCCCTGTCTCGTCCACCGACTTCACCCGGGGCGCAGGAACCCTGTATGATCTCTTTTCGGTGGCCACGTACGCCCCTCCTTCACCAAGAGTGACGATCACTGTTCGGGGTCCCTTCTTCAGTATGGCTACCGTGCCGGCTTCGAGGCTGTCGCTTCCTGAAAGCAAACCGAACTCCTGTTCGTTGGGCGTGATCACGTCCACCTGCGACAGGTCGAGTTCCGACGCAGATACCGCGGGAGCCGGATTCAGGATCACCAACGCTCCCTCTTCCCTCCCGACCCTGGCAGCTGCCATCGCTGTTTTGACTGGGATTTCGAGCTGCGTGAGCACCACTCCACAGCCAGTGATGGCTGCCCTGGACTCCAAGATGTGGGCCGGGGAGAGGTCGAGGTTGGCGCCCGGGGCTATGGTTATGATGTTGGCACCTGTGCCTTCGCTAACGACTATCAGCGCCGTACCCGTGTGCCTTGACACCTGCCTGACTCCTTCTGACGCGACCTTCTCCGACTCCCAGAGCAGGGCTGCCTCATCCCCATTTCCATCCCTTCCCACGCAGCCTATGAATCGCACTTCGCCATCAAGCCGCCGCGCCGCGACAGCCTGATTCGATCCCTTCCCTCCAGGCCCCTTGGAATAGCCTGTGCCCATGATTGTCTCGCCTGGTCTGGGGAGGCGCGACACCCGTATGGTCTCGCTGGCGTTGTAACTCCCGACGACGGTGATTGGCCTCACTTGTGCCCTCCGCTCGTGTGCCCCGCGCTCATGAGTTGAACATTTCAGACCCATACCCAAGGCGAGGGCCGGATGACGCTCCGGCCTGGTCTCCTACTCGCACTTTGAGTAGCCACACGTGTTACAGTGGTAGCACCCGTTCTCGAACACCAGAGTGCTCTCATGGCAGTCGGGGCATGTGCCTGTCCCTCCTCTGGACGCCTGCTTCCCCTTGTATTCGCTCACGAAGCCTGACTCCTTGACCACGTGGTTGAGGGTCAGGAGTTCCAGGGCTTTCGCGATGGCGTCCGGAATGGACTGCAGCTGGGTCCCCTCGTCCCAGGATACGTACTTCCCTTTGATTCCTTTCAGGGTGGAGATGACGTTCTTGATGTCCCCTCCGTGCTGGAGGTACAGACTAATCAGCCTGCCGAGTGCAGCTGCGTCTGCGTTCTCGTCGGCTCCAGATTTGCCCAGTGTCACGAAGACCTCCTTGATCGCTCCTTCGACCAGGTTCGCTGTGAGGTAGATGCTACCCTGGGGGAGTTTGAGTTTGAGGGTCCTCCCTTCCATCACTTTGGGTCGCTCGAAGGCTGCCGCAGACTTCGGAGCCTCGGGTTTCTTGGCGACCTTCTCCGTTTCAAGGATTCCTTCCCTGCTCCCCTCCCTGTAGACCGTGATGCCCTTGCACCCCATCCTCCAGGCGAGTAGGTAGATCTTTTCGACCTCTTCAGATGTTATCTCCTCCGGGAGGTTCACAGTGCTGGAGATGGCAGTGTCGATGTGCTTCTGGATGGTCGCCTGCATCTTCACCCTCATCTCCGGTTTGATTTGGTGGGCGGTGACGAAGTAGTTGGGGAGTTGACCCTCGTCTCTTGCTCCTGTGGCTGTCATGTACTCCTTCACGAGCGGGTGGAACACTTTGAACTCTCCTTCGCTCAGCGACTTGCTCCTCCGTGTGTAATAGAGTGCGAAGACAGGCTCGACTCCACTGCTGGTCCCAGCGAGGATCGATCCGGAGCCCACCGGCGGGATTGTGGTGACGGCGGCGTTCCTGATGCCCTGGGCCTTGATTTTCTCCTTCACCTTCTCACCCAGTCTTGAAATGAACGGCTGGGCCAGGTGCTTGTCGGCATCGAACGCGGGGAAGCTCCCCTTCTCCTTCGCAAGCTCGGACGAGTAGTCATAGATCACGTTCTTGACCCTCTCGAACAGGTGGTCTACGAACCCGATGGTCGAGTCTTCGTCGTACTTCAGCCCCAGCTTGATGAGCATGTCCCCCAGGCCGGTAATCCCCATTCCGATTCTCCTGCTCCAGAGGGACGCCTCCTTCTGCTGCGGGAGCGGGTGCCTTTCTGCATTATAGTCAAGGACGTTGTCCAAGAACCTCACCCCATATTGGGTGGCTCTGGTGAGCTGGTCCCAATCGATGCTCGCGCGTTCGGTGAATGGGTCCTTCACAAAGGCGCTTAGGTTAACCGAACCCAGGCAGCAGCATCCATAGCTTTCAAGGGTCTGCTCGCTGCAAGGATTGACCCCCTGCACCTCCATACCATTGTACTCGGTGGTTGACTCGCGCTTGATGGCATCCCAGAAGAGTACCCCTGGTTCCGCAGACTGCCAGGCGCCCTTGACCAAGGACTTCCAAACCTCCCTGGCCCTCACTGTGCGGTTCACCTCAACCTTCTCGTTCTTGAAGTGGAGTAGGAAGTCTCCGTCGGTCTCGACGGCCCTCATGAAGTCATCGGTGATCTTTACCGAGATGTTGGCGTAGTTGACCCTCTTGAGGTCCCGTTTCACGCCGATGAAATCCATCACGTCGGGGTGGTCTATCCTGATGGTGATCATGAGCGCTCCGCGCCTCCCCGCCTGGCCGATGGTCCCAGTCGTCGTCGAGAGAAGTTCCATGAAAGAAACCGAGCCAGAACTGTAGATGGCTGAGTTATTCACCGGCGCACCCCTCGGCCTCAGGATTGAGATGTCCGTCCCCACCCCTCCGCCGAAGCTGTAGGTTCGGGCGGCTTCCTTGCACCAGTCGAATATGGCTTCAATCGAGTCTTCTTTGATCTTGAAGAAGTAGCAGTTCAGGAGCGTGGACTTCCTCATCTGCCCTGCGCCGAATAGGACCCGGCCTCCGGGGACGAAGCGATAGTTCTCAAGGAGCCAATAGAACTTGTTGGCCCATTCTCTCTTCTTCTCTTCGTCCTTCTCGGGCGAAGCGAGCTCCTTCGCTACCCTGCGCCACATGTCGGCCGGGACATTCTCCATCTGTTGCCCCGTCGCGTCTCTCAGAGCATACTTCTCGTAGAAGACCCGGGCGCGCAGCTCATCTCCTCCGAACGCCGCCAGAGTCTCAGCGGGGATTCTGACTTCTCCTCTCGTCGCCTCTCCTACGTCCGGAGAGTCGTGTGGTTGTTCAACTATCGACGTCATAACCTTAGCCTGTAACCCTGCTGCTCGTGATATATAATTCCGAGTCGGCTTATCCCGAGTTAACTATCTTGGTGGAGCCAGCACTTTTCTCGACGACATGAGACGCTCACCTGTGAATTGATATTGACAAAAAGCCAGAGCCGACGTCTAGCCGGCCGTTGAATACTGAGACGTCGCCACCGACTTGCATCTAGGGCACCTGGTCGCGCTCTGCGGCAATTTCGTGCCGCAGTTTCTGCAGACCGATATGGTCCTGTCCACCTTGAAGTAGGAAAGTTTGGGCGTCGCGTTGAGGATGAGGTTGTATATCCCCCTTACTTCATCAGTAGACCCATCCAGGGTGACGGAAATCCCACCGCGTAGCCCTGTGGAGAGCTTCGCCACATAATCCATCTTCTCCAGATTCTCCAGGTCTCCGAGAAGGAGCCTGGGGGCCTGGGTGTATGCCCCTTTCATGAGGGGTTGGAGGTTCGCCTTCCCATATTTCTCAGAGTCAAGGCTCGCGAGCCTGAACGCCCCATCCAAGTCAAGCATCGCCACGCCGAGCCTATCAATCTTGGTCGACTTGTCGTCTGTCACCTGGGTGGCAGTCCCCACTATCTTGTCGGCCAGCTCATAGCGAGAGGCCGTTGTCGGGTCCCTTATCAGGCTGGCAAGGGTCTCCTCGAGGCCGACCAAATTCATGATGAGAGGCATCGTGTCTGAAGTCACTGCGTCAGAACCAGACGCCAGCGACGGGAGTAGGCCTCTCTTCAACGCCCTCTCAATCAGCCTCCTCCTCGTCGAAAGGGCATCAGCTGCTACTCCGATGAGGAGCGCCAGCTTCGCTCTGAAATACGTCTCGTCTTGATTGGAGTCATAGGCGAGCCTTGGGAGATTCAGGCTGAGCCCATGGAGGACACTGATGTTATCTGCCTGGGCCTCCTGAGAGAGTACGTTGGCGTTAAGTCCGAGGAAACTCCTCCGCTGGTCCGAGGAGAAGAACGCAATTCTCCCTCCATTGAATATGATCGACGCCGCGTCCTTCAGTGTCTTGGTCTCATCCACCCTGTTGGGCTTCGCCAGCAGGAGCCGGACGTCGGGCCTAGGCGTCTCTTCGACGTAGCTTCTGTAGGCGCCGAGGGCAGCGTCCAGGGTCTTGTCCAGAACTTCTCGGCCGACGTCATCGTGCTTGTACGGATTCAGATCGATGCTGATGGCCGGACCGGTAGCTCCAGCTACGGGCGAGCCGACGACTTCGTAGAATCTCAGGAAGAGCGATTCGAGTTCCCTCTTCCCCTTGGATCTGCAGTACGGGCCGATATACTGGAGGAAGTTACGAAAGGTCACCTCGTCGGAGGCTTCCCTCGTGAGCATGGAAGCCATGTTGAGGACTATGTTGAGCGCCCTTTCGGCGTTCTCAGGGCTCGGTATCATCGAGGTATTGAGTATCTTCCCCTTCGGGTTGAGCCCTGCGGACCTCATTGAGAGTAGGTCGACGAACACGGCGTCGGGGGAAAGTCCCCAGGAGCCCGCATTGCTGATGTGGATGTCGCCTGAGAGGTGGGCGTCCGCCACGTCTCTTGATAGCTGCTCCAAGAGGAGGTACTCAGAGAACACCTGTTTCCCAGTCTGGTGAATCAGCGACTCGACATTCCCACCGTCGTCCCCAGCCTTCCCCAAGAGCTGGGTGACGTCGTAAATCGGCATACCCAATCTTGTGAGCTTGTGCCTGTATTCTTCCATGCTGTGCTCCACAAGGAGTGCGTTGACTATCTCTCGGATGAGAGGGGCAGTCAGGTACTGAGTCTGGAACTTGTACAGCCTGGACTCGGTCTCGCTAGTGATCTTTTGAGCCAACTCCACCGGCATCCCCGCCTCCTTCACCAAGGACTGCAGTATCTTGTTGGCGTTGAACTCTTCCATCGTCTGATGCGAAGTTCGTACATACAGCTTCCCACTCTCTACGAGAGACTGCTCTTCTATCTGCCTGGTCAGATTGAGCACGAGCCGGCCTAGGTTGGTGACTGTATACTTCCTCTCCTGCCTGTTGAGCTGGATGAGGAGTTGCTTCACGAGCTTTCGTAGGTGGTAGGCAAACTTTCCCGACTCTTTCTTCGACTTGAAGCCAGCCAGGGTTTTCAGCGCGCTGTAGGTCAGAGGGCCTTTGATGTTCAGTATCCTCAGTATCTCGAGCCTCTGCGGAGACGCTATCACACTGTAGATTGTCTTGACTCGGCGCGGAGCAGCCTGCAACGCGACTGGACGTCGAGGTCAAAAGTATTTAACGCTATGACGACTCGATTTAATTCGAGCTATAATTGGTGGGGTCGCCCGGATTTGAACCGGGGGTCTCAAGCGGACTCGGCCCTTCGGTGACGGCTGGAAGGGCACCCAAGGCTTGAAGCCTAGACCAGACTAGCCGACGACCCCTGTGTTACTTGGTCTAATCCTGAGATAGTTATGGGTTCTGTGGCGAAGATGGCTTCCCTCCTGATACAAAGCGGTTCCCCTGCTCGAAGAACCTCCACCTATTCGACCACCCGGCAGACACCCCCACCCTCGTGCTCGTCAATATCGTCTTCGGTTTCCGCCCGCCTTCTAAGAAGAGCCTGTCAGACATCACCAGGTCTTCTCCGGCCAACCCGTTGTCTATGCCCAGAGCCTTAGTCAGGTTCCCCGGCCCCGAAGCGAGCCTGATGAGTGGGGCCGACCCTCTGTTCTTCGACATGGTATAGATTCCCTCGTATGGTTCAATTGCTCTCAGCAGTACTGCGCCAGGTGTCCCCCATGGTTCTGTGGTGACGTTTAGGCAGTAGTGCAAGCCCATCGTGAAGTAGATGTAGGCGTATCCTGGCGGACCGAACATAACACGGTTACGCGGAGTCATGCCTCTGTAAGCGTGGCTCGCAGGGTCCCTCGGGCCCCTATATGCTTCCGTCTCGACGATGGTCCCTGACAACCTTCTCCCCCTTGTTACCCGGACAAGGCGGCACCCGATTAAGTCTCTCGCCACTTCGGGGGTGTATCTGTCATAGAAGTCTCTCGGAATCCGGTTGCGCAAAGTCTCTCTTTGTTCCGCTTGATTCAGTTAATTAATCAGCTAGTCTGTCCGCGCATCGACGAAAATCGCGGCCGAACTGCAACTCAAAGTCTGCGATGGCCACCAGCAAAAACATGGGTCCAGAGTACCGCGTCAAGGGCGGCAGAGCCATATCGGCTCAAGAGAGGAGGAGGTGAGGATGAAACCTGGTTACGGTGGTCTGTATGGTGTTCCAGAGATGGAGTAACCAGCCACGCCGCTCCTCCCCATCTTGGAATAGACTGTGAGCGCTGCTAGGTAGAATACGAGAAACATGGCGTATCCTATCCAATTGTGGACTCCCCAGAACGTCGAAGCCCCATCGACGTACCCCACCCACATCAGAAGAAGTATCCTGAGCGAATTGAGCAACGTCAACACCGCCACCCCCGCGACCGCGACGACGGCCGTCGACCGAATGTCCTTCTTCATGTCCAGGTGCATGAGAGCAAGCAGACCGACGAAAGTTGTTATTGAAATGACACTCGAGCATCCTGGTGCGACAAAGCCGTTGACTACATCGCCTGTCCTCGAAAACAGCTGGAACTGGGTACCCTGCCAAACCACGGGCAGCCCGACTACACCGACAAACCTCGAAGCTAGGACAGCCGATGCATAGGCCAGCGGCTCGCCGAACGCCCACTGGAGGACAAAGGGCGCGCCCAGCCCCACAGTGTAAATCGCTGCATAGGGGAGGAGCATGCCCTTCGTCAGAGGGTTGACGACCAAGGAAGCAGCATACAGAGTGAAAATGACTGAAATGCCTGCTGTCTCCACCGTCTTGCCTGTAAATGGCTCAGACAGCCATAACACCGCCAGGATCCCTGCACCGAGGCCCCTAGTCCTGAGTTCGGACGCTGGTCCACCTTCAGCCTCAAGCAGGCCCCGAAGCTCCTTCCACCTCAGTGCGAAAATGAGGGTCAATAGTGCGGCGAAGGGGATGGCTGGGAAGATGCTGCCGAATGTGTCTCCCAGCGACTGGCCCAGAAGGTTGAGAAAGTTTGGTGCTGTGGCCAGGCAGAAGGCTGCTCCCGCCCC
Organism: Nitrososphaerota archaeon; assembly: GCA_029785685.1. Next base: position 770 of record JAFLZE010000002.1, on the reverse strand, counting down.
GATCCAAGCGGCGAATCTTGATGCAGCTCCCAAAAGCTGGCCACGTTCACCGGTGACTCAGATGTGCCCCGGAAGGAGCCTTCTTCATTACCAGGTATGCCGAGACTACCACAAGGACGAAGATGCCCGCCATCGCAGCCTGGAACGGGAACTCGGGTATCCCGCCGCCGTTGGCGGAGTTGGAAGTCGAAACAGTGGAACTGGAGGAGGTCGACGTTGTCGTCGTAATGCTCTGGCTGCTCGTAGTGTTCTCGCTACTAGACGTGCTCGAACTGGTAGACGTGACCACGGACGTAGCGTACTGGAACGTGGCCATGGCGCTTACCTGTGGAGAATAGGCGCCCCACGTTGCGTTCACGGTGTATGTCCCTGCAACCCACGCTGAAGTCCCGCCAGCGACGAGAGTAAAATTGTAGAGACCGGTGGAGGTCCCGACCGGCGCTTCTCCCGGAGCAACCACGGTGCCTCGTGGGTTGATTATCTCCAGGAAGACGGCAGTGTTCGGGCCTGGTGGTGGCGCGACCTTACCTGTTATCTGAATCGTCTGTCCGCTGATATACGAAGGTTCGTCTGTTGAGACCGTCAGAGTATATGACGTCTGGGCAACTGCACCCTGGGTCGCTAGGGAGATGGCCAAGGCAAGCAGCAGAATGGACGCCGTGGAGCTCCGGGGTGTCACGACAGGATTCGGTTGCCGTCTCTGTATATAATCCTAACAATTTAACGACCGACTCAAACTGGTGTGTGGGGGTAGTCGGATTTGAACCGAC
>JAFLZE010000029.1 GCA_029785685.1 Nitrososphaerota archaeon | reverse complement strand
TCGTTGCTTCCCTAGATTGACGTGAACGGCGTCCCGTAGACGGTCATCCCTTCGGTCCCCATCGATCGACCCGCGCACTGTTGGATGCGAGGGGTTCCTGTCGCCACAGTTCATGGGCCTAGTACACCTCCCAATGCAGGGGACCGAAGGGATGACCGTCTACGGGACGCCGTTCACGTCAATCTAGGGAAGCAACGAACGGCAAGTCATCCCTTCCAGCTTTTTTCATGAGACTCATCTCCTGCCACTTGCCGACCGAAGGAACGGGACTCGGTTCGTCCCATGGTCTCTATTTACGGAAGCCCATATGGTAGTGAAATACGTGAAAAATCGGTCGACCTGGTCAGCACTACAGCCCAGAGGCGCCTTGCCAGGGGTCCAAGAGAATCCCGCTCTTAGTGGGACGACCAGACGGGCAGCTGTGACAAACGAGGCACGCGCCGCTCTGTGCATTGGCCATCTGGCGGGGCAGTGGGCTTGCACGGCCAGCTGTGCCTTCAGCCCGAGCTCGCGCCTGCGATCCAGCTCGCCGCCATGGGCGGCTACGGCGGCGTCGGCCTTCTATGTCTCCCGGCAGTAGTATTGGGAAAACGGCAAAATCGACTATTACAGGCGCCCGGACGCTCACAGACACGATGAAAACGAAGAGAACAATCGGCCTTACTATGCTTTCAGTTCTGACAGCGCTTGTCATCCTCTCACCAACCGCTATCGCAGCCACCTCGACCCCCCTCAGCCTTGGCATGGCCGGCATCATAACCAACGCTGGAAACCAGCACTACGTCATGAGCGGCGGCAGCCTTGTGTACGGGGAGTTTCTGGGCAACCCCATCAGCGCGAGCTCGATTAGCTTCAGTCTCAAGTCCCAGGTGACTGGGCTGAAGACGTCCGGAAGCGCATCCATCTCGGCGCCAGGGCTGTCCGCGAAAATCGTGATCAGCGGGGAAGTCGCAGCGTCGGTCTTCCCTCTGGACTCTTCAGGCAACAACTGCGACCCGACGGTCGCGACCTGCAACAGCGAAGTCCCGTTCATGTTCACCGGCCTTGCCGTTGTCCATGCTACGGGTCTAGCTCCGTTCGACCTTCCAGTCGCCATCGAGTCAGCCTACTTCAACCCGTTCGGGGGCCCGATCGTCATCACCAGCCTTGGCAGCTCGGCCTCACCTGCCCTGTTCCTCGTCGTGACCTATAACGTCGCGACGATCGACTGGGTAGGGGTCCAGGTCCAGGGCTTGGTGGGCGGCTCCCTTGGATCGACTCAGGTAAGCGGATTCTACACGACCATCACAAACTCGCATGAGAACCTGGTCAGCGCGGTAGAGCAGGACAAGGGACAGATCATCTTCTCAGGGATGGTCCCTGCCCAGCTCGACGCCAAGGGGACTTTGAGCGGCACCACCACCTTCACCTCAAAAGGTGGGATAGACTGCAGCTCTGAGAGCGGCTTACCCCCCGGGACTTGTCTCCTGACAGGCGCGTCCTCAACGGGGACCTTCCAGATGGTCGGACAGCAGGGGCTCAAGATCGGCAATGGTGCTTACAGCACCACCTGGTCTGTGCCTTCTATCACGACCACGACAACCGCCACCGCATCAGCAACACAGCCATAGAAAGGGCTTACAGCCTTGCGTACGGGGTCAAACCCCGTACACGCCTCTTTTTCCCAAATGGCTAGCGGAGCTATGGGTCGTTTTTCAGCAAGCCCCAAGAATAAGGGTTTAGTGGAGTCGGCCTGAGCAGTTGGCGTTCGAGTTCTCGCCGGACCTGGTGCCCGCGATTCAGCTCGCGACCATGGCCATAACCATGGTCTCGGCCTATTTCGTCTCCAGGCAGCAGGCGAGGACATACGGCAACACACGCAACTTCCTCACCCTGGTCCATGTGTTCTTCCTCGGGGTGGTCGTGCTGGAGTTCCTCAGGAACTACCTGTCATCGCCGGCCTACGTCAGCATCTACACCGACGGGGCGACGACGTTCATCCTTGCGGACGTGGTCCTGCTGACCCTCGTGGCGGCTTCGTTCTTCTACCGGGAGTCAGCGTCAGGCGGGGGTTCTCCTCTCAGAGGCCTTCTGAAGAAGAAGCTGCACACGCTCGCGTTCGCCGCCTTCATGGCGTACATCGCCTTCGTCGAAGCGTATCTCATCTTGGAGATGCCGTTCACCTCTGCGCAGATCACCAACATCGCAGGGGTCACCCTCTACGACACCGTCTTCGACCCCACCTACGTAGACATGCTCTTCGTCGTCCTGCTCATATTCATCGTCTACCCGTCGATGCAGCTCGTCCTTTCGAGCAGGCGGACGTCGGACAAGGGGGTCAGGAGGGCGCTCCTCATCCTCCCTGTCTGCTGGAGCGCAATCGGGCTCGAGTTCCTGGTCTTCAACGGCTACCTACTCATCGTCGGGATAGACGCCAGCTCGATCGGGTATCTCATCGGCGCGAGCGTGTTCCTCATCACGGCGAGGATCTTCAGGCAGGCGACCACCTTCGCGACGCTCTTCGCCACCACCACCTCGGCTGCTGCGATGTCAGCCCCCAAAGCCACAGGGTTCTCATCGAAGGCGGGCCTCCAGGGCGGTTTCGAGGGCAGGCTGATGCTGCTCGAGGCCAGCTCCATGACCAACTACGAGGACTCGGTCTCGGACTTCGTCACCGAGACGACCGCTGCGGGGAGCAGCGCCTTCGTCTTCACCTCCAGGGGGTCCCCCGTCTACAGCGCGGTCACCAAGCGGCCCGGGGTGAGGGTATACGTCTTCTCGGCAAGCGTCAGCTACCCGAAGGAGACCGAGAACCCGGACGAGGTGCTCGTCCCCGCGGCGGACCCCCCTATCCTCCTGGACGTGATGAACAAGGTCGTCACAATCAACCCCGGGGCCAAGCTTGCGATAGTCTTTGACAGCCTCTCTGACCTCGTCCTCTCGCTCGGCGTCCAAGAGGCGTACAAGTTCGTAAGACAGGCGAGCGGCATCCTGAACCGGGGGAACGTGTCGTCGCTCTTCCTTCTCACTCTCGGCGCCCATGAAGAGCAGACGGTGAGCCTGATGAAGAGCTTGTTCTCCACCCACTTCGTAGTGGACACGGCGGGGCTCAGAGTCACCCGTGGCGGGGAAAAGCCGCCTTCAGTGGGCTGAGTTCCTGCGGCCGTCAGCGGCGGGCCTTCATCAGCGCGACCGCACAGACGACGAACACGGGGATATACACGACGACAGAGTACAGGAGGCTGACCGACAGCGAGCCTATCTGGTTGTCCGGGTTCCCGACCAGCTGGAGCACGACGAATACCAAGAACACCCCGAATATGCTCGCCACCACGAGGCCTACCCCTCTACCGTCTTTCACCTCGCTCGGACCTTCTGCCATGTCCATCACAAAACCGAGCGGGCTATGAAGTCGAGGAAGTTCGACAGGTAGTACAGGAAAGCGATCACGAGAACCTCAAGGACCACTATCCTGAAGAAGAACCGCCTGAGGTCCGGTCCCGGTTTGGCGGCGTCGAGCGTCCCAAAGAGGCGCTCCTCCGCCCTCCCCAGGACTGCCATCGGCCGTGTATCGAAGAGGGTCGTCGACACTATGACGAAGTAGAGGAAGATCAGGATGAACCACCCTATGAAGTCGAAGAGGGGGACCCCCAAGGTGCGGAACGACCCCGCAAGCCAGACCCAGAGCTTGTTTCCGGTGGCCGCCGGGTCCATCATCAAGTCGATGTTCAGTGCGAAGAGGCCAGCGGCTGTAGCTTGTACCACGGTGCTCCTTTTGCTCAGCAGGACGTCGTGGAACAGCACGTAGGCCGCCATGGCAAAAACGAACCATCCAAGAAGGATCCACAGGGGCACCATCCCTACCCAGAAGAGGTATCCTGGATAGCCAGGGTAGATCAGGCCGGAGTACGCGTAGTATGTGTACCCGCCGTTCAACACGGCGAAGTTCTCCAGCAGCGCCGTCCAGAGGAGCGCCCCCGCCAAGAAGACCCCGGTCCTGAAGGCCCCATACCTCTTGCTCCCCGCGTAGAAGACCAGGGCCGCGAGGATGATGAAGGAGACCTCGGCTATCCCCGGCGACGCGAGGTTCATACCCAACTGGAACTCAGGCCTCTAGGCCCACCCATTTAACTGGTTAAACTTGCCCCAACTGCCATGCTGCGCGAACGACGGAGAAAAATTGCCGTTTTCCCTAAAAGCACCGTGCCCGGGCGCCAAAAGTTCAATTCTCCTTTAATCGACCCGCATGCGGGGACTTCCTGGCCTTGCTATCGCAGAAGCTGCAGGTCGAAGCCCACCTGACCAAGCTCAGGACCAGTCTCGTGGCCATCAAGCCCCCCCAGGGGGCGAAGTACACGTTCGACCTTCAGGCCGACATCAAGACCGTGTCCAGGGACGGCGCCAAGATCAAGCTCAGGTACGCCATCGACATCGAGACATTCCCCCTGATTTACAGGGTGCAGATAGGGGGGTTTGCTACCGCCAGCGTCGACATGCTGGCCAAGGACGAGAACCTCGAGGACCTAGGCGAGGCTGTCCTCAGCGACGTCGCGCTCCAGATCTACCGGAGCAACTACGAAGCGCTGTACCTCGCGCTTGCCACCCAGGGGCTGGACGCGCCTTCTCCATGGCTGGTCAAGGACGTCCACCTGGCGCACTAGCGCCGCCGAAGCCGTTTCTAGAGTCGGGTCGGCCCTTCGCCGCGCCTTTCCGCTCATCGGTCTGACATAGATTTCAAACCCAGACGACGCACCGTTTCAAAGGAGATGGAGTCTCGCTTCATGGTTGAACTCCATAAAACCGTTAAATAAGAACCGAGGCCAATCGGCCGTGATGCCGCAGGAGCCAAGGGACGTGATATACACCTGCAGGGTGTGCATGTCCCAAGTCGACGGGAAGACGGGGCTGATAGAGCACCTCAGGACCGAGCACGAGGCCCTCGAAGTGGTGTCGTACGCTGCGACCACCATGGTCCAGGAGCAGGACAGGGACAAAGTCGCCATGGACTACCACAGGCAGTTCGAGCAGATCAAGAAGGAACTGACGGCGGGATAGCCCCGAAGGTTGCCGAAAACCAGAACTTCAGCATCCGTCTGAGGGGCGAATGTTGGTGGGGGGATATATACGGCGGCAAGCTGTATCCATGAAGTTGATCCGCAGGTCGAAGATCGAAGTGTTCGTTGACGTGATGAAGGTGGTGGCCGAAGAGCAGGAGATCAGGCGCACCAGGATCATGTACAAGGCGAACCTCGCCTGGAAGGTCCTGAAGGAGGCGCTCGACTTCCTCGAGCAGAAGGGGATCCTGAAGAGCGAATCCAAGGGCACGGGTATATTCGTCTCGCTGACGGACGAAGGGTACGGCGTCCTAAGGAGGTTCAGCGAGCTCGAGGCCGTCTTCACGAAGCCGGCGGTGATCCCGTCTCAGCAGGAGCCGCCCGTGTTCGTCTCAGCGAGGGCCCTCTACGCAGCCTAGGCCATCAAGTTACGGCTCTGGGGGGTGGCCACCTGGGACATCTCCCTGGTCGACACTAGGCGTACCCCCTTCAGCAACCCCGGGCTGGGATATGGGATCTTCAGCGAGCCGCTGACGAGGTACAGCACCGCATACACCCGCTGGTAGATTTTCATGAAGACAGGAGGGACCGACTCGCCTTCCTTGGGGGTCAGGAGGGTGTCGATTTCCTTGTCGTCTCCTGTCAGCACGGCGGTGCCTGCGATCGTCATCTTCGCCACGTCGGGCTCCGTGTTCAGCTCGATGGTGAACTTCAGCGTGAGCTTTTCGGGGTTCCGCTCTGACTCCACCAGGTTGGCAGCCACGTTGAAGCTCACAGAGCTGTCGGCGGTCACGTCTTCCGCGAGCTTGCTTCCTTCGACGGATCTTATGGCTACTTCAATTCCAGCCAAATCTTTCCTGCCTTCAACGAGCTTGTAATGCCAAATAAAGGTATACGAAAACTAGGTATAGAGCAGGAATCCATATCGTAGCCTGGAAGCGGAGGGCCGGACGCCGATTGGTGGACCCGCGGCCAGGATGGTCGCAGGCTTTCATGGATTAGGAATCCATTATCCTTTATACGCTTCAGCAGCAAGATGAGAGCGTTTGATTTCTGGCGAGGACTCCAAGGAGCACGCACTCGTGGCAAAGGCCGAGGGCGCCGGCGCGAGGCTGACCGTGAAGCTCTCCGTGGCGCCGAAGACCGGCATCCAGTCGCTGAAGGAGAGATACAACACCGTCAAGTACGACCTGGGCCAGGGCTACTCGTACCCCGACTCGCTGAAGAGCATCGTCCCCGCGAACGTCCCCGAGTACGTGGACGAGGGGGAGAGCTACGTGGAGAAGGTGACGAGGGCCCTCTTCTACTTCAAGCAGTGCGCGCTCATCGGCCCAAGCGGCACGGGGAAGAGCGTCTGCGAGGGCGAACCTCTTTTCGCGCTGGTCGACGGGAAGCCTTTGCTGACCACGATGGACGCCCTCTTCGAGAGCCTTGCTAGGAAGATGCCGGTCAGGAGGACTGAGGACGGCTGGGAGACGCTAGTCCTGACGAAGGCGGACGTGAGGGTCCTTTCGTTGGACAGGGCCAGGAATGCGATGTCCTGGACCAGGCCGTTCGCCATGGCCAGGTCGATGCACAAGGGGCACGTCCTCAGAGTGACCACTCTGCGAAACAGGTCCATAACGGCTACCCCGGGGCACTCCTTCATCGTAGAAGGGGAAGAAGTGAAGGCGAGCGAGCTAGGGGCAGGGTCTCGGATACCCATAGTGCGGCATCTGCCCGCCATGGGGCTGGAGCTCTTGACCCAGCTCATGATCGCAGACTACCTGCCCGGGGCCAAGGCCACGGAAAGGGGAGTGGTCCTTGGAGGAGGCGAGTCGGTACAGGTTCCTGCGCGGGCGGCCGTTTCGCTGGACGCCGAGTTCGCGTGGTTCCTCGGGTTTTTCGTTGCGGAGGGGTACGTAGGCAAGGGCTTCGCGTCAATCTACAACAAGGACGCCGAGCTGGTCGACAGGGCAAGGGGGGTTGCCAAGAAGCTTGGTCTTTCTACCTCCGTGGGAGCTCAGAGGGGGCTGGCCGAGCTTCGTATCTTCAGCAAGGCCTTCGTCGGGTTCCTGTCGACCGTCACAGTCAGCAAGAGGACAGGGACTGGGAAGGGGTCGCAGGCGCGCTACAAGAAGGTCCCAGATTTTGTCTATCTGATGGAGGACGAATCCAAGGTCGCATTCCTCAAAGGCTTCTTTGACGGAGGCGGCGGAGAAGAGGGGTCGGAGGCCGTCCTGAGCACGTCGAGCAGGGAGTTGGCCAACGGCCTGACGATCCTGTGCGAGCAGTTGGGCATCTTTCCCACCCTCAGGATCAAGAGGACAGGGTCCCACTCCGTGGTGATCGCGAGGGACGGGGCATCGGCTCTTGGGATCGAGCTCAGCACCCCGGCTCCGGAGAGGAGCGGTTGGAGAGGCCGCGTCGAGAAGGTCAAAGTGACCCCCGAGATGATCGCAGCGGCGAAGGCCGCATACTCCCGGCTCCCGGCCGAGCTGAGGGGCGAGAGGCTCCACAGGCGGACGGTCTCAGCGCTTTACCCGTGCGGAAAGGACGTGGGGTTGAGCACGCTTGCCAAGGTCGCCCAGGACCTCAACTCAGAGGAGCTCCGGGAGCTCGCAGGAACGAACCTGCTCTGGGACTCCGTCCGGTCCGTGGAAGAAGTCCCCTACGACGGATGGGTCTACGACTTCCAGGTCCCAGGAAACGAGACGTTCGTTGCGGGGTTCGGCGGGGTGGCGACTCACAACACCCACATCGTGTACCTCGTCGCAAAGATGGCCGGCCTCCCCCTGTGGGAGATCAACTGCGGCCTCCAGACGTCGGTCTACGACCTCTTCGGCAGGTTCGTCGGCCTCGGCAAAGAGAACTGGATCGACGGCCTCATCGTGTCGTGGTGCAGGCATGGGGGGATACTCTATCTCGACGAGGCAAACATGATGAAGCAAGACATAGCCACCAGGCTCAACCCTATCCTCGACACCAGAGGCCACATGGTGCTCACGGAGAAGGACAACGAGATAATCCCGAGGCACCCTCAGGGCTACGTCATAATCAGCATGAACCCCTACTCTGCGGAGTTCGCAGGCACGAAGCCCCTCAACGCAGCCTTCAGGAGGAGGATGAGCGTCTGGGTCGACTTCGACTACCTGAGCGTCGGGCCGAAGATATCGAAGAGGGAGGTGGCCATGATAGCGGAGAGGGCGAACGTCCCCCTCACCACCACCGAGAGGATGGTCAGGGTGGCCGCGGACATGAGGAAGCGGTACAAGAACGGGGACCTCCCCTATGCCCCCTCTGTGGGGGACATCGTCAACTGGGCGACCCTCGTGGCGGACGGGCTGACCCCGAACGCGGCCGCGGAAGAGACGATAATCTCGGTCACCTCTGACGACGCCGAGGTGCAGGGGGCCGTGCGCCGGGTCGTGCAGATGGTCTTCGGGACGGGGACGGAGAAGCAGGCATGAACGTGCTCGACTACTCCTGGAACCTCGTCACCAGCGTCGGCAAGAGGGACTACGACACGTTCAGGCTGATACTCCAGAAGGACCTGCGGTCCCCTGCCCTGACCGCGGACAAGGCAGGGATGGTGTTGAAGCTCCCCGTCCCTAGGATGGACGAGAAGGGGTTCTACAACCTCCACGGGCTCTACTTCGACGCCGACGAGCACGCCTGGACGAGCCTCTGGCGGCTGTACCGCGCTTCTCTCTACCACGGGGCCCTCCACGCGGCGCACTCCGACTTCAAGCAGTACGCGGCCTGGGCGAAGGACAAGGACCTCAAGACGGCTACGTACATCGTGTCCCTGCTGGAGGACTTCCGGGTCACGAAGAAGGCCGCGGACGAGTGGCCCGGGATAATGCCTGACATCGCCTACGCCAACTTCATCTCGGGGATGAGGATCAAGAGCGCGGACGACATAGTGGGCCCCGAGAGGATGGCCACGAAGGTGCTGCTCGAGCTCTGGGGGGTGAACCACGGCCTCAGAGGGGACGAGGAGGAGGACAGGGAGGTCAGGCGGCTCGCGACCCTGGCCAGGGGCGCGGTGGACGCGTCTGTGAAGGCGAGCGCCGGGTTCCCGAAGGAGCTTTTCGAGGCGGCGGACGAGATCTACGGCAGGCTCACGAAGGGGAGCGGCATCAGGGAGGTGCCTTCGTTCCCTCACACCGAGTCCCATGGGGAGTCGAACATCTTCGAGGGGCAGGTGGTGGAGTCGGAGGACCCGAAGGGCCTTGAGGCCTCCGCGCTCGCGGCGGTCGGGCTGGGAGAGGAGCAGGCGCCCCAGGACGACTCGGAAGCCAGGGACATATACAACGCGCTGAAGGCGTCCGATTCCAAGCTCCAGAAGATCAAGGAAAGGTACGAGAAGTACGTTTCAGGCACGAGGCTGGACGGGATAGAGTACCCCAGCGGGGACTACGCCAACTTCATGCGCATCAGGTCGACCCTCTCAGGGCCTATACGCAACATCCGCGACCAGCTCCGACAGGTGAAGAACGTCCTCGACGAGACGGGGGGGCACGAGAGCGGCCAGGTAGACACCCAGGCCGCGATGCAGGTTGTCGCTTCCGGGGAGATGCGCTCTGACGTGTTCCTTAGGGATGAGCCGATCCACAAGAACGAGGCCTGGGCGATCCTCCTTGACGCCAGCAAGAGCACTTCGGGGTTCTCCCACGAAGTGAGGGGGATCAGCACCTGCCTTGCGGAGGTCGTGAAGGACCTCATCCCCGTCCAGAGCCAGTGGGGGATATTCTCGTTCAACAACTCCATCCAGATCATCAAGGACTTCGACGAGGGGTACACCTCGGAGACCAAGGCCAGGATAGGGGGGATCCAGCAGAGGAACGTCACCCTCCTCCCGGACGCCATCAAGGTGGCCCAGAGCGCCCTTTCGCAGCAGCCGGTGGACACGAAGGTGCTGGTCGTGGCGTCGGACGGGGTCCCCACCGGGTACAACGGGATCGAGGACGAGCTCGTCTCGACGGTGAAGGCGGTGTCCAACTCCGGGACCTTCCTTATGGGGCTCGGCATCGACAGCCGCGCCATCGAGGAGTACTTCACGGTGAACTGCGTGGTGAGCACCCCGGCGCAGATGATGAAGTCTTTCGTGAAGTCGTACCTCGAGCTGTCGTCGTTGTTCTGACCACCCGGATGCGGATAATCAAAAGAATTCATTTACAACCTAGTTATTCCTGACGATGCTCAAGGATTTCTTGAAACACGCCGGGCGGATCGCGGACGCGACCGGCGATGCGGTCGTGAAGGGGATGACGCGTCTCCACCCTGGTGTCTTCGAGAACCTCCTCACGGACAACGGGCGGCAGTTCTGCAGGATGAACTCCGCCATGAGGAGGTACTGCGAGAGCCGGATCACATGGAAGCACATCTGGTCGTCGGTCCACCACCACCAGACGCTGGGGAAGCTGTCCGCGTTCCAGAAGGGGCTGAAGGCGTTCGTTCCTCATCCACAGGCTGGGGAGGAGCACCGACAGGGGTTCGATCGACGAGTGCGTCCGCACCTACGTCCACTGGCACAACAACGGGTTGAGGGTCAGGACCATCGGGTGCAGCCCGGAGGAGAGATACTCCGGCGGGAGGGACCCTTCGTGGTACGAGAGGCTCGTAAAGGCTCTTAAGCTCGACTGGGCGCTCCCCCTCCCTGCGCACGGGGGATGACACATCCTCCTTGGTTCTCCACCATAAGACGTATTACTAGCATAGGGACGCTTATAAGACGAGGCACATGGTAAGGGTGATGAGAGCCACGCCGTCCTTCGGGCTGACGATTCCGACAGCGAATCTTGACCTTGCGGCTTTACTGGTTCGGAAACGAGCTTATACGCGGGCAGTCATGGTCGCGAGTAGGGGCTGAAAGTTGGAACTGGTGCCTATCAGTGACATGCCTCAGGCTGCGAAGACCCTACTCTTGAAACTGCTCGGGTTGGATGCGAATAACGAAGGCTATGTCACGAGAGAGGGGAAAGTCGTCATAGACGAATACATCGAACAGCCCGTTCGGGTCGAAAACATGGCCCTGTTCTCAGGTAGCACAATCGTTCTAGATGATAATCCCCTGAGCATAGCTTCTTACATCGAGGAACACGGCGAAGTCTAAGATTGTCCGGCGACCACCCCATAAGGGAGGCCGCTCATGGAGCGACAGCGGCAGGAATAGAATGGACTGAAGAGAAAGTCAAGAGTCTAGCCAAGCAATTCTTGAATCGGAAACTCGCTTTTATCGAGAGTCCGAGAAACATTGACTTGGTCAAACGGGAACGCCACTCAGCGGAATATGAATTACTGGTGAAATGGATTCCTGAGGGCCCGTGGTAG
>JAFLZE010000028.1 GCA_029785685.1 Nitrososphaerota archaeon | reverse complement strand
AGCGCCATAGAGCCGTGCGGCTTCTGCAAAGTGAACATCTTCAGTTGTGCCATACAGCGCTTGGACCCAGCTTCAGAACGCTGGGCGTGCGCTTTTCTATTTAATCCATCCCAGGGCTGAAGCACCGAGGGCGTTCTGCCGCCTTCCGGTAAAGCCTTACCGTCGGCGGCCACCCTCAATGAAACACCCCTCTGGAACACCCCATGAGAGGAACAAAACCGGTTCTGCGTTTCACAACCTTAAAAACAGGGAAATTGGCGAGCCATCCAGCTTCTTTCTGGTGAGCATCTGGTTTGAAATGCGATCTTTGCGGCAAGGACGAATCACTCCCCTTCGTCTGCAACTACTGCGGAGGGGCCTTCTGCGCAGACCACAGGCTCCCCGAGGCGCACCAGTGCCGGGGCGACCTCACCCAGAAGCGGACGCTCACAGCCCCCGCCCAGACGACGTTCAGCTGGCAGACGCCGTCATACTCCGCCCTCTCGCAGCCGCCGAGGCAGGCGAAGGTCTTCTCCACGATCGAGATCAGGGACATAGTGATCGCCTGGCTGGCCCTGGGGGTCGCGTTCTCCTTCGCCCTCTCCGGGGGGGCGTTCAACTTCTTCGGAGGCGGCGAGCCGCTGTCCTACGCCGGGCTGCTGGTGGGGATCGCCCTGGTCACCGTGGGCCCCGGGTTCGTCTTCCACGAGCTCAGCCACAAGTTCGTGGCGCAGAGGTACGGCTTCTGGGCGGAGTTCAGGATGTGGCCCATGGGGCTCGTCCTCGCCCTGGTCTCCTCGCTGATCGGCTTCGTCTTCGCCGCCCCCGGCGCCACCTACATCTCGGGCGCGAACATCTCAAAGTCGGAGAACGGGAAGATCTCGCTCGCGGGGCCGCTGACGAACGTGGCCATCGCCCTCCTCTTCGTCCCGCTCCTCTTCTCCGGGTCCGGGATCCTCAATGAGGTGGGCTCCATCGGCGTCCCGGTCAACCTATTCCTGGCCCTGTTCAACCTGCTCCCCATCGGCCCCCTCGACGGGGCGAAGGTGATGCGCTGGAACGTGATAGTCTGGGGGGCCCTCTTCGTCCCCCTGGCCCTCGTGATGGCGTTCATCTACGGGCTGATCTGACCGCGCCGACACCCCGTCGCAACGCCCTCCCGCCACGATCAAGTCAGATGGTCGCTCGGCCGCGTCCGCGGCCGGCACGCGCTTCCATCGGAGCAGGCCGAGCTAGCCGTCGTCCTGGGGCCGAAGAGGACGAGGCGCAGGCCCCGTCTCCTCGCCCATGCAAGGAGACCCCCGCGGTCAGCCTACGGGGTGGGAGCGTCTTCTCTGAGCAGCCTCTGCGACTTCAGCCTGTCCCAGACTTCCCCGGGGACCCTCTCGCGGAGGGCCCGGGCGTTCTGCTCGACCTCGGCGGGGGACCTGCACCCTATCACGAGCGAGGTCACCGCCCTGTTCGCCAGCACGAACTGGAGGGCGGCCGCCCTCAAGGAGGCGCCTTCCTCCTCGCACACCTCCCTGATCCTCCTCGCCCTCTCGAGCACCTGCGGCGGCGCCTGGACGTAGTCGTACGTGGCCCCCGGACGCCCTCCGGACGCCAGTATGCCGCTGTTGAACGCCCCGCCGGCTATCACCCCGATCTTCCTATCCGTGCAGTAGGGGAAGAACTCGTCCATGGCGCCCTGCTCCAGGAGAGTGTACCTCCCGGCGAGCAGGAAGCAGTCGAACCCCCCCGCCTTCGCGAGCTTGAGGGCGGTCTCGTGGCTGTTGAGCCCGGCTCCGATCGCCCTCACCTCCCCCGCCTCTTTCATCTTCTTCAACGCCGGGTAGGAGCGCTTGACCGCTTCGTCCTCCCTCCCGTCGCAGTCGTGGATGAAGAGGACGTCGAAGTCCCAGACCCCGAGCCTTGCCCTGCTCCCCTCGACCGACCTCCTGACCCCGTCTTCGCTGAAGTCGAACGCGGCCGTCAGCCCGCGGGTATCGGACCACTCGCCCCCCGGCGGGGGGCCGTCGCCGGCGGGCATCAGCACCCGCCCCACCTTCGTGGAGATGGTGTACTCCTCCCGCTTTCTGCCTCCGATGACCTTCCCTATCCTCTCCTCTGACATCCCCATCCCGTAGTACGGCGCGGTGTCCAGGTGCCTGAGCCCCGACTCCAGGGCGGCCCCCACGGTCGACAGGGCGTCCCCCTCAGTGACCTGAGAGAAGAGCCCTCCTATGGGCGCCCCTCCGAGCCCCACCCTCCACACCCTGGCCTCGCTCTCGCCCACCCTGACCTTGACGTCGTACCTGGTTTCGCCTGGCATATCAGTGACCCAGCAGGCTCTTCAGGGGGAGGATTTTAGCGAATCGGCAAGGTTTTTACTCCCATGGGGGCGCTCACCCTCGTGAGCCGGATAGACGCTTCCTTCGGGGTGGCCCTGCCCACCTATGCCGGCGACGCCACCGGCACCCCCGGGGCCGAGGAGTACTGGGGGCTGTACGACATGACCCTCAACGACGACGTCGCCTGGGACAGGGTGGCCGAGTTCGCGAAGTCTGCCGAGTCCCTGGGGTACGGGTCCCTCTGGGCCCCCGACCACTTCATGCTGGGGAAGGACGGGATGACCTTCGAGGCCTGGACGACCCTGAGCGCGCTGTCACAGGTCACCAGAAGGGTGGAGCTCGGGACCTGGGTCGCCTGCAACAACTACAGGAACCCCGCCATCGTGGCTAAGATGGCTTCGTCCCTGGCGCTCATGTCGGGGGACAGGTTCGTCCTCGGCTACGGCGCAGGATGGTACCAGCTCGAATACAGGGCCCTCGGGTACGAGTTCCCCCCGCCCGGAAGGAGGGTCGACATGCTGATCGAGGGGGTCGAGGTGATCCGGGGGCTGATGGAAGGGGGGAAGTTCTCCTACAAGGGGAAGTACTACAGCGTGGACGGCATGGTGAACAACCCGAGGCCCTCCCGGCGCGTCCCTCTCCTCATCGGTGGGTGGGGCCGCCGCGTCATAGGCGTGGCGGCAAAGTACGCCGACGAGTGGGACATAGGGGCCGAGCCCTCCTACCCCGAGTACAAGGAGAAGGGGGGCCTCCTCACCGAGGAGCTGAAGAAGAACGGCCGCAAGGCAGACGAGGTCAAGAGGAGCATCCACGTCCACGTCCTCATCGCCGAGGACGAGGACCAGCTCAGGGAGAAGAAGCGGCGGGTCATGTCCGTGGTGGACGCCCTGGGGTCGAGCGTCGTCCAGCTCCCCTCGGCCGACTACCGCTTCGACATCGACAAGGCGATAGTCGGGACCCCCTCGCAGGTCAGAGAGAGGCTCAAGAGGTACGTCGACCTCGGGTGCCAGCGCTTCGAGCTGATGTTCATGGACTACCCGAAGTACAAGTCGATGGAGCTCTTCTCTTCCACCGTCTTCTAGGAGCGTCGCTTGATCTTCTCGACGAGCAGGCTCCACCCCGAGGCCAGGCGGACCCTGGACGGGTTCGGCCTGTTTGAGGTCTCTGCCGACGAGAGCGCGCTGGCGGGGTGCGTCGCCCTCCTCGCCTGGCCGTCTGACATCGACTACTCCCTCCTCGCCAGGATGACGTCCCTCAGGGTGATCCAGACGATCTCTGCCGGCGTGGACGACGTCGACTTCGCGAAGATCCCGGCCGGGGTTGCGGTCTACTCGAACGCGGGCGCATACACTGGCCCGGCCGCCGAGCACGCCTGGGCGCTCCTCCTCGCAGCCGCGAAGGGGGTCGGGGTGAGGTCCAGGACCGAGAACTACATCTTGGGCGGGAGGACCCTCCTCGTCCTCGGAGGCGGCGCCATAGGGAGCGCGGTGGCGAAGATCGGGAAGGCTGCCTTCAGGATGAGGACCGTCGGGGTCTCGAGGTCCTTCAAGGACCCCGGGGCGTTCGACGCCCGCAGGGGCCCCGACGAGCTGGAGGGGTCCATCCCCGAGGCCGACGCCATAGTCGACGCCCTCCCGCTGAACAGGAGGACCCGGTCTGTCCTAGGCTACCGGGAGCTTTCAAAGATGAAGCGCGCCGCGGTCCTGGTCAACGTGGGGAGGGCGGAGACCGTCGACGAGCCCTCCATGGTGCGGGTCCTGAAGGAGAGGCCTGAGACGAGATACGCGACTGACGTATTCTGGAGGAGGGAGGGGAAGGAGGACTTCTCCTCGGGGCTCTGGTCCCTCCCCAACTTCTATGGGACGTTCCACACCGCAGGAGGGCTGGGGGCGGAGGAGGCGCTGAGGCGCGCCGAGGAGGCCGCGGTTGGGAACCTCAGGCTCGCGCTGACCTCAGGCCGGGCCCGGAACCTGGTCGACAGGTCCGACTACTAGGGGCCGCCTGGCGTCACTGCTTCAGCGTATACCTCTCGATTACCTTCTCGTCGGGCGTTATCCCCAGCCCCGGCTTCTTGGGCTGCAGGAACTCCCCGTTCTCGTGCCTGATGGCGTCCCCGGCCAGGCCGTCCCTGAACGGGTTGGGCCTGAGGTGATACTCTATCATCGGCGAGTTCATGGCTAGGGCCGCATGGAGGCTCGCCACGAAGCCTATCCCCCCGGCTGAGTAGTGCGGTATCACGGGGAAGCCGTGGGCCCTGGCGAGCGTCCCGATCCTCAGCATCTCGGTTATCCCTCCGTTCCAGGCCGCGTCGTTCTGGACGATGTCCACGGCGTGGGACTCGATGAAGTCCCTGTACTCGTAGAGGGTGTACGCCGTCTCGTACCCCGCGATGGGGACGTCGAGCGTCCTGGCGAGCTCCGCGCTCAGCGCGGGCTGGTCGGTGGGGATGGGCTCTTCGAACCAGATCACCCCGAGCTTCTCCAGCTCCCTCCCCATGCGCAGAGCGGAGTTGAAGTCGAGGGTGTTGTTGGCGTCCACCGCTATGTTGACCTTGTCCCCGAAGGCCTCCTTGACGCTCCTTATCCTGTTGATGTCCTGGGCCAGCGGGAGCGCCCCTATCTTGATCTTCACCGTGTCGAATCCCGCTTTGAGGTACCCACGCTCCTCATCTATGAGGGCCGGTATGTCCTTGTCCTCCCTGTAGTATCCCCCGGTGATGTACCCCTTGACCCTCCTCTCGGCCCCGCCTAGGAGCTTGTAGACCGGAGCCCCGAGCTCCTTCCCGAGCAGGTCCCAGAGCGCGATGTCCACCCCGCTCATCGCTGATATGATCACCCCCCTCCTCCCGAGCCTGAAGGTGGCCACGTACAGCTTCTCCCAGATCTGGGTGATGGCGGACGACTCCATCCCCTTCGCCAGCGGCTGCAGGACCTTCTCCACGGACACCGCCACGGGCTCCAGCCCTCCGTAGGACACGCACTCCCCGTATCCCACCTCCCCGTTGGACGTCTCCACCCTCACGATTGCGATGTCCATGGGGTGCTCAGCCCCTCCGACCATGGCGAGGGCGTCCCTCTCGTAGAACTCGGTGGTCGGCTGTCCTATCCTGACGGCTTCGATGCTCGAAATCTTCATCGTCGAGCCGCACGGGGCCTGGGTTTAAAATAGTTTCAAGGAGCGCGCAGACGGCCGCTGCTCGGCTTCGACCGGGTTATGGAGGGTCCCTATCCCCTCGACGGTCGCCTCTACCATATCCCCCGGCTTCAGGTAGGGGGCGCCGCTGAAAAGGGCCACCCCGGCAGGGGTCCCCGTGGAGATCAGGTCCCCGGGAAGGAGGGTGATCCCGGCGGAAAGGCGCTCTATCAGCTCGGCGACCGTGAATATCATGTCCTCGGTGCTCCCCCTCTGCCTCTCGACCCCGTTCACCTTCAGCGAGAGGGAGAGGCGCTGGGGGTCCGGGATCTCGTCGGGGGTCGCGAGGCACGGGCCCAGGGGGAGGGCGGAATCGAGGGCCTTCCCCATCACCCAGTTCTGGCCGAGGGGGTTCGCCTTCTGGGGCCACCCATCGGGTATCTGCAGGTCGCGGAAGCTCACGTCGTTGGCCACGGTGTATCCGGCGACGCAGGACAGCGCCTCCGACTTCGAGACGTGCTTGCACCTCTTCCCTATCACCACCGCGAGCTCCACCTCCCAGTCCACCTTGGCCGACGCCGTCGGGGCGATTATGCTGGCCCCATCCCCGACGATGCAGCTCGCGAACTTCGTGAAGAAGTAAGGCTCGGACGGGGGCTCTGTCTTCTGCTCGGCCCCGTGGGCGCGATAGTTGACCGCAGCCATCAGCACCTTGTCCGGCGCGGTCAGCGGGGCCCTGACCTTCACGTCCCTGAGGTCCACTTCGGCCCCCGCGACCTTCTTTCGGCCGAGGGCGTCAACCCCCCCTGCGGCTATCAGCTCCCCGACGTCAGAGTAGCCTGCTATCTCGGTGACGCGCCCCCCCTCCAGGGCCCCGACCCGCCTGACCCCCTCTGTCTCGTAGCTGACGAGCTTCAAATGCGTCCGGGAACCTCAGGCCCGAGGATTAGTCTTTCGGTCACGAAATCGTCACCGGTATCACCGGCGGGTGGAGGACGACATAGAGGCTCGGGGTGACATTGGCGTCCTGGAGGGCGACATACGACCCGAGCATGTAGCTCCCAGCCGGGGCGACGCTCTTCGTCCCGTTGGCGGAGAAGACGGTCCCGTTCCAGCCCAGGTAGGTGGTCCACGACTCCCCGGGCGCGAGCTCCACCAAGTCGGTGGAAGCGGAAGTCTTGAACGAGACCGGGGCCCTGAAGGCGACGACCCGCTCGTCGTTGGAGTTGTTGAACACCATGCTGAACTGGCCGCCGAACATGTAGTAGGGGGTCGTCACGGCGTATGAGTTGTCCGTCAGCGTATAGCGCATCGTCAGGTTGGTCCCGAGGTCGAGCGTGGTGGAGTTGTAGTACACCGTGAGCGTGAACCCCTGCTGGCTGTCTTGCACGCTGTGGAGCCACCCCCGGGGTTGGGCCGAGAGAGAGAAGGCGGCGAAGGACGCCCCGACGACGAGGCCGACGAGGAGCATGGCGCCGGCGCCCGCGAGGGTCAGCTTCCGGTCCGCCCTCGCTCCGTCCGCCGAAAGCGCCGCCAGGACGACGACCGCCGCGATGGAGACGTACCCGATGGAGAACGCCCCCGTCCACACGCCGTACTGCGATCGCCCGAGGGACTCGATGGCACCGAGACTGTCGGGGACGACCGAGCGCCAGAGGAGCACCCCGTAGACCACGAGGCCGACCACGTACGCGCCGAGGAGGGCCAGGAAGAAGTTCGTCCGGGGGCCGATGGTCCTCTTCCGTCCAGGCAGCCTCATGTTCCCAGGCGGGCGCAGGTGCTCGACATAAATGCTCTCCCGGGTCCCTGTCGGCCAGGCGTGGGCAACGTCCCGCTGAGCGTCGACGCTTGCGTTAGCTCTATATATCGACCTTAGGGCGTTCAGCGTCGAAGAATTGCAGAACCGCACAGCTATCGGAAAAGCAGCTGTAGTCGGAATCATCATCGTCCTAGTGGTGGTCGCCTCGGCAGGCGTCTACCTCTACACAACAACCGCGCCTCCGGCAAACACGACCACGTCCACCGTTTCCACCGCGTCCCAGACCACGACCAGCCAGGCTGTCACCACCCTGACGGTCCCGAACGTCCCTCAGGCAATGATCGAGGCGTTCTATCCTGCGACCCCCATCACCATAAACGAGTACGCGTGGAGCGGGTACCCGCTCCCCGGGGCGGTGCAGATGTTCGAGGCCGCCTTCCCCAACATCCACATCAACCAGTCGCCTAACGAAGACCTCTCGGGCCTTCTCAGCGCATTACAGACGCGCCAGTACGTCTACGACTCGTTCAGGATCCAGTACTTCCAGCTACCTCAGGAGGTGGCTACAGGCGAGGTCATGAACATCGCGCCTTGGTTCAACCAATACCTCTCGTCGCTCTCTTCCCAGATCTCCCCCTCCGCGCTCGCGCTGGTGTCAGCCGGGCAGACGGGGAAGATGTACTGCATCCCAGAGGACTTCGGTCCTGTGGCCTTCGCGTACAGAGCAGACCTGTTCACAAAGTACGGCCTGACGGTCCCACAGACATGGGCCCAGTTCCAATCTGACGCCCAGAAACTCCACTCTGAGAACAGCTCCGTCACGATGACGGTCTTCCCGCCCAACGAGCCCTCGGCAGACCTGATGGGTCTCTTCTGGGCCCAGGGAGGGAACATGATCGTCCCAGTGAACAGCACAGCATACAACGTCGTAATCAACAGCACCAAGAACCTCAACGTCATCAACTACTGGGGCAACCTCATAAACGCCCACGAAGTGCAGGCGATCAACCTCTACACCCCTCAGTTCAACCAAGAACTGGCAGGGTCTGAGATTGCGTCGTTCGTCACGGCGGCGGCGTGGTACCCCAGGTACGTGATCCAGGCGGTGGCACCGCACCAATCAGGGCTCTGGCGTGTCGCTAACATGCCTCAGAACTCGACCTCCAGCTTCACCACGGGTGTCGTCGGTGGGAGTTGCATGGGGGTGACAGCCAACGCGAAGTATCCGGGCCCATCCTTCCTATTCGCTTACTTCTCGACCCAGACCCCGCAGGTCCTCCCGTACATGTGGACCCAAGGCGGCCAGTGGACATCCAACAGCTACTACCTGCAGAACCTCGCATACTCGAACGGGACAAAGGTCTTCCTTTCCAACAACTCCTACTTCGGGGGCCAGAACATCGGCCAGGTCTACCTAAAGTCCCAGCAGAGCGCCGGGACACAGTGGCAGTGGAGCCCCTACCAGATCACCCTCATGGTAATCCTGCAGGAGCAGCTCACTGAAGCTGCGGCAGGACAGATCACATTCGCCCAAGCCCTTCAGAACACCGAGACCATCATGATCTCATACATCCAGTCCAGCGGCGGCATAGTGGCCTCTGTAGGCCATTAAGCGGCGCGGCGACCATACCGACTCAAGCTGCAAGAGAGTGAGAGGGCTTGCCTAAGCTCGCTCACGTCCTCTTTTTGTTACCGTTCTTCGCGTTCTTCACTGTCTTCACGATAGTCCCTGTGGTCTACACCTTCGTCATGTCGCTCTTCCACGCCCCCGCTGCGGCGCCCAGCCTCTTCACGGACTACGTCGGAGCAGCCCAGTACGTCAGGGCGGTGTCCGACGGGACGCTATGGAGGGGGTACGAGAGCATGTTCTACCTCACCATCCTCTGGCTCCCTTTGATGCTCGTCCTTTCGCTGCTCATCGCCCTGTTCCTCGACTCCAGGCGGGGGAAGCTGGGGGCGATAGGTAAGATCGTCGTGTTCCTTCCGTATGGGGTCCCGACGGTCATCGGGACCCTGATGTGGGGGTACATGTACACCGCGGGGGGGCCGATCTACTCCCTCCTCTCCTTCTTCCACCTGAACCCTAACCTGCTGGCCCCTAGCACGATAATCTATGCTATGCTCAACATAATCGTCTGGGAATGGGTGGGATTCAACATGATCATACTCCTGGCCGGGCTGAGCGCCGTCCCGGTCACCCTCTACGACGCGGCAAAGCTGGACGGGGCCTCGCCGTTGCAGGTCTTGAGGCACATAAAGCTCCCGATGCTCAAGAAGTACTTCGTCTTCATCAGCATGCTGACTATAATCGGAGACCAGCTCCTCTTCAACGAGCCCTTCACCCTGTCGAACCTCAGCGCGGTCCCCTTCGGCTTCACCCCCAACCTCTACATCTTCCACCTGACCTACTTCCTAGGCGAGTTCAACTACGCGGCGGCCGTGGCTTTCGTGCTCATCGCCATCTCGCTGGTGGTCGCGGTCCTCGGCGTACGCTATTTCTGGACGGAGAGCTGACATGAGAAAGACCCTCTCCGGCACGTTCGCGGCCGTGGCGATGGCCCTCGTCGCCGTGTACTTCCTGATCCCCATCTGGTGGGCGGTGGTCGCGAGCACGAAGCTCTACAATGTCGCCTTCTCCGGCAACCCGCTCTGGTTCAACGGGCCCACCCTGTTCAACTTCCTCTATGCGTTCACCCAGTCGAGCCTCCCGCTCTGGCTGGCGAATAGCATCATAGAGTCAGGGCTGGCCGGCGCCCTGGGGGCCATCCTGGCCGCCATGGCCGGGTTCGCCCTGGGCAAGTACAGCTTCAGGGGGAAGCACATCCTCACCCTCGTAGTGGCGGTGGGCCTCATGATACCTAGCACTGCGATCGCGTTCCCCACGTTCGTCCTCGAACAGCAGCTCGGGCTGGTGAACACCTACCAGGGCGTGATCTTCCCGATGGCGGTCAGCGCCTTTGGCACCTACTTCATGACGATCTACGCCCAGGAATCCATACCGAAGGAGGTCCTCGACGCGGCCAGGATGGACGGGGCTTCCGAGTGGCGGGTGTTCACTTCGGTGGCCCTCCGCTACTTCAAACCGGCCATGGTGACCGTCTTCATCATAATATTCGCCGGGACATGGAACAACTACCTTCTCCCGCTCTTCGTGCTGAGGGACGCCTCGTTCTACATGATACCCGAGGGCCTGGCCAGCGTCCTGATCAACGGGAGCACGTTCCCGAACCTGCAGTACGCCATCCAGCTCTCAGGGACGGTGGTCACGATACTCCTGATGGTGGGGCTCTTCGTCGGCCTCGAGAAGTACATCGAAGCCGGGCTCGGCCTCGGCGCCGTGAGAGGCTGAGCGCCCCTAGGACACCCTGACGTTCGAGCCCGCGTCGAAGACGTGCAGCTTCCCCGCGGCTATCTCTATGGTCCCTTTGACCCCCGGCCCCGCCCTGAACCCGGCGGGCATCACCACCTTGATGTTCACTCCCCCCATGGTGAGGGTCAGGAGGACGTGGGTCCCCAAAGGCTCCTCGACGTAGACCTCGGCCGGAATCCCGCCGGACCCCCCCGGGACGAACTTCGCGTCTTCGGGGCGGAAGCCCACCCTGACCGCGTTCCCTTTGATCGAACCGGCGCCCCTGGCCACCTCGTCCCTCGCGAGGACCACCCCGGACAACCCGGGGCCGGTGAGCGCGACCTTGTCCGGCTTGGAGAACTCCCCGTCCAGGACGTTCATGGCCGGGGCGCCCATGAACTGGGCCACCATCACGTTGGTCGGGGCGTCGTACACCTCGGTGGGCCCCCCGAACTGCTGCAGGACCCCCTTGTCCATGACCGCTATCCTGTCGGCGAGGGCCATGGCCTCGGACTGGTCGTGCGTGACGAAGATCGTGGTGATCCCCAGCTCCCCCTGCAGCCTCTTGATCTCGGACCTGGTCTCGACCCTCAGCTTCGCGTCCAGGTTCGAGAAGGGCTCGTCCATCAGGAAGAGCTTGGGGTCCCTCACCAGGGCCCTGCCGAGGGCGACCCTCTGCTGCTCCCCCCCGCTCAGCTGCTTCGGCTTCCTCGAAAGGAGGGTCGAGATGTGGAGGAGCTCCGCCACCTCGTCCACCTTCTTCTCTATCTTGTCCTTGGGGAGCTTGTGGAGCCGGAGGGGGAAGGAGATGTTGTCCCTGACCGACATGAACGGGTAGAGGGCGTAGTTCTGGAACACCATGGCGATGTCCCTGTCCTTCGAGGGGACCCCGTTTATCACGCGGTCGTCCACGACTATCCTCCCGGAGTCGACTTCTTCGAGCCCCGCTATGCACCTCAGCGTCGTGGTCTTGCCGCACCCGGAAGGACCCAGAAGGGTCAGGAACTCCCTGTCGCCTATGCTCAGGTTCAGGTTGTCTATCACCTTGTGGCCCCCGAAGGACTTGTCTAGGTTCTCAAGGGAGACCTTTACCAACGAGGCGCTCGACCTCCCAGGGTGTTAAAACATTTCGTCGGCCCGTGCTTATATCGCCGGGTGACGGAGCGGGCGCCACGAAGACGGAGAAGTTCGGCAGGAGGGACGAGCTCGGCGCCATGAACTTCGTCACCCCCGGGAAGGTCGCCGGGGCCGCGAAGCTGGTCAAGGCCGG
>JAFLZE010000027.1 GCA_029785685.1 Nitrososphaerota archaeon | reverse complement strand
CCAGGGGCTGACCGGCCATGATAAGCGTCCCCAAGGGGGTCCTCAGGCTGGCAGCCCTCAAGATGCTCTCCGAGTCGTCCCTGTCCGGGACCGACCTCGCCAACCAGATACGCCGGGTCACAGGGGGGGAGTGGGCCCCGGGCCCAGGGTCGATCTATCTGATGCTCGGCGAGCTCCTGAAGAAGGGGCTGATCACCGAGCTCCCCAAGCGCGAGGGCAACGTCCGGAGGTACATCATCTCCGGCAGGGGGAAGGAGGAGCTGTCACGGCTGACGAAGGAGACCGAGTCGGACGTCGCGCGCCAGCTGAGGCTCCTCGCCGTGTACTCGGCGCTGGCAGGGAGGCAGGAGCTGAAGGCGAAGGTCCAGGGGCTCGCCGGCTCCCTCGGGCTGGCGGGTAAGTAGCCCGGCCCCCGCCGCCGAAACGCCGCCGGGGAGGTCCGCAGGGGGAGCCAGGGGAGCGGCGGCGGCGCAGGCTTTTATCCCCACCCGGATGAGCCAGGCTCGTGTCTCAGGACACCAAGTTCAAGGTAGACATCTACCCCGCGGCCAAGGCCAAGAGGGTCCCCAAAGTCGTCTCCGACGAGCTGAAGGGGGCGGCCAGCGCCAAGGCCATATCCCGCATGAAGAAGGAGAGCGTGGACTGCCCGATTGTGAAGAAGGAGGTCGCCTTCCTCGTCTGCTTCGCCTGCCCGTCGTTCCTCCGCAGGGTGAGCGGGACAGTCGACTGCGCCGGGGTCCGGGGGCCGCCGGCCGAGTGGCTCCTGGGCTGAGCAGCCTTCTAGGAGCCCGTCCTGTCCTCAGCCTTTCAGGAGGCCTAGGGCCAGCCCGACTATGAACGTCAGCGAGGAGTAGGGGAGGTACCCAGCGACCCTGTCGGCGTAGGCGGTGATCGTCGCCTGCGTCGCCCCCGACTTCACCAGCGCCGCCAGGGGGGCTATGACCTGGCTCGGGGTGATTATCCCGGCGGCGATGAGGAGGACCACCAGCACTGCCAGGGCGATGCCGACCTTCAGGGCGTTCCGGACGACCACTCCCACCACGAAGCCGATTATCAGGGGGAGTATCGCAGCTATGAGGAACGTCGTG
The DNA here is from genome assembly GCA_029785685.1 of Nitrososphaerota archaeon. The sequence continues at coordinate 11,066 of JAFLZE010000027.1, read as the reverse complement.
GACAGGTCAGGCGGGAGTATCCCGGTCACGAGCTTGTTTGTCGGTGCGTCGTTTATGAAGCTACGCCCTTTCGAGGGGTCCACGCTGCCTGGCGGACCCCCCCGACGACGCGGAATCCGCCCACCGCCGTGGAAAAATTAAATGTGCGAGAATCCGAGGTTCCTCCAGTAATTGAGATTACAGAAGACCAGGGCGTCGGCGCTTGTCCTCGGACTCCTGCTTGTGGTCCAGGTCTGCGCGTTCTCCGCCGCCGCGGCGCCGGCCCACCCCCTCCAGTCCCCTGGCCGCCGACCAGGCGCCGTCAGGAGCCCTATCAACATCTACTACGGCTACTCCGCGGAGCCGGTCCCCACGGGGATAGCCGACTACGGGATCCTCAACAGCTCCGGGACCCTGAGCTCGTACACCGAAAGGGCCACGGCTGTGACGGGGACCGCGGTGATAGGGAGCATGCAGTCCACCATAGCGAATCCGCCCCAGGGTTCGAGCCCCTACGGCGCCGGCCTCCAGCTCAACGTGGTAATGCAGGTGAACACCACGTCGGCGAGCTACGACTACTGGCTGCAGAACACCGTGACATTCTACACCAACAACGACACCTTCTACTACGTCTCCAACGTCTGGAACTACTCCTCCTCCACCACCTCCACAATGAACTCGAACATCACCTCGGGCCTCGGGTCGGTGAGCAAGTCCGGGAACCAGTCGTTCTACGGCTACAGCACCGCCGAGGCAGGCTACACCCTCCCTCTGTCGCTGGAGCTCCCGATCAACGTCTCGTCCTCCGGGGACGCGGTCCAGGTCTCGTTCAGCTACCTGCAGGCCATGGGGGGCGCGCCCCTCAGCGGGACCCCGTCGGGCTACGACCTGGTCACGATAACCGAGCCCAAGGCGATCCAGTCCGCGGCGATACTCATCACGGGGAACGCCTACACCCCGAGCGCCAACTACTTCGACAGCGAGCTTGACTTCGGCGGGGACGCCAACGGCGCCAACGCCACCTACACGGCCATGCACGCCGTCCTCAGCATGTCGTACCTCCTGACCAACGGCCAGTCGGCCCTCCCCCGCTCCCTCTACGAGTTCGGGAGCGACACCGCCGAGGCCGCGACCAACCTCCAGACCAGCCTGGTCAACGGCCAGTTCGTGGTCACCCTCGGGACGGTGAACTTCGGGACGAGCTTCGTCCCCGCGGCGGTGTCCACCACATCCACGTCGTCGACCACCAGTGCGACGGAGACCTCCACCGCGGCGTCGACCATCTCTACCTACACGCCGACCACGTCCACGACATCCTCCGCGACCTCACAGTCTACCACGACCCCCACCACAGCTCAGCCGACGACGACCGCCAGCTCCTCGGCGATCACCTCCTCGGCTTCCTCCGCAGGGAGCGGCGGGGTCCCCGAGTTCCCGTTCAGCGCGCTGGGGGTCGGCGTCCTGACTGCGGTCCTGGCCGGCTCCTATCTGCTGGCGCGCCGTCGCCTCACGGCGGGCCCGGGCACTCGAGCCTGACCCGAGCCAACCGATTTAAGGCGCGAATGAGCCCGGCCACCATGGACCACCGGACCGCCGTCTGGGGGGCCGTGGCGTCTTCGGTCGCGGCCATACTCCTCAGCACCTTCCTGCACTCCAGCTTCGCGATCCCGTCCCTCTACAGCGACATCGCCTCGTTCTGGGGCCGGGGCTGGGTTGCCGCCGGCCGGGTCCCCTACTCCTCCCCCGGAACCTTCCTCGAGTACCCCCCGATGTCCGGGCTCTTCCTCTATGCGGCGAGGGTGCTGGGCGGGGAGTTCGCAGGGGCCGCCGGCGGTCTATACGCAGGTTATTACGATTCCTTCAGCGCCCTCAGCCTGGTCGCCGCCGCGGTGATGGGATGGTCCACCTGGCGCCTCGCGAAGGCCCTCGGCGTCCAGCTCAACCCGGTCTACTTCTTCCTCCCGAGCATGATAATCTACGGGGTCTACAACTTCGACCTCTTCGACGCCCTCTTCGTGGTCCTCTGCCTGCAGTTCTTCGTGGAGAAGAGGCCCGGGTGGTCGGCCCTCTTCCTCGGCCTGGCGATAGCGACGAAGGGGATAGCCGTGGTCCTCCTCCCGGTCCTCCTCCTGGAGCTGGCCGGCGGGAGGGCGAAGGGAAAGTACCTGGCCGTGTCCCTCGCGGTCGCCGGGGCCACCCTGGTCCCCATCGCCATCTTCAACTTCGGCTTCTTCGGCCAGTTCGTCTCCTTCTTCGCCAACTGGGGGCTGGAGGACGCCTGGTACATCTGGATCTTCGGGAACCCGTTCTCCCACGCGGCGAAGTTCTTCGGCTACGCCGTCATGGGGCTGCTCCTCCTCAGGGTCTACACCCTGAAGATGCCCCTGGTCCCCAGGAGCTTCCTGGCCCTCACGGCCTACCTCCTCGGGACCTACATCTACGCCCCGCAGTTCAACGTCACCCTCATCCCCCTGCTCGCCGTGATGGTGGTGAGCACCCCGGCGCTCTACTTCTTCGACGTCTTCAACGCCCTGATCATCATCACCTGGTTCACGGTCCCGGCCACCCCGACCGGGGGGCCGACCTACGCCTGGACCCTCCCGCAGGCCATGGCCCTCCTCCGCTCAGGGTGCCTCGCCCTGCTCGGTCTCTCCGTGGCGGGGGGGACGGGGCACTCGCTCGTGAAGTGGCTGGCCTCCGCGCTGGGGAGGGGAGGCCCCCCGTGGACGTCACGGCGCCCGCCGACCCGGCAGTCTAGGCCCCACCTCTACTGGATTTCTCGAACACGGGAGCCTGCCCGGACCGGCTATGCTGGCCGGACCCAGACGACGTAGAGGGCCATGGCGGCCAGGGCGAGCAGCACCCCCCTGAGCCTCACCGCGCTGATGACCTCCCCCGCCCCCTCTGTCCCGGCCCTCAGCCTGAGCAGGGGGGAGACGAGGAGCAATGAGCATGGGACCAGGGCGGCCATGACCGGCGGCAGGGACCCGGACGCCACGGCGGCGATGTACAGCGCCACGCCGGAGGCGAGGAGCGCGAGGGACAGGTCGACGGAGCGCCCCTTCCCCAGGGCCAGCGCCGTGGTCCTCCTGTGGGCCGCGTCCTTCCCCATGTCCCTGACACCCTGGAGGACCCCGGACATGGCTGCCATGCAGAAGACGACCCCCGCGAGCAGGACGGCTCCCAGGTCTGGCGGGGCGTAGAGGGCGCTCCCCATGAAGACGAAGAGGGCCGGGACGGCGCCGTGGACGGCCACGTCGACCCAGGGCCGCGCCTTGAAGCCGGGCCCCCAGCTGTACCCCCAGTAGAGGCCGTAGACCAGGGGCGCCGCGTAGAGCGCAGGCGCAGAGACGAAGCGGAGGGCGACGAGGGAGCCAGCGGCAAGGAGCGCGAACAGCGCGACCCCCGCCGCCTTCCCTATCTCCCCCCTGGCGATGGGGTTCCTGGATTCTGCGGATCCGGCGTCCTCCTCCCGGTCGGCGACGTCGTTGAGGACGAAGGCCGACGACGAGAAGAGCGCGATGAAGCAGAGGAGGCCTGCCAGGCCGAGAGGCTCCCCCGCCCCGGCGTAGAGCGCACCCGCGAGGCCGCAGAGGAGGAAAAGGGGGCCGTACTCGTGGAACCTGAAGAGGGCTAGCCACGGGCGGGCCTGGCTCAAGGGCAGCTGTTGCGGCCCATGCTGGAATTAAGGTTTGGCCGGGCCATGGAGGGCGCTGTCCGACGAACGGCGATCCTCGGCCCCGCCCTCTGCCGGGGTCTGCCGCCAGGGCCGCGGGGGAAAGTCCCGGCGGATCGTCGACCCTCCGCGACGGGGCCCACGCTCTCCCACCCCCTGGGCCGCAACTCATCGGACGGCCCGGAGCGAGGCGTTAGGTGGTTGTGAAATTCATAATTCTTTTTACCTCGTGCTATGAGATGTAGCAGCGTTGTCAGGCTCCGGTCATGCGCCCCTGACGAGGCCGAGGGCCAAGAAGGTCCGGATGGGGGTCTCCTTCGACCCAGAGATCGTGGACGCGCTGGACCGGGGTTCTGATGCCTTCAAGGAGCTCGGCGTCAGCAGGAGCGAGGTCGTCAACGCCATACTCGCAGACTTCTTCGACGCCGACGCCTCCAACGAGGCCGTGTGGGAGGCGGTGAGCCGGCGGCGCATCAAGAAGCGGGCCCCCTGAGGTCCTACCTGTCCTCCTTTGCAACACCCGTGGGGCGACCCTTCGCTCCCTTCGTCTTCACCGCCTATGCTCCGTGGTGACGAGGTTCGCGACAACGACGTCATCTACGACCATGTGCCTCGGGACAAATCCGGCCCGAAAAGGGCGCGGTGAGCCTCCGACCCGCGGCACCTCACCCCTTGCGGACATCTCGGCCAGCGAAGCGGTTTCGGCTCTTGCTTACTGGCGGATTGTGGCTGGAGTTGCCCAAGCAACCCCTTGGCCTGCGGGCCTTCGCCCGTCGCATCAGCGCAGAGGTTCCCTGCCATCAGGTAAGCGAAGGAGGTAACCTGTCTGTCTATCTGCCCCGGCGGCGCGAGTCGAATTGAAACGGAAGGCGCCTGGGTCGCGATCGTCTAGGTCGCCAGCGCCTCCGCTACCTTTCGAAGCTCGGCGATCTTAGCTGCTTCACGCTCTAGGTTTAAGCAGGGCAAGCTCCTCTCTCACCTTCAGGATGTCTTCGGATCTGAAGACCCCTCTCACCCTAGGGTCCAGCCTATCCGCGTACAGCGCCTCGATTGCGATGGCGTCGAGGGCGCTTCTCCCCCCGTAGGCGAGGCAGTCAAGATATACCCGTTGGAGCTCGTTTTGAATCGGCCCTGCTCGTGGCAGAAGGGCTACTCGTCCCCGCGTGCCTTCCCAAAACCCGTGGCTCTTCAGCGTCGCCGCGGCTCTGCCCAGGTCCCCTAGGTAGAGGAAGAGCGAATGCGGCTGTTGAAACCCCGTGAGCTCATACGCGCGGTAGTCCAGGGTGACCATCCCGTCAAGGGCTCGGCGGGCGAATTTCACGTCGTTCTCGTTGTAGGAGCGGCCGAAGTATCGGGCCTGCTGAAATGCTCGCAGAGACGGTAGAAAGTGCTGCCAGAGGTAGAACGGCTGAAAGAGGCTCGAACGGATGGTGAAATAGCCCTCCTTGATCTGTTCGGCGAATCCGGCCTTCCGCAGCTCCCGCAGGGTCCTGTAGGCGGTGGCCCGCGACCCCATGACGCTCATCAGTTCGTCCAGGCGGTACGCTGGCTTCTCCCCCATGGTCTGCGCGATTGAGAGCTCCGGTCTGATCATTGCGACTCTGGGCAGTTTGTGTCTATATATGCATGTCTCAATTCTGAGACTCTGATGCACGATGACCAAATAAGTCATCGTCCGCTCTCCACCAGGCATGAGCGAAGAAGGAAGCTGCCTCCTCGTTCTTCCGAATCTGCCTGAGGGCTACCTGGCCAGGCTACGGGGCTGAACTGGAACTAATTCGCTTTAGCCTCTCTCATGCCCTCAAGGCCGGGAGCCTCTGGCGGCGTGGACGAGGTCCAGCTGCAGGTTTGAGTGCGGCATGTTCTCTGGGGCCTCCTCTTCGGCATAGTGGACGACAATGGCGTCCCTGGATGCTTAACCGCGGCCTGCCGCCGGCGGGGCTCCCTCCTTCCTGAGCGCGCGCCTCAGCTTCCGAAGGTAGTCCGAGGTCAGGTCGCGCTCCGCCTCCATCGACACGTAGGCCCAGTCGATCCTGTCGTAGTGCGCCTTCGCCAGGAGGTAGGCCTGCTCCATGTCAGCCGGGTACCTCCAATGCTTCGCAGACGCCAACCGCCTGAGGATGAGGTCTTCGACCCCCGCGACCCTCACGGGGCCATAGCTGGTGGTGATCGTGGTCGTCCTATCCAGCGACCCGGTGTAGTCCGCCCCCACGATGTCCACGGCGAGGCCGAGCTCCTCGTTGGTCCAGGCCCTCAGCCCTCCAAGCTCGAACCTCCAGCCACGGAGCGCCTTCTCGAGGGCCTTCATGTCGTGCACGACGTCCATGTCCCCGGTCCTCAGCATGCCGTCGAGGTACACCTCTATGGCCGAGCCGCCGACGAGGATGGGCCCCCTGGGCTGCTTGGGAAGGCCCGACGTCAGGAGCGCCATGAACCTGATCTTCCTCTCGGTCGGGTCCTCTGTCTGCAGGACGACCCTCCTCACAGTGCTATAGGCGGGCAAAAGCCCTCTCCCCGACCCTGCGGTACTTTGCGTCGAACCTCTTCCGCCCCATCTCGGCCAGGCCGTCGAGCTCCCCCTCCTGCCTCGACGCCTTCGCCCAGGTGGCCTCCTCTCCCCCCTCCAGGCCGAAGCCGGGGACCGCCTGCATCCCCATCATGAACCTCGAAGCCTTCGAGGGGGGGCTCTTCCAGCGCTCCAGAGGAACCACACGCTGAGACAGCCTGAGGGAGAGGCGCCTCAGGTCTTCGTCCACGAGCACGTACTCCGTCCCCCTTCCTCCCCTCACCCCCTCGACCACGCCGAGGGCGGCGAGTCTCTTCATCTCAGAGTAGGTCTTGGCCACGTTCATGCCGAACATCTTCGCCACCCTGTAGGGGCCGAGCGGCTCGCCTGACTGGGCGAGGGCCCGGATGATGTTCGCCCTCGTAGCGCTCCCCAGGAGGACCGCCAGGCTGGACATGGAACCCACAGGCCCCCAGGGCGATAAAAGCTTATCCTATAGGGATAAGAAAATCTGTGGGTTGGACGCGAAAGGACGCGGCGGCGGCGGGGGGGTTCCACAGGACTACGGCATGTGGGACCTGCTGGTTCAGGAGCAGGTGCACCAGGAACAAACTGGGGCGGGTGATAGCCAGGTCGGAGCACCAGGATGTCATCGGCAGGCCCAGGGCGAGGCCGCGCGGAGCCGAGGGGCTCGAAGAGCACAGCAGGAGGAAGGAGACCGTCGAGCACCCGTTCGACACGATGAAGAGGGCGTCCAACCAGGGATGCCTGCTGCTCGAGGGCATGAGGAATGTGAACGGGGAGGTCGGCTTCACGATGCTGGCCTACGACATGCGGCGGGCGGTCAACGTCCTGGGAGCGAAGAGACTGATGGGCTCGGTTGGGGTCGCATGACAGAGCCAGAGTAGTCTACAGCGCGAACTGCAGAGTCGAGTTCTTGCACAATCTGACATGTCGGTTCAGATCCGGCCAGAAGTCGGGGAGCGTCCGACCCGCGGCACCCACATTACAAGTGGGAGTTTCATTGCATCATCCAGGGCTGCCTCTCCTGGCACTCGGACGCTCACTTTAACTATGGCTATAGCCATAGTTACCTCGATGAGCACCACGATTCAGACCAGGAAGAGGACGGCCAATCTGCTCAAGGAGTTGATGAAGAAGACCGGGGCGAAGAGCTACGACGAGGTCATCGCCGCTCTGGCGAAGGAGAAGCTGAAGGTCCCCAAGTCGATGTTCGGCTCGAATCCCAGTCTCAAGCCGTTCACCGAGGAAGAAGAGTCGCAGTTCCATGAATTCTGACTTCGTGATAGACACCTACGCCTGGGTCGAGTACTTCGCCGGTAGCGACGCCGGGGGGAAGGTGAGAAGTTTCGTCGAAGGTCAGAACTGCGCGACGCCAACGATCGTTGTCGCAGAGCTGAGCAGAAAGCTTCTGAAAGAGATTCGCCACAGCCGAGAGACCGAGGAGGGAAGGCTGCAAAAGCTGACGTTTGTGGCGTCATCATCCGATGTGACGGCGCTTAACGGAGACCTGGCCACCAAGGCGGGCGAGCTCGACGTCGAGAGAAGACTGTTGGTGAAGGACTGGGGGTTGGCTGATTCGATTGTGCTCGCCACGGCGAGGGAATGCGGCGCCCGGGTGGTGACTGGGGATAGGCACTTCAGAGATCTGAAGGACGAGGTCATATTCGTGCCGGCGAGCCGCGCCTAGGGCTCATTGCGCTCCCACCCGCAATTGCTCCAGGATTATCTCGATGTGTCTTGCAGGGAAGGTTTGGCAGGTCCCGAATGCTCGACCCTGACGGCGAACGCCAGAAATTTACCACTCTTGGCGTTCGTGCCAAGATCTGCGCCAGTGCACGTCGGGCCAAGTCCGACCCGAAGGGGAAGGGGAGTGTCCGACCCGCGGCACCCTTTGTCCCGTAGAGGTGGTCCTTGCACCTGTGCGCGAACGCCTCGGCCTGCGTTGGGCATGAGTAGCACAGGAGAGTTGGGCTCGAAGCCAGCTTGTTTAATAATATGTGAATACACATAACGCAAATACGGGAGAAGGAGCATGGCAAACGTGACCCTGGCAGTTCCGGAAGAACTCCGAAGGATCATGCGAAGTCATCCCGAGATAAAATGGAGCGAAGTAGCCAGGCAGGCCATGTGGGAGTATGCGAGCAAGCTTGAACTCATGGACGAAGTGACAAGGAGGAGCAGACTGACTGAGAAGGACGCCCTGGAAGTGGGGCGCAGGGTGAACGCGGCTCTGGCATCCCGATACAGGAAGAAAATGGAACGAAGAAGCGATTGAAGTTCGTGCTCGACACGAACGTGTTCCTCAAGGCCCTGATCAAGAACTCGACCGTCAGAGGGATCATCATGGGCTCGAACCATGAGTTCCTCGTCCCAGCCCATCTCATCGATGAAACCAGGGAACATCTGGACGAAGTGGAGGAGAAATCGGGCCTCTCAAGGAGTGAAATCGAGTCGGTCCTGGACGCCCTGCTCGGGCGGACTCGATTTGTCGAAGAGGGCCAGGTGCTTTCGCGGTGGAGAGAAGCCGAGAAGGCCATGAACAAGGTGGACGAAAACGACGTCCCGTTTGTGGCCGCGGCCCTGGCTGCGCGCTGCGATGGGATATGGAGCGACGACAGGCACTTGAAACGCCAGAGCAAGGTCAGGGTCTGGACCACGAGAGAGGTTGTCAGGCTCGGTGGCCGCGCCTAGGGTTCATGCGTCCCCGCTGAGAGATGGTTAAGAGAAGGCGTCCAGCCTCCGCTTCGATGCGAAACCTTCCGAAGGTCCTGGTAACCTACTCCAGAATCTACAATCGGGTGCTCAGCGGCTATGAAGAGCGCGAACTCACTGCTGATGGGATTCGGAGGGGCAGAGAGCAGGCGGCAAGAATCCAACGGACCTGGGATGGGCACTCGAAGTGCCTCCTCTCACAGATGGCGAGAATCTCCGGCCTCGAATGGAAGAGAAAGGAGATCAGGGCCTACGTCGTCTCCTCGGTCAGATATCCGTTCTCTGAGCCCCTGACCCTGTGGATAGGGGAGAAAGGGGAGAACCTAGACGGACAGATAACCTCGCTCGTCCACGAGTTGGCCCACACGCTGTTCGACGACAACGACGGTGTGCTGAAAGGCTATTGGAAGAGGCTGAGGGAGTCCCTTGGAGGAGAGACCGAATCAACTATCGTTCATGTCCCGGTCCATGGACTGATGGTGGAGACGTTCAGGGCCGCCTTCGGGAAGGATTCGGAGCGATATCTCAAGCAGGAGAGGTGGTGGGAGTCGTCCAAGGCAAACCCAGGCATGAAGGACAGCTACGCAAGGTCATGGAACCTGGTCACAAGGGAAGGTGCGGCTTCGGTGGTGAAGAGGTTGTACGAAAGCCGTGCCCTTTCCAAGCGATGACACCCCAAGAAGATGGACCGCTGAAACTGTACGGAGAGTTCATCGCGCCCTAATCTGCAATTGCTCCCGGACTGTCTCGAAATGTCTTGCAGGGAATGTTTGGCAAGTCCCGAATGCTTGACCCTGACGGCGAACGCCAGAAGTTCGCCACTTTGGCTGTTTACGCTAGGATTTGATATAACAGATGTGGCATCGAATCAGACCCTCGGCGCTCCTTCCCTCAAAGATCGCATGCGCCTCCACCGGAAATACATCATCACGCGGTAGTCTAGGTTGGCCTAGCGCTTGAGCATTTTGCCGCATTAGCCGTGAAAATCTTCTAGAGTGCCGATAGATACGCTTGGCATGACGCCGTTAGGCGGAGCCCCCCTAACTCTGGCCCATTGGACAGATAGCGAGTTGCCGTAACCAGAACAGTTGGGGCCCCCTCCACAGTTGGCTATCTGGAACCCGACATTGCTTGGATAGTTGGGCGCCTGGCCGCTAATCGGTTGAGTCGAAGAACCCATGGAGTAACCGACATACTGAATCGAGGAGCTGGCTGACAGAACGTCGACCGAATAGACTCCCGTCACTCCTTCGCTCGGGAGGATGTACCCGAATCCCCCTCCGCCGCACCCGTTGACTTCGCCGGCGCTGAGCTGGTCAGGATAGGTCACTCCGCAGGCCAACCTGATGAAAGCCCCTGACCATACGGCACCTCCAATCCCAAACCCTGGCTGGTTGACGTTGACATATCCTACATTATCGGTGTCAGCGATGTAAGTCATGGAAGCGTCGAAAGCTGTCCCAGGTCCATAGGTGGCGGTGGTGACGAAGTATTGGCCTGACGTTGCGAAGTTCACCGTTAGCCCATTGTTGATGGTGAACGATCCTCCTGGAAGGCTGTATGTCCACGATGAAAGGCTGGATGCAGTCGCGAAGTTGTCATAAAAGTTGAACACGCTTCTACCGTTGTCGTATTGTGCGTAGGTGGGGCTGAGTTCGGGTGCCTCTCCTACCAAACCTGAATGCATGTGTGAGGAGATGCTGAACAGGTTCACATTGACATCGGCGAATCCCATGTACACGGTGACGCTGGAATCAGCGGGGATGCCGCCAGAGAGTTTGAGCCAATACACAGTTGCAGTCGCCGTGTTCGAGTTGCCGCTTTCTAGCCAGCTGGGAATCGCTGTCCCATTGGGATAGAGGAACTCGACGTTCTGAAGGTTCGGAGCCTCATGCGCCGCATAGGCGGCGCTGTCCACCACAATCATCTGCTGGAATGGAGCAGGAGTAGGCGAGGACTGGGAATTCGTAAGTGTGATCGGTACTACGTAAAGAACCCCAATCGACTGAGAACCGGCAACGGCAGACGAAAGCGCCGGCAATCCTGACAGACCGCTGTCTTTGCCTTGTGTCTTCCTACGAGCCTTTCGAATAGGTCCTTCGTCAGTCTTCGCTCGATTCTGTCGCTCTCTCATGTCCTTATCACGTTGTAGGCGCCAAGTGATTCCGT
>JAFLZE010000026.1:438-12383 GCA_029785685.1 Nitrososphaerota archaeon | reverse complement strand
CGCCCTGCAGTGGACGCAGGAGAGCGGGCAGGCCTTCGTGGTCTCCCAGAAGACGAGGACAGGCCTCTCGGAGAACGTCAAGGCAGGTTCACGGCCGCGCGTCCGGGCCCCTGGTATTTAACGAGCGTTAGCATGGCGGGGCCTGCGCGGCGGGGCGCGACCCAAAGTATAAACTCGGTCGCAGAGCGGCCCCGTCCATGAAGTTCGGGGTAGTGGTCCCCAGCGGGTGGAGCGCCGACAAGATACTCGACGCCGGGATGGCGGCTCAGATGCTCGAGCTCGACTTCTTCCTGGTGACCGACCACTACATCACCCCGACCACCGACAGCTCGGTGGACGCCTGGTCGATACTGGCCGCCCTGGCGGCGAAGACGGACAGGATGACCATCGGGACCTGCGTGACCCCGATACCCTTCCGGCCGCCGCAGATGCTCGCCAAGATGGTGGCGACGGTGGACCAGGTCTCGAGGGGGAGGGTCGTGCTTGGGGTCGGCGCGGGGTGGAGCAGGGCCGAGTTCGACGCCTACGGGAAGTGGGAGGACGACAGGACGAGGATGGCCATGACCGTCGAAGGGCTCGAGCTGATGCTGAAGCTCTGGGCCTCGGAGGAGCCCTTCGACTTCCAGGGGAGGTACTACACTTCGAAGGGGGCGATACTCAGGCCGAAGCCCGTGGCGCGGCCCCACCCGCCTCTGTGGTTCGGCGGGACAGGCAGGCGCATGCTGAAGAGGGTGGCGGCCAAGTACGCCGACGCCTGGCTCCCCCCGGTCCCCGGGCTCCCCGACGGCGAGTACCGCAGGGTCTTCGAGGCGCTCCGCGGGGGGGAGGAGAGAAGGGACGCCCCGGTCAAGGTGATGTTCAACGGCACCTTCCCCGAGATAGAGGGGCGCATAGAGAAGTTCGCCGGGATGGGGTGCGAGGCCGCGATGCTGGTCAGGACCCCCTACGAGGAGCTCCCCTCGGCCATGCTCGAGCTGAGCGAGATGGCCCAGTCCTACGGGAAGAAGGAGGGCTAGGCGCGCCCACCCGGGGACCTCACCCCGGGTGATTACGTGACGTGACCTGACTATTTATCAACGGCACGCGGGCTCGGGCCCGCAGACCTTGGACCAGGACCCGGGCGCAGTCATCAGCGTGGAAGGGCTGAAGCACTCCTACGACGGCAAGAACTACGCCCTCAAGGGGGTCGACTTCGACGTGAAGAAGGGGGAGGTGTTCGGGCTGCTGGGGAAGAACGGGGCCGGCAAGTCGACGCTGATCAAGATACTGACCACCCTCATCAGGCCGACCGAAGGGAGGGTGAGCGTCCTCGGGATGGACCCGGCCAGGGAGGGGAGGGCGATACGGAGGAGGATAGGGGTGGTCCAGCAGGACGAGTCCTTCGACTTCACCACGGTGCAGGGGAACTTCGACCTCTACGGGATGCTGTGGAGGGTCCCGAAGCCAGAGAGGGTCCGCCGCAGGGAGGAGCTGATCAAGAAGTTCGGGCTGGAGGACGTCAGGAAGAAGCGGGCCTTCGACCTGTCCGGGGGGCAGAAGAGGCGGGTCCAGGTGGCCAGGGAGATGATGCACGACGTGGACGTCCTGTTCCTGGACGAGCCCACGGTGGGGCTTGACGTCATCATGCGCAGGGAGCTCCTCGACTTCGTCAGGGAGGACGTGAAGAAGGGGCTGACCGTTGTCTTCACCACCCACAACCTGGAGGAGGCGGACTACCTCTGCGACAGGGTCGCGGTGATAGACTCAGGGAAGATACTGGTGATGGACGCCGTCGACAGCCTGAAGAGGCGCTACATAGGGAAGAAGACAATCGAGGTGACCGTGGACGGGTCGGGCGCCGGGGCGTTCTACCAGACGCTGGAGGCGGCCCTCGGGGGGAAGGGGACGGTCAGGCAGGGGGAGGGCTCGGCCCTGGTCCTGACGGACAACCCGAAGGAGGCCCTGGCCATCCTCCTGCAGGCGGCCAGGGACACAGGGACGCAGATAGAGTGGCTGAACGTGAGGAAGGACACCCTGGAGGACGTGTTCCTGGAGTCGGTGTCCAAGGAGGGGGACGGCAGGTGAGGGCCCCGGACATCCTCAGGCTGGTCTACCGCAACGTGGTGGTCAACACGGACTACGGGACCCTGATCATCCTGGTGGGGCTCCCGGCGCTCTACCTGGTCTTCTTCGGGTACGGGTTCCAGTCGCTGGCGGCCGGGGCGTCCCACTCCTACCTCGACTTCCTCGCCCCGGGGATCGTCTCCTTCCAGACGGTGATGGCCGGGATAGCCGGGGGGAGCATGCTCTGGGCGGACAGGAGGTGGGGGATGCTGGCCCAGCTTCTGGTGGGGCCATTCTCCAGGCTGCAGTACCTCCTCGGGATAATGCTGACGTCGGTGGTCTTCGGGTTCGCCGGGGCGGCGGTGATGATGGTGGCAGCCTACCTGCTGACCGGGAGCCTCGCCGTCACGGCCGCCGGGGCCCTGATGATAGTCGGGGCGATCCTGGTGGGGTCGATACTCTTCGGGTCCCTTATGCTCTACATCTCCGCCCTGGTGAAGTCCAACAACGCCTACAACAGCATCCAGGTGCTGATAATATTCGTAGTCAACTTCGCGTCCACAGTCTTCTACTCCATCAGCCCGGCGATCCCCGCCCCCCTCAGGGCCCTCTTCCTGGTCAACCCGCTCACCTACCTTGCCAACATAGTGCGGGACGGGTACATGGGGAGGGTGACCACAGGGGACCTGTACCAGCTGCTGGGGGTCACCGCGGTGATGCTCGCGCTCCTGACCCTCGCCGTGAGGTCGTACATGCGGTCCGGCGTCTCCTTCAGCTGAGGCTCGGGCCCCTGACGATAAGTAAATAATCCGACCGGGTCGGCGCCCCCAAACAGGCATGCCCTGCTTTCACCCGCGCCGCGCAGAGCCCGCCCCCCCGGACGCCAGCGAGCGTGCGTCTCGCGGGCGGCAGGAGTGAGGGCAAGGTTGACAGGCTCCCGCTACGGCTCGTTCAACTCGTTCATCAGGAGGCGCCGCCGCTGGATAATCACCGCGTGGGCGGTCGCGGTGCTGCTTTCCGTGGCCGTCATCCCGTCGTTCTTCTCCTCGGTCTCGTACAACATCACCAACGTCAGCCTGGGGCAGAAGAGCTCCGAGTCCCAGGTCGCCCAGAGGATACTCAGCGCCCAGTTCCCGTCGGCCAACAGCACCGGCCAGGACAGCATCGTCCTGGTGATCCAGCCGTCAGGGGGGACGGTCTACTCGGACCAGATCAGGGGCGCGCTCCAGGCCCTGAACCAGAGCGTGGCCTCCGACCCCGCCGAGAAGAACTACACCGGGATGTCCAGCGTCTACTCGACGGAGTACGCCCTGCTCAACTCAACGGTCCCCGCCCTCCTCCCGGGGGTCGCGTCCCTGGCATCCAACGTGACGGCCATCAGCGCTTCTCTCTACGCCCTGCGGGCGAGCCTCTCGACGCTGAACTCCAACGTCTACCAGCTCAGCCAGGGGATCAACCAGACCTCGCAGCTCGTCTACGGGATCCCGGCCGGCTTCGTCCAGCTGTGGGGGTCCCTGGTCCAGAACGGGAGCACCCCCGCGCAGGCCGACGCGGCGGCCAACCAGACCGTCTACACCAGGCTCGCCTCCGAGGGGGCCCAGGGCGCCGAGGGCCTCGGGTACTACCAGGCCTTCTACTCCGCCTGGAACTCCAGCTTCACATCCCAGCCCGCGCTGTCCCCCCTGCAGCGGGAGGGGCTGGCAGTCAACGCTTCCGCGGCGCAGTTCGCGCAGTCCCCTGCTCTGGGCAGCGCCGCCCGAGAGCTGATGCTGAGCGTGGCGACGGGGCTGAACACGACCGACTGGTACCAGACGAGCGCGGTGTCAGGGCTGGCGATAGGCACCGTCGCGGCGCAGATACCGGGGAACCTGACGGCCCCCCTGAAGGTGACCCCCCTCTACCTGGCGCGGAGCGCCTACGCCCTGGGCCAGACCCCGACCAGCTCGTCCCTGGCTGACCTGACCGTCGGCCTGGTGGCGAACGCTTCGTCCTCTGCGGGGGCGACCCCGGGCGTCCCGGTGGCGCAGCTGGTCAGGTCCGCCTACGCCCTCGGGCCTAAGCCCAGCGCCGGTGCGGCGTGGACGCTGGCGAGCGGGTTCGTGGCGAACGCCACGGCGAAGTCCCTCGCGGGCTCCCCCCTGTTCGCCGTCGACCGCGCCTCCCTCGCTTCCCTCCTCGCAGGGCTTCGCAACGACACCGCCGCGAGCCAGGTCAGGGCGGCACTGTCGTCCCTCGTGGAAAGTGAGAGCCACGCCAGCTACCCCCTGGCCCTCTCAAGGTCGCTCACCCAGAGCTTCGTCAGCCAGGACAACCAGACGATGATAGCGGTGTTCGACTTCTCTTCGCACCCGGGGGCCAAGGCGATCGCCGGGTTCCAGGCCCTGGTCGCGAGCTCCAACATGTCGTCCCTGGCGACCACCTACGTCACCGGTGGGGCGGTGCTGGCCCACGACGTCCAGGACGTCTTCTCCCCCTCGCTGGGGGTGACCGTGGTCGCCGGGGTGATAGTCTCGATCGTCATAGTGGGGCTGCTCTTCATGTCCCCCCTGGCCGCCCTGGTCCCCCTCCTGATAGGCGGGCTGTCCATCTCCATAGCCTACGCGAGCATCTACCTCGGCATAGTGAAGATAGGGCACGGCCAGATCAGCTTCCTCACCCCCACGCTGACCACACTGCTTATGCTGGGCCTGGCGGTGGACTACTCCGTCCTCCAGCTCAGGCGGACCAGGGAGGAGAGGACCAACGGCAGGAGCAAGGAGGAGAGCGTCGCCACCTCGGTGAGGTGGGCGGGGGAGGGGGTCCTGACCGCGGGGACGACCGTGGTAGTGGCATACGTGGTGATGGCTGCGGCCAACGTCCCGATATTCAGCGACGTCGGGGTGGCCATAGCCATCGGGGTGTCGATCCTCCTCCTGGCGTCCCTCACCCTGCTCCCTTCGCTCGAGCTGACCATCGGGGACCGGCTGTTCTGGCCGGGGCTGAGGGGAGGGGTCCGGCCCCGCAGGCCGAGCCGCCTCGAGAGGGTGTCGGAGAAGACGATGAGGCACAAGGTGGCCGTCGCGGCCCTGATAGCCCTGGTGGCACTGGGCGCGGTCTACGCCACGGCCAACACCCCCACCAGCCTTGACTTCCTCAGGCTCGTCCCCAACTTCCAGAGCAACCAGGGGCTCACGGTGATCACGGACAGCTTCGGGAGCGGGACCATCTCCCCGTCGACGATACTCGTCCAGACGCCGGCCCCCATAGTGAACGGCCACAACCAGTTCAACCAGGCCATGCTCAACGAGATAGAACAGGTCTCCGCGGCCGCCGCAGGGTCCCCAGGGGTGGACACCGTCACCAGCGCCACCAGGCCCTACGGGTCTGCGTTCAACTACTCTTCCGTGCAGGGGATGTCGGCTCCGCTGAAGGCCCAGTACCTCACCGGGATGATGGCCCAGGTCGGGAAGGACAACAGCACGGCCCTCGTGCTGGTGGGCTTCACCGGGTCGTCCGAGAGCGCACAGGCCGTCAGCTCCCTGCAGGGGGTGGAGGCCGGGGTGAACTCCCTCCCCCTGGCCCCCGGGACCAGGGTCTACTATGGCGGGGAGACCCAGGGGACCTACGACAGCGAGCAGTTCATGAGCGCGCTCATCCCCCAGGTGCTCGTCATACTCGCGGCCGCCGTGTACGTGATACTTTTCCTGCAGCTCAGGTCGGTCTTCACCCCCCTCAGGCTGGTGTTCACCATACTCTGCAGCGTGGCCTTCGCCCTGGCCCTGCTCTCGGTGACCTTCTATCACCTCCTGTCCATGCCGGTCTTCAACTTCGCCCCGCTGTTCGTGCTTGTGACGATGCTGGGAGTGGGGATAGACTACGACATATTCTACGTCACGAGGATCAGGGAGGAGGCGCTCAGCGGCAAGTCGGACGCCGAGGCCATCAAGGCGGCGACCACCAAGGTGTGGGTGACCATAGTCGGCCTGGGGCTGGTGCTGTCCAGCGTCTTCGGCTCGCTGCTGCTGACGGGGATAGGGATGCTGCAGGAGATAAGCCTGGCAGTCTCCGCGGCCGTGGTCATCGACGTGACGGTTGTGATCCTCTTCTTCGTCCCGGCGCTCATGGCCATGGCGGCCAGGTACAACTGGTGGCCGTCGAAGCTGGGGAGAAGGCAGGTCGAGTCATAGCGGGAGGGGAGCCGCGCCCCGACCCCCCTGCAAGCCTGCTCTGCCGAGCCTGGCCTTCCTCGTCTGGTCCGTCACTGCCTCAGTCCCCTCTGCGAGCTCGTGGGCATTCTAGATGAGAAAGGGGAAGCGTCTCAAGAGTCGGAACAAAGAATCAAGAAGAACCTCAGAGGTTAAGTAATGCTCCCGCCATGTTTATCCCGCGAATGCGTGAAGGTTAGTGCGTAGGGAATGCCTAGAGCACAAGACTTCTTAGTCCCCGATGGGCATTACTCGCGCGAGACCTTTCAGCAGAAGCTCGTGGAAGTCGCCCCGAAGCTCTTTCCTCACTCCAAGAAAAGGAAGTGGATTAAGGTTCATGGCATTCGAACATATGAAGATGGGTGGAAGGAGAAACTAGAGCCATACCTCGAAAGGAAGCTTGGAGATGTGTGGCAGATATCTGTCCCACTTCCCAATCTGAGGCGCATAGGTCAGAAGACAACCGTGGACTTCTACGTCACAAGCTACACGCCGAGGCTTCTTCTCTTCTATTCTGCCTCGACAAGTTGGGAGTATGAGCGCACTCTCAGAAAAGTGGTCAACGTTACACCTGGATTCGGGCAGATGTGGATAAGGCCGAAGACGTTCGAGGATATGGTAGCACATTTTGTAGATGTGTTCGACCCAGTGGTCGAAGAGTTCAGGGCAAGGAGATATGGGGATGAAACTCTTCCCGCGAGAATCAGACCTCGTATGAATCGTCAAGTTCATTGGACTGCATCGGATTCTTTCGAGACCCTCAAGGAACTAAAGGAACTCTATGGCGTAAGACCATACTCTACGACGATGCGACTTCGCAAGGGCATCATTCAAATGACTGATGATGGAATGATGGTGATAACTCGCATCAACTCGGAGATGTTCGAAGCCGTAGATGAGGCGCTTTCCTTTGTCGAAGAAGAAGAGACGAGGATGACATCTGACTCGCAACAGGTGAGATTCCAGATTGAGCGGACGAAGGCTCAACAAGGAACTATCGCGGTTCCGATGCTCGCTTCGGGGCAAATCCTCCTCGGCGAAGCTGAACTAGGCAAGGACAGCGTGGAAAGAATAAGGGACAACTACAGCTCGCGTTTCGAGTTTGTCAACTCGCACGAGAGAGAGGGCTCGTTCAGCTGGGTGGCGACTGCCAAGGACAAAGACAAAGACTCCTTGTTCGGCATAAGTGCAGACGCCCGGGCTATGTTCCTCGTTCCTAGAGTTCACGTGACATTTGAGAGCTTCCTAGACTTCTACAAAGCTGTCCTCAACGAGGTTGATCCGACAGCCACCTTCCAGTTGATGGGAAATGGCTCTAAGCGATGACGGCTTTCTAAGAACCGTCATCCACGAAGATCTCAGGAAACGCTACCTCAAGGACGAGAAAAATGAGGAACGGCGGGTTAGGAGCGAGTACCGGAAGGGCAGGAAAGGGAACGTAGAACGATACACGCTTGCAATTGAGAGGCAGGACGAGCACGATGATCTTGTGAATCTGTGCGTCCATCCCTTTATCGAGACGGCGTTCATGCCGACAAAACTCGGCTACAACTTCCTGAGGGCAGACCCACTCCTAGAGTTGGGCGTCCGAAACTTCGACTTTCTAGTCTACAAAGCGGACGCGAAGAGACCCATCGCAATCTTTGGCGAGGTAAAGACCTCTATCACGAACTCCGCCGAACTAGTGCGGGAACTGAAAGAAAAGAGGGGGGTTGTAGAGTCGAACTTGGGGTATGTCAAAAAGGACTATCTGAAGTCAAGCCAAGATCCTCTTCTTGAAGTCGTCCTGGCTGTCCCGAGTCGTAGTTCGATCGAAGCATACAACGCAATCTCCAATAGCAATGAACCCATAATACTAATGGCTCCCTCAGCTTTATGACAGCAGCCTCAAACTCGGACAGCCGCCCGAAGGACAACCGCAACGGCCGAGGATGTCGCATCATGATGACAGACTGATGAGGGCGTTGAGCAGTCCGGTTCCTTCCAGCGCGACGGCTTTTGACTTCTTTCCACAGAGCCATACCGTCAGGAAGCTGAAAGCGTTGCTCTCCTGTTCACATACGACGCCTCAAGGGCTGATAGTGCCAAACTCGAAGCTTTCTTTATTTCTCAAGTTCCAACTCTTCTATCTGGACGACAACCAAAGGAACGCAGAGGTGGCTCGCATTACCCAAGAGGCTGAAAGAATAGGGTTCGCTACAAGAATTCTCGATAAGCCAGAGTTGAAGATTCTTTCGACTCGGAAGAAAATCCCGAGTCTTGAACGAGACCTAGACAGAATGTGGATTGAGGCCGGACTCAAAGGAGACCGAGAGAGAGACATTCAGGAAGCGATAAAGAAACTTCGAGCTGACATCCTGAAAGAACAAGAGAAGCGCCCCTCAATTCTGAGCTATGTCAAGAGGTCTGATGAGAAGGGGCAACGCTAACCTTGCCGTGCAGAGTCAACAGAACCTGCGGTCAGCAATCTTTTAGTACGAAAGACGCTTCGGACGCCGCTGTGAGCGACTGGAACAGGAACATCGTCCAGATACGTGACTCCGTCGCGCAGCTGCGCGCACAGATCGAGGCCTACGAGCCCAAGGACAGGCTCGACACGGTCAGCAAGGTGACCGAGTGCCTCAACTTCATGCGGCAGACCAACGCCGGCTGGATCTCGTTCCTGGGGAACGCCACCCTGGTGAACGGCCTCGACGAGGAGTCGCTCAAAGACATCTTCGCTCGGTTCAGGAGGATGGCCCTGGAGCGGATGGACAACGACATCGACTGCATCAACAGGTACATGCTGAACCTCGTCCCGCCTTCTTCGGACGCGCCGTCCGGGGGCCAGTAGCACAGCCGCCCTCGCAGGGGCCCAGGGTCAGTATTCCTGCGGTCCGTCTTCCGGCCACTCGTCGTCTCCCTTGTCGCGGCCTTCGGCTGCGCGGGGCTCCTGTCCGCCCTCCGCCCCCGGGGGCGCCGTGTCGGGCCCGCGGGCCACCCTGGCGAGCTCCTCCGGGTCGATCCACCCGTACCTGCAGGCCCCGTTGACGTCCATTGGGAGCTTCATGGACGGGAGGCCGCAGGTGTGGACGTGGACCAGCCTGCGGTCCAGGTGCTCAACCGGTAGGCCGCACTTATGCCACTTGCCCTCCTTGTCGAAGTGGCCCTTGTTGCAGAGTTCCAAGATGGGCGCGCCCGCGGGCCGCCGGGATAAGACGCGTTCCCCGCCCTCGGGCTCTCCGGGGAGGGGGGGTCCCTGAAGGTGCTCCACGGGCCGGACCCCTGCGCCCCCTGAACGCGCGGAGGTAGCCCAGGGCCAGGACAAGGGCGGCGGCCGCCAGCGCCGCCCCCGCGAAGAGCAGGGTCTCGTAGAAAGGCGTCACTGTCGAGTTGGAGCCGACGTAGTCCGGCGCCCCCAGGGACGCGAGCGTCCCGCCGTAGGACCCCTCGCGCTGGTAGGGGAGGGCGGCCAGGGGTATCTGGAGGGGGGCCGGGTAGGAGCTGCCGTTCTGCAGGACCACCGGCGCCCTGAGGACCCCGCCCCCGGGGTAGCTCTGGTTGAAGTCGAACATGTCCAGCGGGAGCCCCGAGGCGGCGACGAACGGGTTCAGGGCCGGGAGGCGCCAGTTGTAGTCCACGAAGGCCAGGAGGGACGCGTGGTTCATCACCGTGTCAGAGACGTAGTTCTCCTTGGCGTAGGGGGAGATGACGAACATGGGGACACGGAAGCCCAGCTGGACCCCGTCGACCACCGGCGGCGGGACCTGGTCGTAGTACCCGCCCCCCTCGTCGTAGGTGACGAAGATCGCGGTGGAGTTCCAGTAGGGGCTCGCCATCACCCGGTCGACCACCCCCAGGAGCCACCCCTCCCCGGCCGTGACGTTCCCCGAGGGGTGCTGGTCGTAGACCCCGGACCCGGCCCCCCCTCCCACGGGCATCACCCAGGACACCGAGGGGAGGGTCCCCCCGGCCAGGGCCGCGTCGAAGGCAGACCAGGAGCGGACCTGCGAGGAATAGGCCCCGAAGCCGCTGAAGTAGCCGAGCGGGAAGTCCCCCGCCGAGGGGTTGAGCACGTAGTATCCCCAGCTCACCCCGTGGCTGGCCAGCTCGGCGAAGATGGACTGGCTGGCGGGGATGTATGGCGGAGGGCCGCTGTCCCCGGTCAGACCGGCCCCGTACCCCGCCAGGGAGTAGAGGCGGTTCGGGTCCGTCTTGCAGAGGCAGCTCGAGAAGTAGCTCCCGGCCACGGCGTACTCCTCCGCCCAGTCCCACTCCACCGCCAGCTGGGCCGGGCCGAAGTACGTCATCGACTGGCTCCCGTAGGCGGCGAAGCCGTTCATCTTCCCGCCGTTGAAGTCCTGCCGGTACACCCCCTCGTTGGGGTCCACCGTGGAGTAGGTCCCGTTGGGGACCTGGGACAGGGCCCTGGCCATGGCCGGGGGCGCGCCCAGGACGTCCTCGGGGGCCTGCAGGGAAGAGGCCAGGGGGCCCGGGTCGGAGCTGTTCATGGTCGGGTAGAGCCCGAATATGTTGTCGAAGCTGTGGTTCTCCATCATCACGGTCACCACGTGCTTAATCGGCGTGGAAGTCCCTCCCCCGGTCGCGCCGACGGGGAGCGCCCCCGCCGCGGCCTGGAGGGCGAGCAGCGACAGCACCAGGGAGACCGAAAGGACCCTGCGCAGCCCAGCCCCCGGCACGCCCGCTTCCCTGCGCGGCAGATTATATCGGTTCATGGCCGCGTAGCCGCCAGCTACGGGTCCTGCTCCTTCTCCCCTTCGGCCGCCGGGGGAGGCCCTGCGGGGTGGGACTCCATGTACGCCCGCTCGAAGGCCTTCGCGCGCGGGTCCTCGGGGCGGCCCGCAGCGCCGGTCCACACGCTCGGCGCGTCCGCGGCGCCCTCGCCTGGCGCCGGGAGCAAGCCCTCGGCCGTCCCATGCTTCCTGGCCCGCCTCCTCGCGAAGACCCAGAGCCCGGCCAGGGCCGGGGTGGTGGGGAGCCAGAGGACCAGCCCCAGCAGCGGCGAGTAGGTGGTGGTGGTCTCCATGGTCGCGGCGAGCAGCAGGACCCCGACAACCCCCGCCCCCTCAAGGGCGAGGACCCTCATCTCCCGGCGGAGCCTGTTCCCCCTCCAGGCGACGACCACCATCACCCCCGCCCCGGCCGCTATGGCGTAGGCCGAGAGCTCGATGAAGGAGTAGGGGAAGGCGAAGAGGAAGAGGGCCGTGGGCCCCGGGAGCCCCTGGGCGGCCACCAGGGCCTGGGCGACGAGCCCGGTGGTGTACATCGAGAAGGCCAGGAGGAAGGCCCCCAGCAGCGGGACCATCTCCCCCAGGGCCAGGGCCAGGTTGTGGGTGAAGATCAGGTAGACCTCCGAGGCGAAGCCCGCGGACCTCAGGGGGGCGAACTGGGTCCCCGCCTGCTGGGTCAGGTTCTGCTGGGTCGAAGGGGAGATCGGGGTCAGCAGCCCGGCCACGAAGAGGGCGAGCTCCACCAGGAAGACGGCCAGGACCACCGTGACGCGCCTCTTGTCGAACAGCTCCTCCAGCACCCCCCTCTGCGGCGCGGGGGGCCGCTCCTGGTCTGACATGGACGGGCGGAGGACCCCCAGCCGGTTAATGAACCTGAGGCGGCCCCGGAGAGCCGGCGGCAGGCTCGACCAGGCAGGGAGCATCAGGGAGAGCGTCAGGCGAGCCTGGTCCCGTTGGTCAGAAGGAGCAGGACCCGTAGCTGGCGGCT
>JAFLZE010000026.1:0-428 GCA_029785685.1 Nitrososphaerota archaeon | reverse complement strand
CGACCCCCTGCGGGAGGACGAAGCCTGTGACGAGCACCTCTGAGATGAAGTCGGCCACCTGTTTGGGCCCGAAGCCGGTGACGCAGAGGACCTGGGCGCCGAGCAGCTCCTCCTTCTTGTAGAGCGCCGTCAGCTGGGCGCTCGACCTCTTCACCCCCAGGGGACCCAGGTCGACCCAGATCTTGTACGCCGGCTTCCTCGCCTCGGGGAACTCCTCGACCTTCACTATCGTGCCGGCCCGCAGCCCCACCGCTTCGAAGTCGGCCCATCCGATGCGCTTCGCCCCCTCGGGTTGGACCATCTGCCCCTGCTGCCCTGGATTGCTGAAGAAGGTTTCGGCCTGAAGGGACGCAACCGGCTCGTCGTGCTGAGCGGCCGGGGCGGGGGCGATGGTGGTCGTCGCCTGGAGGGGGCACAGGCTCCGCCGG
>JAFLZE010000025.1 GCA_029785685.1 Nitrososphaerota archaeon | reverse complement strand
AGTGACTTCAGGATCGTCTTGAACCACATCGCAAGGAATGCTATGCTCCCGGTCTTCTCTCTCCTCAGCATGAACCTCGGGCAACTACTGGTCAGACCTCTGCAGGACGTTCGTGGTCGGCGCTCCGCCTTCCCCTGAGCAGGAGGGCGCCCTCCAGGCGCTGGCTAGGGCGAAGGAGGCGGGGGAGAGGCTCCTGCTCCCCGGGACGAAGGGGAGGGACGTGTACGAGGCGGTGTCTGCAGCCCTCGAGAAGGGGGGGTTCGGGGTGCTCCCCCACCACGCGGGCCACGGGGTCGGCCTCGACGACCAGGAACCGCCGTGGTTCATCCCTGGGGAGGAGAGGGAGCTGCAGGAGGGCGCCGTAGTCGTGCTCGAGCCTGGGGTCTACTCCCCGAAGCCCGGAGGGATGAGGATCGAGGACATCTACGTCGTGAGGGAAGGGGGCCCGGAGAAGCTTTCGAGCTCCCCCCTCGGGCTCTCCTGACGCCCGCTCAGGTGTAATGCTTCGCCATCTCAGAGAAGGACCTGTCCGCGAACACGTCCTTCATCAGCCCGCTGGCCTGTCCCTCCGACTTCGTCCACGGGTCCATCATAAGGAGCTCCAGCAGCTTGTCCCTGTCCCCCTTTTGGTACGCCTCGAGCTCTGTCTCCACGGGTGCGACCCTGTCCCTGAGTATGTATCCGACGAGGCTAGAGGGGAGGCCTGACGACCTCTGCCCCTGGACCCCGTGGCTAGTGACAAGACACGGGACTTCCACATCGAAGTTGTCCGGCACGCCTGGCAAGGACCCGTTCGTATTCAAGACGTTCAGAGGCAGGACCCGCGGGATGTCGCGCATCACTGATTCGATGAAGGGCACAGTGAACTGCCTTGACTTCTCCGGAAGGATGACGTCTGAGATAGGCGCGCTGAGATTAAGCAGCTTGTCGAGTTCGGAGCCGCGGCTGTCAAGGTCGCCCAGTTCGCGCCTCCACCACCACTCGGGATCTTCGCCCCACCTCTTCTCTTTTTCCGTGTCTTCGTGGTACCACCAAGGCCACGAACCTCCGCCGGGAGTGCAGGTGTCACCTATGGGAAAGACGCCGAACCTGTCGTACAGGTCTAATGCGACGGGGCCGAGCTTGGTGCTGGGAGTCTGGCTGCGCCAGTAACGCTTTCCATTTTTCCGGATCCAGGAATCGATGACAGGGAGAGCGTCTTCTCCGTCGCTGTAGTAGCGGGTCAGCCAAACGAAGTGGTTGACACCAGGCATCTCGAAGCTGATCTTGCCAGGGTCCAACCCGAACACTTCTGACATGGTGTATATCGACCTAGGCCCCTCGCACATCCCGACGAAATTCAGCTTGGGGTACTTCCTACGAAGGTACGTCGTCGCTGCAAGGACAGGATTGGCCAGCTGAATGTACCAAGCATTGGGACAGACCTCGAGCACGTCCTCGACAATCGACTCGAAGAGCCTGAACTGGTAGAAGTTGATCCAGAAGCCTTCGTCGTGCATCACGTGGTAACTCCCTCCGAACCTGTAACCTCGCTTCCGCGCCATGTCCCAGACTTTCGTGTATCCCTTGTGCCCGACGACGAGCGCCAAGTTGATCACGAAGTCCGCGTCCTGCAGAGACCTCCTTCTCTCGGTCGTTTTCTCCAGTTTGAGGTCGATTTTCATCTCCTTGGCGTACCTCGACGCCAGGGTGTGTACCGCGTCCAGCCTTTTCTGGTCGATGTCCATGAAGCTGATCGTGCTCCCCGCGAGCGAAGGAGTGAGACAGATGTCCTTCACGAGCTCGAGAGAGAAGTTGGTGCTGCCGGCCCCTACTACGCTAATCCTGGCGCCTTGCAATGGATTTGTCTCGGAACTTTGGTATTAATTACTTTCTTGCGCCTCGATCGAGTCAGGAGAAGGGCTCGCGATGACAGAGAAGTCAGCCCCTCCTGTTCGGTCCAAGGACGGACAGGGCATGATGCGTCACGTGCCATCTACCCGAATCCCCATGGCGCAGGAGGTCTGCTCCCTATGAATCGTCCGACAGCCGAAGTCTGCATCCGACGCGCGCTGACCTAGAAGAGCCTGGTTAGTGACTCCGACTTCCTGACCTCGATTCCTGTAGAGGGTGATAGCATGCAGCTGCGTGCGATCCGTCGAGAGTGGTCATCGCGGGGGGCGTGACTGTGCATTCATCAGTGGCATACGGACATCGCGGATGGAAGTGGCATCCTCGAGGCAGGCTCATCGAAGACTCCAACTCCTCGCGCTCTGGGAGTTCCAGCAGCTGCCCTGGCCTCTTCAAGTCGAATATGCTGTCGAGAAGCAGCATTGTGTAAGGGTGAGCCGGCCTGTCGAGCACTTGCCCGGAGGCACCTGCTTCGATTATCTTTCCGAGATACATTATCACCATCTTATCACAGATGAACTTCGCCGAAGCGAGGTCGTGAGTTATGTACATGTATGAGATGCCTTCGTCCTTCTTGAGCCTCATGAGCAGGTTCAATATTCCTGCCCTGATTGACATGTCAAGCATAGAGACGGGCTCGTCGAGGATTACGAACTTCGGATGTACCGCGAGGGCCCGAGCTATGCTGAGGCGTTGCCGCATTCCGCCGCTCAGTTCTCGTGGATATTTCTCCAAGATCGACCTGTCCAGTTCGACTAGGTCGAGTAACTCCGCCACATCCGAGTCCGACGGCGCTTTGCCTCCGCCTCGGTGCAATCTCAATGGAACCTCGAGGGTCTTCCTGACATTGTGCCTTGGGAACAACGACTCGTACGGGTCTTGAAACACCAACTGCACTTCGCTTCTGAAATTGAACAACGACTTGGCGGAGAGGCTCTTCATTTCTCGACCCTTGTAGAACACTCGTCCTCTTGTAGGATTTTCAAGCCTTGTGAGGACCTTCGCTATGGTGGACTTCCCTGACCCCGTCTCGCCGACTACCCCTACTGTCTCATCGTCGAATATGTCAAGAGAGAAGTCGTCAACTGCCCGCACTTCCTGGTGAGTAAGTGCCCCTCTTCGATACGTCACAGAGACATGGTCTAGCTGAAACAGAGGGGTACGCTCCATGAGACTCACTGGACACGAGGGTGATAGCATGCAGCTGCGTGCGATCCGTCGAGAGTGGTCATCGCGGGGGGCGTGACTGTGCATTCATCAGTGGCATACGGACATCGCGGATGGAAGTGGCATCCTCGAGGCAGGCTCGCGAGAGATGGAGGATATCCCTTGATCACGCGTAACGAACTCCGCTTTTCATAGAGGCTAGGAATCGATTCCAGAAGAAGACCCGTGTATGGATGTAGCGGACGCCGGACCACCTCCTCGGCACCTCCTATCTCTATGGTCCGTCCGCCATACATGATCATGATCTCGTCGCACACCTCAGACAAGAGTGAGAGGTCGTGGGATATCACGAGCATTGATGTCCCATGCTCTCGGCTGAGGCGTTTCATCAGGATGAGTATCTGGCGCTGAGTCACGACGTCCAGGGCCGTTGTAGGCTCGTCTGCTATCAAGAGCTGGGGCCTGAGTTCCATCGCCATGGCTATCGCAACTCTTTGCTTCATGCCACCACTAAGCTCGTGGGGATAAGCTTTCTTGTACTTCGGGTCGATCCTCACTGCTCTGAGCAGGTCATCCATGGTCCTGTTCAAGTCCCGCGTGCTGATGTTTGTGTGCGCGCGAATCGCCTCTGCCATCTGCGACTGTACCTTGTGGACTGGATCGAAAGCGTTCATGGCGCTCTGGAAGACAATCGACGCCTTCCTCCATCTGAGGTCCCTGAGAGACGCCCCGTCCAAGCCAATCACTTCTTGCCCTCCCACATAGACCTCGCCGGAGACTGTGTTCGGCGGTTCAAGGAGTTTCAGCATGGCCAGCGCGAGAGAGGACTTTCCGCACCCAGACTCGCCCGCAAGCCCCATGATCTTTCCCTTCTCGATGCTGAAGTTGACGTTGTCTACTGCTGTGACGGCACCTGACCTCGTGGCGTATTTGGCTGTAAGTCCTCGCACTTCAACGGTGGCCAGTTATCTCTTCAACTCCTAACCCGATCATCATGAAGCCTGTCCCAAGCGCGCCTATCGCCAACCCTGGCGATAGAATCCACCACCAGGCGTTGTAGTAGAAAGCCGACTGCTGAGCCCAGTACAGGATTTCGCCCCAACTGACTATGCTCGTCACGCCAACCCCGATGAAGTCGAGAGTCGCCTCAGCCACAATGGCTGCCGTTACCGTAAGGACCGCATTGGCAAGGACCACTGGCAGGATGTCAGGGAGGATGTAGGAAAACAGGATCTCCCTGGTGCCGACTCCCGTCACCTTCGCCGCGTGCACGTAAGTTCTGTTCTTCCTGGTCAACACCTCCGACCTTACGGTTCGTGCGATGAAGGGCCAAGCAGTAATCGCTATGATGAAGATCACAGTCGTCTCGCTTGGACCCAAGTAGACCGCCAGGAGTATCATCAATGCCAAGGGTGGAATGATCAGCATTATGTCAGTGAGCCTCATCATGACCTCTCCGACGATCCCTCCGAAGTAGCCTGCGACTAGACCAACAAGGGTACCGATCAGCGTGGCAGCGGTAGCGGAGACTACCCCAACGGTCAGGGAAATCCTTGACCCCCAGACCAGTTCCGCGAGGACGCTCCGCCCCCAGTTGTCCGTCCCCAGCGGGAAACGGAGACTTGGCGGAAGGTAAGCAAGGTCCAACGCCGGCTGCACAGGGTTCGAGACCACAAAGGGACCGAAGATGGCGATCAGAACGAATGTGGCTGTGATGACAGTGCCGGAAAGGAGCTTCTTGTTAGAAAACGCGTTTGTGATATCACTAGATTTGATCATGGCTTCGCCCTTGGGTCTATGTATCCGTAAAGCACGTCGGCGACGAAGTTCATCAGGATGACAGCGACGGATATCACAAGGAATGTACCCTGTATCAACGGATAATCGTGCGAAGTGACTGCTTGGTATATCAAGTAACCCACCCCGGGATAGGAAAAGACGATTTCGATGCCTATGGCGCCACTGACTACGAGCCCAAGGTTCATGCTGAGGAGAGAGAAGACCGGGAGCATAGCATTCCTTGCGATGTGGTTCAAGACGATCCTGAAGTCACTGACACCCTTGGCCCTCTCGAGGATAACAAAATCCTCCCGCATCACGTTTATCATGTTGTTCCTCATCAAGAGGAAATAACCGGAGAAGTTGGCGAGGACGAGCGCGAGGATAGGCAAGACAGCATGTAACCCCGCGGATGACAGGAATGACAGAACACCGGTAGAGCTAGTCGAGAACGCGCCGAAGACCGGAAAAATCCTGAACTCTATCCCAAAGAACCAAAGCAGGAACAGCCCAATCCAGAAAGCCGGGAAGGTGTAAATGACTATTGCACCGACAAGGGATGAGTTGTCGAAGAGCGAGCGGGATCTCATAGAAGCCGCAATCCCCAGGAGAGTCCCCAAAATCCAAGAGACGAACACTGCGGACCCAACGAGAAACAGGGTCCACGGAAGCCTCTGAAGTATGATTGAGAGCACCGAGCTTGGATAGAACGAATATGACACCCCAAGATTCGGCGGCCAGCTGAACACCCCGAGCAGATACTTCTCGAACTGCACATAGACGGGCTGGTCGAGCCCGAACTTTATGGTGAGCTGCGCCGCGACGACCTGAGGAAGCCTCGCGTTCGACGCAAGAATCTGTGCCGGACTTTCCGGCAACAGCCGAGGGAGCACGAAATTGAGCACTAACACTACGAAAAAAGTAACTAAGCTTCCAATCGCCCGCGACACCAAGTACCGCGCGTTTACCAACTATCGCAGCAAGGCCGTTCGTCGCGGTTCTCTGTATAAACATTCTCGGACGATTCCTATCAACAGCAACACCACAGATTTCGGCATCAGGAGTCGGTGTGACAGTGACCTAGTCGTCCACATGGAACAGGCGGACGTCATGCGGAGGGAGGACGATCTTGCCTTCTGCTCCACATTCGGTACCTGAAAGCACTTCCCTCACCCTCCCCTTCGCGGCGTAAGAGAGGCGGCGCTCTGTCGACCCATGATTCATCACGAACACTGTTGTTCGACCGCCATTGGTGCGTTCCACAACCTCCACCCCGGTCCCGCCCCTGAATTCCATGCGCCGCCCATCATTCACCTTCAATCCAAGCATAGAATAGAAATCCGAATCCGGGAATCCGCCTACGGTCAGCGCCCTCCCCTTCCCATATCGATGAAGTATCATCGCGGGCGCTCCTTTGAGGAGCGGGTGGTCGTGTACCCCCATGGTCGCCGCGCCCTTTACAGGAGACAGCTCTTCAATCCATCCTGAGCACTTGATTTGTGAGCGGCTCCCGGTCAGCGGGTTCCGAGAAACGCGTATGGTCGTCTCCTTCTCCCCCAGGGGAAGCCTGGAGTATCGTCCTAGGTTGAAGCCGAGCACGTTTGTGAGGATTCCGGGGGGCGATTCGGCCATGACCCTGTTGTATTCGTCCTTGACGAACGACCTTGCCGTGCAGACTATGAAACCGCCCGAGGCAACATACGACTTGATCTTCGAAGCCAGCCGCCTGTCGAAGAGATACATGAACGGCGCGACCACCAGGGAGAACTGCTTCAGGTCCGCATCTGGACCTATGACTTGCGGCACCACACCCGCGTTCCACAGGCCGCGGTACGAAGCAAACAGCTGCTGCATGTAACTTACAGGATGATAGCCGCTTTCAATCACGTCAGAAGCCCACAACGAGTCAAAGCTCATGATGACAGCAACCGACGACTGGAGCCGCGAACCCAGGACTGCGCCGCTGAGCGGACCCAACTCCCTACCTATCTTCTGCATCTCGCGATACCTGTCGTTCGGCTCCCCGTCGTGCCCAAGGACCCCGTGCCAGTACTGTTCCTTCCCTCGAGTGTTCGTACGCCAGTTGAAGAACAGGTTCGCCCTTGACCCGTGGGCGACGGCTTGGTAGAACCAGTCCCTCATCTCACCCTGCTCTGGCAGCAGCCCAATCATCGTGGTATGGACCCCCTCCGGCGAAGGGACCGTATGTCCGTCCGTTTGACCGGCCTGGAGCTCGGTCACGTAGAAGCTCCCCGACTTCGAGGAGCCGCGCGCGACAGCGAACTGCATGGCGTTCCAAGCTGGGTCCGTCCGGTCTGATCGCCCCTTCGGATACAGGTCCAACGAGACGAAGTCCATGAATCGACCCAACTCGAAGGAGTCGACCTCGACAAACGAACTTAGCTGCATCCTGTTAGTGGTGACAAACTTCCCGGGGCTGACATTCTTGACCGCGTTAACTTGCAGCGCCAGGTATCTTTCGAACGAGACCGACCTGAAACGGACCCACTCGATGGCCAGGCTCCTGTTCCAGGCGTCATAGGGAGGAGACGGCGGCGATATCTCGTCCCAACTACCATACCTGTGGCTCCAGAACGAAGCCCCCCAGATTTCGTTGAGATTGTCGATGTCAGCGTACTTCTCTGCGAGATGTCGCCTGAACTGGGCGATACAGCTGGCACAGTAACAGTACTTCCAAGGCGGCGATTCCCCCCAACGCGCTTCGTTGTCGATCTGGTATCCAATGACTGCATCCTCGCGGCTGAAAGTTGAACTCAGAGCTGATACGATCTCTTTGGTGTACGCCTGGTACGTCGGACTGTTGGGACAATATTCGTGCCATTTTCCATATTCTGACTTCACACCGTGGCTGTCCACCAGGAGGACGTCCGGATGCTTGGCCACGAGCCAAGGCGGAGGGGAAGCTGTAGGCGTCCCAATGATGGTTTGGATCCCCGCCTCTTTCAGCATCTTGACCGCGTTCTCCAGCCACGAGAACTCGTATCGACCTTCCTCGGGCTCCAAGTCTGACCACGCGAACTCCCCCATCCTCACGACGTTTGAGCCTGAGCGTTTCAATAGTTTGACGTCGACCGGGAGTCGGTCACGCGCCCAGTGCTCAGGATAAAACGCGGCGCCTAGGCCGATCTCGTGCATCTTTGAACAACGGCTGTCTCGAGTTATATAACTCGTTCACCGAAGTCGTAAGACTTGAGAAGCCGGGGGCTGGCATTGAAGCCGATGATGCAGCGACCGACATGAAAGTTGTCATAGGCAGCGTCTCGGCCCTTGTGGCTTCATTCACCTACCAGTTCGCAGGAGCCATGTTCACCTTGCTCGCCCCGCTCTACTTCGTCATAGGGCTTCATCTTTCCCCTACCGAGATCGGGATAGAGTTCACAGTCCTCGGGCTCGGGACCCTGATTTTCGAGCCTCTGTGGGGGATTCTGACAGACCGGGTCCCGAATTCGGTGCTGCGACCAACAATCGCGGTGTCGTCGTCTGCAGCCTTCGTCGCGCTCGCGTCGTCCAGGAGTTTTCTGACCATAGCAGGGGTCGTGTTGGCGATTGGCGGGCTCGTCGCAGGGATGGCTGTCGTTCAGAGGTCAGAAGCCACCAAGGGCGTCGAGGGGCACCGCAGAGGAGGCACGCTCGGAGTTCTTGGTTCGGTGGTGTCTGCCTCGCGGATCGCCGGCATCTTGGCCGGGGGGTTCGTCTTCAGCGAACTCGGCTTCGTGCTGGGGTTCTACATCGCCGCAACGTTGGCTGCAGTCTCGTCGCTCCCCATGCTAGTCTCTCCTCTCCGGCAAACTGACAACCTGATGAAGGCAAAAGAGAAGCTGGACGACCGGCGCCCACTGCCGAAGCTGAAGGTTCTGTCCGGGAGCGCCATAGCTATCGGCGCATTCGTCGGCCAGACGGTGATGACCTCGTTGATAGTCATCGTGATGGCAAGAAGCCCCGTCTCTGCAACCCCTCTTGAGATCGCTGCCATGCTGGCGACATACAACCTGAGCGTGATGATCTTCCAACCGATAATCGGCTTCGTTGGGATGCGCAGGGCTGACTCCTGGATCGCTGCCGGACTTTGCGTCGGGATGGTCGCCTATGCGACCCTCGTCTTCGCTCGGTCTCCGATGCTGTTTTACGTCTCCGCTTTGACGGGAGGTCTCGCTTTCTCCGCGCTCACTCCGTTGAACCTGGCCAGTTTCATCTCCCTGGGCGGGAAATCGAGGGAAGGGACGATGATCGGAGCATATGGAGCGGCGGAAGACGTAGGGGTGACTATAGGACCCTTCGTCTTCGGATTCCTGCTAGGGTCCGCTGGCGTGACAAGCGCATACCTCTCAGTCGTCGCAATCTATGCCATAGTGTTCGCGTTCTTCGTCTGCTCAAGACTCTTGCGGAGCAGCAACAGCTAATCCGATTTGTCCGTCTCCGCTGTCGCGGACCGCCACTCGCACCGGATGCCTAGCTCAGCGCTGAATTCTAAGCAGCCTTGGGGCCTTCGCTTGCTTTCGCGCGCCGCCGCCGCGAGTAGACATAGGTGGTCGATACCGCTGCAATCAGGAGCACTACGACCGCAGCTGTCAGGAGCCCATACGAGCCAGCTATCCCAC
Organism: Nitrososphaerota archaeon; assembly: GCA_029785685.1. Next base: position 3,571 of record JAFLZE010000025.1, on the reverse strand, counting down.
TGCCGGAAGTGCTCTGGCTTGTCGTGGACGTGAGGGTGATGGTCTGAGTTTGAGGCGCGTGAATCGTGGCTAGAGCGGTCCAGTTGAGCACACCAGACCCTATGTCGAAGTACCCATTCGTGGGCCAGCCGGTGAATGTGCTGTTGTACGCCCAGATTGTCTGCGGATAGTCCAGCGTCAGGTACGGGACGTATACGTTTGTGAGATTCTCGAGCTGGTAGGCGTATGGCCTGACATTGGCCGGAGTGGAGTACTGACTCATCGTCCCATACGTCTGGTCATAGAGCGCGGTAGCCTGAGGCGTCCCCATCCAGTAGGGCTGGGTGACGGCGAACGTGGCAGATGGGGGCACCTTGGGCGCCAGCGCGAACACAGGCACCGGATAGAAGCCACCAGTCCAAGTGTACAGGACCATCTGGTTGCCCATCGGCCCCGCATGAAGATCCTGCTTCAAAGTTGGGACCTGAACCGTCTGATACGTCGTGGGTATCCCTGCGCTTGTGAGGGTCAGGCTCAGGGCCTCAGCAGACAGGACGTCGTTTGAGTTCGGGCCGTCAGTGATGATAGTGAGCGTCAGCGGCTGTCCGTTGGGCTGATACCACTTCCCGCCACTCAGGGTATAGCCTGCACTCTTCAGTAACTGGGTCGCTTCAGACATGCTGTTAACATACGGCTGCAAGGACGGGTTGGTGTAATAGTTCCCCGGCGGATACGCGCTGGCGCCACCAGGAGAAGCGAAGCCGTTCCAGCCTTCGTCCACGATGGCGGTGTAGTTGACCATGTGCGCCAGGGCGAGCCTGAAGTTCAGATTGTTGAACGGTACGCTGGAAGAGTTCCACAGAAGAAGCGTCGGATACTGGTAGGATTCCTTGATGAGTTTTATCGAGGGCGTCGATGAGAAGGCACCCACGTCGCTGGTCGCGATCTGCCCCACGTCTGCGGCGCCGGTCTTCAGCAGAAGGGGAGCGGATGAAGAAGCGGTTGTCAGTGCAATCTGAAGCGTCTTGATAGCGGGTACGCCTCCCCAATAGTATGGGTTGGCGAGCATCGTTATGGTCCCTTGGCCCGATTGGTAGTTCGAGACGTAGTACGGCCCGTCCACGACATCAGTCCCGAAGTTCCTGAACGAAGACACGTTCTCGTTCTTCCATATGTGATATGGAAGGACAGGCCACGTCGTCTGGGACATGAGGTAGGTTCCAAACTGGGCGGTGGAGCTGTTGAGGACCACTTGCATGTCACTCGCGTTGCGGGCAGTCATCGACACGACGTTCGGCGCCCATGAGAATGGGTAATTGGCCGGCTGGAGAGCTACGCCCAATGTGTATATCAGATCGCTTGCGTTTATCGGCACGCCATCCGACCACTTCGCTCCAGGTCTTACGTTGAAGTTCCAGACCGTGTAGTTCGAGTTGGAAGAGTACGAATTGACAAGCGACTGCTGAGGGTTCACGGAGCCGTTCGGGTTCAGCGCACCGAAGAATGCGTATTCTAACTGGATGACCCACCAGTCAGGCCATGTCGCACCGAAGGGATTCAGCGTGGTCAGGGTCCCAGCGAATGTCATCTTGAGGGTCCCGTTTGAAGCCGGAGATGATTGCGCGTTCACGACCCCAGGCGAAACCAAGGTCACGTTGCCGAGAAAGGTGATTGTTCCGAGAGCCAGAAGAGAACAGACCAGTGCGACCTTCAGGAAATTGCCCAAAGACTTCCCTTGGGACATCGTACGTCGTTTCCGGCGTGGCGAATATATGTCTTTTAGGGGTCATAGGAGCTTGCACGGCCCAGGCGTGTAGCTCAGAGACTTGGTTCGAGCGCTCCTACGTCGATTAAGAGGTCCGTGAAGTCTTCTGACCAGACGGGCTGGCACGGTTCAGGAATCCATCCATATGCCGAACGGAGCGGATGAGAGCGGGACCGGCAGGACCTCCGCGAGAAGCGGAGCTTCTTGGGACCCCTTTCACCGCGGCTGGTGGCTCGATGGATCTGTCCTACGAATCAGTCGTACGGGCACAAGAATCTTCGCGCAAGGCGTCGACCTTGCGCCTCCATGGTTCGTAGCGCGATTCAGAAGACGCACTGGCTGGGGCCAGCTGCAGGCTTAAAGACCTAGAGATTATCTGTCCGCCTGAATGGATTCGTTCGCATCTCACAAGGTCAAACTTGACTCTTCGGGCAGGCTGAAGCCGTGGCTTGGTCCGGAGTCGCGGGCGTACGACCGCGTCATGAAGCTGGCGTGGGATTTCATCAGAAAGGTGCCTGTGGAAGATAACGGCTTGAGGTCTTATCTTTCCTACCCTACGTTCTCAAGCGATCCACCGCACAGGGGCAAGGCGTGGCCGCACAACCCCGCTGGGCTGTACTCGATGTTCGTCGATTCCCTAGTCAGGTACTACCCATATTCAGCGGAAGAAGACCTCGTCGGTCTGGTGGGGGAGATGCTAGACTACACGCTAGCCCACGGATTGACCCCCAAGGACTGGGTCTGGGCGGGGGTCCCGTTCGCGAGCAGCGACTCGGGGGCGAGGGAGTACCAGGGAGCGGACGAAGCCGCTTACACAATAAAGCCGCCGCCGCGCAACTACATACACGAGCTCAGGCCGGGGACGGGTGACGGGATCGGCGTCATCGAGCCAGACAAAGTCAGCGAGTTCGGCCGGGCGCTGGTCCAGTATTATAGCGTCACAGACAAGCGGGAGTATCTGGAAGCCGCTGAACGCATGGCGGACGCTTTGCTGAAGAACGTCCGTCCATCCTCTTACGACAGACCCCCATGGCCTTTCAGGGCGTTTGGCTGGAACGGAAAACCTCGAGAAGAATACACGTCGAACATGGTTGCCCATCTGAAGTTCTTCGATGAACTTACGAAGGTGAGCCACAGCAAGCGGTACGGCAAGGCGAAGAAAGAAGCCTGGTCCTGGCTGGTAAGCTACCCGCTCAAATCGAACAAATGGAAGGGATACTTCGAGGACATCATGCTGGATCCGATGAACCAGAACAGGGAACAGTACTCTGCACTTGAGACTGCAAGATACCTGCTCGAACAGCGCGAAGCGCTCGACGCGGATTGGAAAGAGCACGCAAAGAAGATACTGGACTGGGTAGAACTCACGTTCGGGGAAGAAAGGTGGGGCGCAGTATTCGTCAACGAGCAACTCTGGTCGTTCTGCCCCATGCCGAGTCACACCGCCAGGTTCGCGTCTGTTTGCGCAATGTGGTACGAAGCCACAGGGGACAAAAGCTACCGAGAGAAAGCGCTACGGAGCTTGAACGCGTCGACCTACTTCGTCGGTGCCGATGGAATGGTCGACACCTTCCCACAGCAGATTGTAGACGGAGACGAGACGATAACAAGGCCGGGGGACCCATGGTTCTCCGACGGATATGCAGACTACATCAGGAATGTGGCGGCCACCATCGGAGCAATCCCCGAACTGGCACCGTCTGGAGAGGATCACCTGCTGAGGTCGACTTCGGTCGTGAAGCGGATTTCATATGCCAGCCAGAAGGTGGAATACGAGACTTGCGACCTCGAAGCGCGCGAAGTACTTTCGTTGTCTTTCAAACCAGC
>JAFLZE010000024.1 GCA_029785685.1 Nitrososphaerota archaeon | reverse complement strand
CCCAGCTTGGGCGTCTGGTCTTCCATCGACGGTTCGGCTCTCTCTTCAGGCACCGTGACCGTGCAGGGGCTCGGGAGCCCTGTCAACGTCACCATCGACGCGTCCGGGCTGGCGCACATCAGCGCGAGCAACGCCCATGACCTCTTCTACGCCCAGGGGTACTACTCTGCCAGCCAGAGGCTATTCCAAATGGAGCTGGAAGCGCTCCTGGCTTCCGGGAACGTCAGCAAGTTCGTCGGGGCTCAGGGGGTTGGTTCGGACGTCACGATGAGGCTGCTGGGGCTCCCGCAGAACGCCCTGGCGCTGGAGCGGGGTCTGGAAGAGAACTACCCCGCCTACTACCAGTACCTCCAGGACTACTCCCAGGGCGTGAACGCCTACATCGACCAGTCGGGGGCGTCCGCCCACCTGGGATTCAAGCTCCTGGGGTTCGAGCCGTTCCACTGGTCGGTCTTCTACACGCTCTGCTGGCAGGAGTACATGACCTGGTCCCTGACCACGGGCGCGGCCGAGCCACTCCAGTCGGCCCTCTTCTACAACGCGCTGGGCTTCAACAACACCGCCCTGCTCTGGCCATACTACCCGTACTTCACGGAGAACCTCACGGTGGTGCCAGGGGACGGGGCCGTGAACGGCTACAGCCTCAGCTCGCAGGGGGTGAACCCCGGCTACTTCTGGTCTCAGAACTGGTTCGGCGGGTGGGCGACGGGGGTGAACCAGTCCACGCTGGCGGGCCTGACCCCGCTGATCAAGGAGGCCCTCGCGAACATCTCAGACCCCTACGCCCTCCCCGTCATGCACGCCCTGGGCTCCGACATAGGCAGCAACAGCTGGGTCGTCTCCGGCAACGACTCTCAGTCAGGCTACGCGCTCCTCGCCAACGACCCGCACCTCACGCTCTACGCGCCGTCCCTCTGGATACCGATGCAGCTCGAAGGGGGAGGGTACAACGTCACCGGATGGGACCTCGCGGGGATCCCGGGGATACTGATAGGGCACACCCCCCACACTTCCTGGGGGCTGACCACCCCTGAGGGGAACTCGGTCAACGACTACCTCGAGACGCTGAGGGGCAACTCGTACCTCTACGACGGCTCCTGGCATCCGATGACCACATACACCTATTCGCTGCTTGGCAAGTCACACACAGTCTACTACACCAACAACGGGCCGCTCATCGCCAGGGACTCGCAGTTTGGGATAAGCCTGAACTGGGGCAAGGCGAACTCCTCCTTCGACCTGGTCGCCGAGCTGCAACTCGACAGGTCCGCCAACCTCAGCGGCATGGTGAGCGCCCTCGAGAGCTGGGGATCCCCTCCGCAGAACTTCGCCCTCGCCTCCGGCAGTGACGTGGGCTACCTGACCGCCGGCGCCTACCCGTTGATCAACGAGGCCCTTCCGGACGGGAGCCAGGTGCAGGTGGTGGGGGCCAGGTCGCTGCTCAACGGGAGCACCCCCCGCTACGAGCCCGCTGGCTACGTCCCCTTCCGGTACCTCCCCCAGGCGACCGACCCCCGGAGGGGCTTCATGTTCGCCCCCAACCAGCCCACGGTGGGCCAGAACTACCCGTACCCCTTCGTCGGGGGATTCTGGGCCTCGGGCGGGAGGGCTGCGACCATCTCCTCGTACCTCTCGTCCCATCCAAAGATGACGCTCCAGGGGATGATGACGCTCCAGTCCAACGTCACCGACTCCTGGGCCGCCATGTTCACCCCCTACCTGGTCGGCGCCCTCAGCGGGATGCAGATGAGCCAGCCCGAGCAGCAGGCCTTCGGCTACCTCAAGAGCTGGAACTACACCACCTACCAGGGCGAGGTTGGGATAACCGTCTACTGGTACCTCGCGTCGGAGATCTACAACCAGACCTTTGACAAGGTCTACGCCCAGGACGGCCTCAGCGGGCTCCCGACCCCGTTCATAACCACAGCGATACACCTGGCCCAGACCGACCAGGCCTCGAGCTGGTTCAACGGGAACTTCACCAGCCTGGTGCGCGGCTCGTTCCAGGACGAGGTCGCGCTTCTGACCCAGAAGCTCGGGCCCGTGGACGGCTGGACCTGGGGGAAGGTCCACCAGCTCGAGATATCCAGCATGACGGGGCTGAGCGCGCTTTCCATCGGGCCGACACCCATCTGGGGGGACGACCACACCGTGAGCGTCGGGTCGGTCCCGATGCTGTTGCAGGTCCCCGAGCCATACGTGTCGGTGGGCTCGTCCCTGAGAGAGGTGTCGTCGCCGGGGACGGGGCAGTTCTACGGCGTGTTCCCCGGAGGGCCGAGCGAGAACGTCCTCAGCGCCTATTTCTCGAACCAGCTTGGGCTCTGGATCAACCACCAGTACTACAACATGTCCACGCAACGGACCGAGGTCACGATCCACTATGAATAGGCACGCACCCTACGTGGGGGTCATACTGGCCGTGGCCCTGGCATACGCCTTCAACCTGCTCGTGCCCATCATCTGGGTCGGGGCGTTCGCCGCGCTCCCGCTGGCCCTGGCCAGGAAGAGAATCGCGCTCTCCGTAGGCTTCCTGACAGGGGTGTTGGTCCCGGCGTCTTTCTATCTGCTATACCCTCTCTCCATGGTGAGCCGGCTCGCAGCGGTCATGGCTCAGATCGCCTCCATCCCTGCCGTGCTGGTGGTCGTGATCTTCCCTCTCGGCTACGGCCTCGTGATGGGCCTTTCGGGCCTCCTGTGGTCAGGGCTCGCCGAGAACGAACGGGTGCGCGGCTTGCTGCGGAGGAGAACCCGCGAGGGCGTAGGCGCCTCGGCTCCAAACCCGAGAGTCGGTTAGGCCCCCGGCAGGCGGGTCAGTGCCCTTCGGCGGCCATGACCTTTCTCATGGCATCCACCTTCTCCTTCATCACGGCGATCGCCGCTTCCAAGTCCCTGCAGCCTTCCTCTTCTCTCGAGAGGGCGTCCTGGAGGTCGCCGATCTTGCTCGGCGCGCTCCCCATGTCGTGGGTGACGCTCCCCAGGGGTGCGTAGTCCAGCCGCCTCGGCATGTCTGAAAACAGCTCCCGCTGCACCTGATTGATCTCTCTCAGCTTCTCTTGGTCGGTCGCGGCAAGCCAGGAAACCTCTCGTCCTGCGCGCAGGCTCTCGTAGAGCTGGTCCTGGAGCTTCATGTAGGACGCCCAGTATTTCATCCACGCCTCGTTGAAAGCGGCGAAGATTTCGGCCAGCCTGCCGTCCCGAGCCTCACTCGTCTCCAAGCCGCCGTTCGCCGCCGAAGCCATGCTAATAGGGTTTGGACGGATGTTTAATAGGGCCCCGAAGCGACAGACTTCATGAGTCAAACCCAGCCGGAGGTCTGCGTGACCCACCGGATCAGGCTCCAGCAGGATGGGACCTCGCCGAACCTCGCCTGTCCCGTCTGCGCCCAGATGACCAACCAAGAGTCCCTCCGAAGGCGTTCCCGAAGACGCTAGGCGCTTGAGAAGGCCGGTCCGACGCTCTCAAAGGGCTGCAGGGCCTGCCGGTCAGCGGTATGGTCTAGCGACCTGCTGAGAATCGCGGGGCCGCTCTTGGCTACTGTAGGTGTCAGGTCATCAATCTTCCTCTTCGGACGGCTCCCAGATTGCGGCTGGCTTCATCCGGGGCCTTTAATAGGGCGGCCCTGGGTGCTTTTCCATCGGGCGGAATAACGGTGGGACAGGTGATTTCTATTGAGTTTCGGTCAACGAGGATATGGCAATAGAGGAGGTTTCGGAAGAGGCTCCGGGTCCTTCAAGAAGCCGGTTGAGGTCGGGAAGGAGTACAACGTCAGCATCTCCGACACCAGCAGGCGGGGAGAAGGCATTGCCAAGGTCGAGGGGTTCATCGTCTTTGTCCCTGGCACGAAGGTAGGCCAGAACGTAAGGATAAAGGTCACCCAGGTCTCCGAGAGGTTCGCGTCTGGACAGGTCGTAGAAGGTTCAGCGGCAGCTTCGGCACCAGCCTCCGGATCCAGTGGAAAACCCACGAACTAATCAGCGGCTTCGGCCATTGAACTGCAGATGGTTGGTTCACGGAATCAACCATCGTCCCACATTCTCGATCAACATTCCCAAAGCGTTTGACCTGGTCAGCGCATGACCTGACACGCTTCGATCCTGATTCAATACTTGAAAACGAGAGCCAAAGGCGCGGCGGGTCGGAGGCTCCCGATCTCCTGTCTAACCCGAGCATCCAGCACCGCCAGCTGCGTCGGTGCCAGGGCGCGGAATGGTCGGGCAGGACGAGCCTGCGAGCGTCTCTCCGATCCCGGTGGTCCTTCGTAGTATTACGTTTTCATATCGCGTAATACTCAAATAGAAGACGGACGCCTCAGTAGCTATGCCAGTGAGCAATGCGAGCCCCCTGATACACATGTCAAGGCTAGGGAAGCTGAGGTTCGCTCAGACGGTCTACAGCAGGGTGTTCATCCCTGTCGCGGTGAGACAAGAGGCCATCGAGGCGGGCGAAAAAGCAGGATTCCCTGACGTGACTGGGCTGGAGAAGTTGGAGAAGGACGGATGGCTCGTGACTACGCCGCTGTCCAAAGCCTCGCTGGGGGTCGCCGACCTGCTGAGCGAAGGGCTCGGGAGAGGGGAGGCGGAGGCGATCGCGCTCGCGGTCGAGAAGAAGGAGCTGCTGTTCATGGACGACCGGAAGGGGAGAGCCGCGGCGAAGCTCTACGGCGTCGAAACGGCGACAACCCTGGGGCTGATGCTGGAAATGAGGGAAAAGGAGGCCATGGGAGTGTCCGAGTATCGGAGGAACGTGAAGGAATACGCCTCGAGCGGGTGGATAGGGGCGGACGTGGTCCAGCTCTACCTGGACAGAGGACGAGCCCTTGAGTGAAAGGATTTCGTTTGTGGTCCCTGCCGAGATGAAGAAGGCGCTGGAGGAGCTGCAGCAGCAGACGGGGGAAGACAAGTCGACCCTGCTCAGGGACCTCATAGGGAAGGGGTTGGCGGAGACCAGGATGGACATCGCGGTCGACCGCTACGTCAAGGGGAAGGCGTCGCTTGGAAAGGCGTCTGAGATCTCAGGCGCGTCGCTCTGGGAGTTCCTCGACGAGCTCAGGGAGAGGAGCGTGGGCCTGAAGTATTCGATAGCCGACGCCGAAGAAGAGATAACGCGGGTGCTGTCGAAACGGAAGGGCTAGCCGATCCGAGCCGTGGTCTCGATGGCGATGCCGTCCGCCTGGACTGTGTGCCTGAACGACTTTGACTTTGGTATCACGCGCCGGAGCTTCTGGATCTCAACTTCTCCCTCCGCCTGCCCGAACCCCTGCGCGAACTTGAACGAGAGCACTCCGTCGACGAGGCTCTTGATGAAATTGACGTGCTTCTCATCGTGGACCCCTTCTGGCAGGGTGATGAAGTGGACCCCGCCGTACTTGTGCACGGCGCCGACCCAGAACATGACAAGGTCCGTGACTTCCTGCTGGGGATAAACGCTCATGAGATAGCTGGGGTTGAAGACGCTCCAGCGCCCTTCCTTCAGCTTCTCGACGAAGTCCTTGGTCAGGCCGTTCAAAGAGGAGCCGAGCCTGATCACTTCCTCCATGGGGTTGTCCTGCATCAGCTCGGAGAGGGTCTGCAGCTGCGGCGGCATGGGCCGGGAGTAGACCAGGGACCTGTCGTCGAGGTACTCCCTGACGTTCCAGTGGTAGAGCGCCATGTCCTCGACCGTGTCCGAGAGGGGCGTCTCCGGGTTGTAGTAGACCGCCCTCCCTCCCTTCGAGAGGTGGTTGTAGATCGCCTGGTTGGCGAACGTGACGTAGTGGGTCCCAGACCCGCCCGTCAGCAGGTATGCGGAGTTCTCCGGCAGGCCGCCCCCGAGCACGTACTCGAGGCCGGTCAGACCGAGGTTGGTTAACTTGATTCCAGGAGCAGACTGCTCAGTTTCTGCGCGCTGGCCTTCGTAGGCCAAGATATAGAGGTCGAGGCTATATGTCTCCTATATAGCCTCTGCGATTTTGTCGGTCCCGATATCATGTGTTTTTGGTAGTGTTTTGCTACTAGGAGGGCGTAGTTCGAGGTTGGTCGGAGTTGTTTACCCCGTCTGCCCTGCCACCACGCTGTAGGTGAACTGGGCGCCGTTGGCAGTTACGATTTTGACCGAGTTTGAAGTTCCCGAGGATGGTGCAGGCGACGGTGTGAAGGCGAGAGCCGTAGTGCCTCCGGCCGGACAGTTGTTGTAGACCGCACTCGAGGCAGGTAGGCAACCTGCGCTTGCTGTAAAGGTGAAGGTGGTAACGGGGACGCCGTTAAAGTAGATTGAGGTGAGATTAGCGCTTGAAGTTCCCGTGTTTCTCAGGTAAACTGTAAGGGTCGAACCCTGGAAGTTGTACGCATCCATACTGATCTGCTCTGTAACTTGACTCCCTCCGCTTTTGGTGAGATTGCCGGCAAGGGTTCCGGTGAACACGTAGACGAGTATGCCTGAAGCAACGGCGATCGCGATAAGCAGCAACGTGGCGATGATTGGACTCACAGCACGCTTTTGGGTCAGTTTCACTCTAACCCGAGCTCCCCGCTACTACGTTGTAGGTGAACTCACCTCCGTTCGTGGTTACCAGCTTCACCGAATGCGAAGTCCCAGCGGAGCCAACCGGGTTGGGCGTAAACGATACGGAGCACGTGGTTCCGACCGGGACAGTGTTCGAAATCCGTGCACATGACTGGGGGGAGATGCCGTTCCCAGTCGGAAGAGTCATTAAGGTTCCGTCGAAGTACAACGATGAAATACTGGTGGGACCGGTTCCGGTATTCTGGACGAAGATGGTGACGTTTGCCGTCGGCGAGAGATTGTAAGTGTAAGCACTAAGCGAGAGTTGGTCGGTCACCTGGCTCCCTCCCGACTTTGTCAGGTTCCCAGCGAGCCCGTTCACGAAAACGTACACTATGATCCCAGCAGCGACGGCTATCGCTATGAGCAGGAGCGTCGCGATTATCGGCGAGACCGCCTTCCTCTGCGAGACCTTCATAGGCTGTCAGCTATGCTCGACCCAATATAACGGCGGTGAAGAAATTCTTCAGCCGCCTGAGGGGCCAGCCAGCTCGCCCCTGAGCGCCTGGGCCCTCTCAAGGACCTCCTTCGCTTCTGCCAGGCTCGCCTCGGCTTCCTCCTTCCCGAAGATCTCGCTCGCCCCCTTCCCTTGGGCCTCGACCCCGTACATGGCCGCCGCCCGGTTCTCCGCCAGCTCCTTCGAGACGTCCGCGAGCCTTTCGATGCGGTCGGAGAAAGACGGAGGGAACCGCCTCCTCTCGGCCTTGAGGACCTTCCCGACGTCGTGGACCTTGGGGTACTCCACTCCGACCATCCTCAGGGACGCCTTCAGAGACAGCTCGACCAGCTCCTGGCTGTACCTGACCGCCTCGGGGTAGTCACCCCTCCCCAGGGCCGCCGTCGCGTCCTTCCTCCTCGCCTCCGCCCTTCTGAGGAGGTCCTCAGCCAGCTTCAGCCAGTCCGAAGCCGGGGCACCTCCAGGGCCCAGTACCAGGAGCCGTCGGCGAGTTGGGTGCGGACCGCCCCCATCTTCTCGAACTCCCGCTTTATCTTGAGGAGCTTCTCGGCCGTTGAGCCGTCCCTGTCGTAGAGGATGACCCCGTCATTGACGACGTCCAGGAGAAACGGGTAGGGCTCTTCCAGCTCCGAAGGCCGCAGGAGGACGAACCCCAGGTCGTGGAACGCCCCAGGGGGCTCCCCCTCGGCTCGGATCGGCACGCCGCGAACCATCTGCGCCGCCTCCCTGACCCTCTCGCCGTAAGATTCGGGGAGCCCCTCGACGAGGGCGATGATGTCGATGTCGCTGGTCTCCTTCGCCGTCCCCCTTGCCACGGAGCCGTAGAGCACGGCCCCCTCCAGCCGTCGCTGGTACCCCGAAAGCATCGAACCGAGGGCGGACTCGATCAGGGCGACGAACTGCTTCTGTGGGACCTTCGACCTCCAGTCATCTCCGAAGCAGGAACGGATCGCGACCCTGGGGTCCGCGGTCGAATACACCCCCCGCCCGTGGCGGTGCAGCCACCCGGCCTTTTCAAGCCTGGGGAGGACCACCTGTGGCTTCGCTACCCCCGCCCTGGCTGCCTCTTCTGACGTGAACGAGGACCCCTCGAACCTTTCGAGGAGCGACTCGTACGAGGCGGCGAGCCATCGTGGGATCCAGGCTCCCATAGATACCTATGGAGTATTGAATACTAGATAAGTATTTTCGCATTCCGTCCAGCTACGGCGGGCTGGTGACGAAGGTGTACTCCGCGCCGGTGGAGGTCACGATGATGAAGGTGTACCCCCCGCTCACCCAGTGGTAGTTCAGGGTCAGCGAGTAGGTCTCTCCGGGGCTGAGGTACACGTCGAACTCGGGGTTCGACGCGGTGTTGTAGTTCACCGTCGCGGTGGAGTTCACGACCCACAGGCTGACCAGGTGCGACGTCGCCCCCATCAGGTTGCTGAAGTTCTCGAGACCGACCGTGACGTGGCTGTTGTTGGGCCAGGCGTCGGTGGTGGCGCTCCCGGACGACACGGTGAGCGTCAGGGTGGACGGGTTGGTCGCCCGCGGCTGGATCACGTAGAACCTGAACTCGACCGACCCCGCCGGGATCGGAGGGATGGCCGTGTTCCCGAAGACCAGCCGGTTCTGGCTGACGAAGAGCCTCACGTCGAAGACCCCGTTGTTCCAGCTGAAGCTGAACGGGCCGTTCGATATGGTGGACGTGTCTATCTGGCTCCAGTCGAAGACATAGCTCGCGCTGGCCCCGGTCCCCACTGGACGGGCCTGGGCGAACTCGTTCACGAAAATGTAGATGTTGGCCGTCGAGGAGGCGCTCCCCAGGAAGTTGAAGGAGACCTGGGAGAGGACGCCGGGGGACTCCCCAGTCGCCCCGTTGGGGCACTCGGTAGAATTTGTGGCGTCAGTGGATGTGAGGCACGAGGGGATGATGTAGTCCAGGGTCTGGTCGACGACGTTGGCGTGATAGTAGAGCCCGATGCCGATATCGTCGAAGAACATGCGCACCTCCTGCAGCGCGTTCCCCTTCCCCGACACGCTCTTCAGGCTGAACTCCGCCCGCAGGGTGAGTATGTAGAATCCGGTCTTGGTGAACACCCGCTGGGTGCTCCCCGCGTTGGGGCCGCTGTTGGCAGTGAGGGTGGTCATGTTGATCCCGGTGGACTCGGACCACTGCGTCTCCACCGTCGACGACGTCGAAAAGCAGAGCTTCCCGGTCGCGCAGCTGCTGCCGGGGTTCGTCGGGATGGGGATGGTGTAGTTGTTCCCCGCCGGGTCCTGGATGGAGAACTGGACGTAGAGGTCGTTCAGCTCCGGGACCCCGAGGTAGAACCCGCTGAGGAACTGCGCGTAGCTGAAGTAGGCGTTGGGGCACCCGCCGGTGCAGGGGGAGGAGACCCCGAAGGTGCTCATGGCCACGTACATCTCGTACTTCCACTCGACGATGTACCCGCTCCCGGTGCTAGGCGGGTTGATGTTCGAGCTGATGAACAGGACCCCCGGCCCCGAGGGGGACCCAGGGGACGCCAGCGACGTGTCCGTCGGGTCGTAGCCGGCCAGCAGCCCCGAGCTCACCCCCGACCCCGACGGGTAGGAGACGTCGGACGTCCACCCGGAGGTGCTGGTGGTGAAGTTCTCGTTCTGGATCGGGGTGTACTCCGCGAGCCTGTCCTGGGAGGCGAAGCTGAGCGGGAGCGGGATGGCCTGGGGGTAGGTGGACGGGGGGTTGTGCGTCGCCGTGTGGCAGAGGGTGGCGTAGTAGGGGGAGTTCTTCTCGCAGACGGGCTGGTACCCGTTGGTGTAGTTGTACGGGAGCAGCGGGCTGGCGACAGTGGGCCCGTTCCTCGCGTCGTAGGGCCCCCTGGTGGCGCTTGAGCCGAAGCTCACCCCGGTGATCTGGGTGTTGCCGAGCCCCTTCGCCTGCTGGGCGGCGTCGTATTGCTTCACCGCCATCTGGTAGCCCGTGTACTCCTCGAAGACCACCAAGAACAGGCCGGCGATCAGCAGGGCCAGGACGAGGAATATCGCCATCCCCACCACTGTCCCCACCCCCCGCCGCTTCATCTTCATCTCTCGCTACGCCTTCCAGTACAGGGTGACCGTGTTCCCTCTGGCCGTCGAGACCACCACGTTGTAGGCGGTCCCCGAGACCCAGTGGTAGCTCACCCTGAAGGAGCAGGAGTACCCCACCCCCACCACGAAGTAGTTCTCCCCCGCCGGCGCCACGCAGGCGTTGGTGTCCGTGGGGTTCGGGGGGGCGGCCGCGATCTGGGTCGGCCCGCTGAACTCCAGGAACTGGGACCCGGTCCCCGTGAAGCTGGTCAGGTTGCTTATGGCGATGCTGGCGACCTCCGTGGTGATGCTCCCCACGTTCCTCACGGTCACCACCACGGTCTGGGTCGGGTAGGTCCCGTTGAACTGGACGTACTCTACGATGAAGGTCTCCTCCAGCTGGCTGGTCTTCAGGCCTATGAGGTTGCCGAACCCCTGGGACCAGCTCGTGAACGCCGCCGAGCCGAAGGCGAAGACCACGGTCCCCAGCACGACGACGATGGCGAGGACGAGCAGGGTGGCGATCATCTCGCTGACCCCCCTCCTTCTGTCCATCTTCATTGCCTAGGGCCCGCCTCGATGGGAGAGCGGTCCGGGGGAGGGGGACGAGAGAGTCCTGGCTTCGTTGATACAGCCCCCGGTCATCTCATCATGTCACTTTGTCGCGAGGGGCATGAAGTTGACTTAAGGAGGTGTAACATCCGCCGGTGCAGCCAAAGGAGAATCTCGCCCGCCCCCGTCTCCCCCGCGGAGCGCGAGACCGCGACGCCTTTACAAGCGGATGGCGCGGGAGGTATGGTGGTTTGACGCCTGCGGGGGCCTACGCCCAGGTGGGCGGCGGGAAGCTGTACTACGAGGTGGCCGGGGACGCGAAGGACAGGGCCGTGGTCGTCCTCATGCATGCGGGCTTCCTCGACAGGAGGATGTGGGACGAGCAGTTCGAGCTCCTCCCGAAGAGGGGCTACAGGGCCCTGAGGTACGACCTGAGGGGGTCCGGGCTGTCCGACAGGCCCGCCGGGCCCTACGACGACGAGCGGGACCTCAAGGAGCTCCTCGACCACGCCGGGGTGAAGTCGGTCATCCCGGTGGGGATCTCCAACGGCGGGAGCGTCGCCATCGACTTCGCCCTGACCTACCCCGAGCGGGTCAGCGGCCTGGTCCTCGTCGCACCCACGGTCGACGGCTACGAGTACGGGAGCCCCCAGGAGGAGCAGATGGACCACGCCAGGGACAGGGAGTGGGAGCGCTGGGAAGAGGCCATGAAGCGCGGGAAGGTGGAGGAGGCCATCGACGTCCACCTCGCGATAATGGGGCAGTCCCTGGGGAAAGCGAAGCCCAGGGTCGCGTCCATAGCCAGGGACAACTACCATGTGTTCACGACGCCTTTCGCCGAGCTGAGGCGCCCGAAGGCCCAGCCCGCCTTCAAGAGGCTCGGGGAGATACGCGCCCCCACCCTGCTGATCTGGGGGGACAGCGACGTCCCCGGGCAGATCACCCTCGCCGAAAGGGTCCACCAGAAGATACCCAGGTCGTCCAGGATACTCGTCCGGGGGGCCGACCACCTGGTGAACATCTCTCAGCCCGGGGCCTTCAACGAGGCCCTCCTCTCCTTCCTGGGCTCCAGGCCCTAGGCTGACCTGGTCGCGGCCTCGAGGACCTCCTTCACCTTCCTCACCACGCCGGACCCGTCGAAGTCCTCGACCAGGGAGACGCCGTAGCCCGTCTCCAGCCTCTTAGCGTCCTCCGACGCCGCCGGGATGGTCACCAGGACCGCCCTGTTGGGCTTTATGTCGAAGGCCTTGGCGAAGAACGCTATGACAGCGCTGGGGTCGACGGGCTTCGTGTCGACGGCCACCTGGAGGGCCACGGTCTCCCCGTCCTTCTTGGCGTAGACGTCCAGCGAGTGGACCGACCCGGACTGCCCCTGGACCTTGGCCGGGGCCGAGACTTCGTACCCCATCCCCGTGAGCATGGCAGCCAGCTCCGGGTCGAGGAGCAGGGTGTTCCTCAGCTCCACCAGGGCCTTCTCGTTCACCGAGTAGGCGTCTATGGCGACCAGGGCGAGGTCGGCGGTGGAGAACTCGTGGTTCCCCTCCTTGCAGACGAATACAAGCCTGGGGGTGCTGGTCTTGGAGAGGCAGTTCTGGCACTCGTACCACACGCCGGAGACCCTGAGCTCGTTCTGGGCGCGTATGGGCCTCCCGCAGTTCGGGCACTGGAGGGTCCCGTTCTTGTCGAAGCGCGAGTCGTCCCCTATGTAGCCGCAGTAGGTGTGCTCCACCAGGGACCTCTTCACCGACGTCTTCGACCTGCACTTCAGGCACTCCACCATGACCATGGGGTCGGCCCTCATGTGGGCCGGGCACATTATCACCTGCCTGCTCGAAGCCTTCCTGAGTATCGCCTGCTCCACCATCTCCCCTATCCACCCCTTCACGTCCACTTCCAGCCCCAGCACCTCCTCGGCCAGGAGGTAGTGGACCCGCCCGTCCCCGCCTATGACCGGCTCCAGGAGGACGTTCTCGGTGAGCATCCGGCGCAGGAGCTCCCTGGCGTTGGGGTCGCTGTAGAGCCGGGTCGCTTCTATCCTGGGGGCTGGTGCCTGCACTCCATCATCACCCTACGAAGAGCTGGAACGCCAGCACGGTGGCCACCACGAGTATGATGATGTGTTTGATCCCCGCTGCGAAGGACGCTTCCCCCAGCTTCCCCGCCCCCAGCCCCCCTATCACAGCCTCGACCAGGGCGACCTGGAAGAACGCGCTCTTGATGGACGAGAGGCTTATCCCCTGCAGGCCCTGGAAGGCGACGGCGGCCCCGGCGGCCGAGCCCTGGGTGCTGATGAGGCCTGCGAAGAACGTGTCTATCATGACTATGGCGATCCCGAGGAATATGAAGACAGCGATATACGTTGTGAGGGTGAAGGGCTTGAGGGAGGTCCTGACCTCCTTCTCGATCTGGTGGAGCTCCATGGTGTGCCTCTGGATGGCCTCGAGCATCTCCTCCACCTTCCCCCCGGACCTGTTCGCCTCCAGCAGCACCCCGAAGGTCCTCTTCGCTATCCTCGAGTCCAGGCGCTTCATCTCCATGCGGATGGCGTCCTCGAAGGGGACCCCCCATGAGAGCTGGGTCCTGATCCTGACCAGTTCCCTGGTGAGGGGCCCGTAGTCGTTGTCGGCCGCCATCTCCAGCGACCGGGTGAGGCTGAAGCCTGTCTTCGCGTTGCTGGTCACGTCGGAGAGGAACGTCGGGAGGGCGTCGTCTATCTTCCCCCTCCAGCGGTCGAACATCCAGTCGACCATCCCGGGGACGGCCATGAACGCGACCCCGACCAGGAGCATGGTCGAAGGGAGGGGGAACGGGAGGCTGACGCCGAGGAGGAGGTTCAGCACGGCTATGGCCGCCAGCGCCGCGGCCGCCCCGGCGGCCGCCCCCAGGTACACCGCCCTGCGCCTCTCGTGGAGCTCCCTCACCCCCAACCTA
>JAFLZE010000023.1 GCA_029785685.1 Nitrososphaerota archaeon | reverse complement strand
TTCGACCGACGCCAGCTCTTCGGCCAGGTGGTTCCTCTCTGCGTCCTTCCTCGCCCTCTTGTCTTCGAAGTCGTGAGCCTCAGCCGCCCGGTCGCAGACAGGGCAGACGCCACTCTTCATTATCGACTCGTAGTCCGAGAGCTTGGTCTCGGTGGCAGCCTTGAGCTCGGCGAGCTTCCTTGCCTTCGCCTCGAGGGTCCTCTCCCTTCTCTTGAGCTCGGGGAGGGAGCTGGCGGCAGAGGGGCGCCCGAGCTCTGACCGCGCGAGTGCGGCCTCGAGCCCCCGGAGACTTCCGCTCAGCTCCGCGATTTCGTCTCCGAGTTCGGCCGCATCCTTCGCGGCGTCCGCCCCAAGCCGCTCATAGTACTCTTTCTCTGCTTTGACGTTCTGCAGGCTGACCTCGCGCTTCTGCAGGGCTTCCTTTTCCGCCTTCGCCACCCGCAGCTGACCCTCGTCCGCTGTCTCCGCGTCTTCCAGCCGGGTCAAATCAGCCTTGTGCTTCTCTTCATCCGCCTGCAGCCTCTGCGCCTGAGAGCGGAGCTCCCCCATCCCCCTGGCGATGCCATCCTGTTCCCGGGCCTCTTCTCTGATGTGTTTCACTGACTCGTCCGCGTTGGTGGCAGCGATCTTGTAGTCCTCGACCCTGAACGCCCGCCTAAGTATCTGGAGGCGCTGCTCCGGGGCCAGGGCCAGGATGCTCTTCATCTCCTCCTGGGGAGTGTAGACCGCGTAGCGGTAAATCCAGCTCTGGGCCTTCGGGTCGGGGGCTTCGTTGAACTCGAGCGTCTCGAGCACTCTCTCCTTCAGTTCGCTCGGCGACAGTACGAGCGTCTCGCCGGGCGTCTTCAGCTCTCCGTCAGATTGTTGGACCTTCCCGGCCTTCCTCTGGAGCCTCCTCGTGATTTGGTACTCCGACCCGTCGACATCGAAGGCCATCCTCACCTCGCCGCTGTCCTGCCCCAGCTTCAGGACGGAACTCCCAGACTCGGACCCCAGGCCGAAGAGGGCGAACTCAATCCCCATCAGCACGCTGGATTTGCCCGAGCCTATGTCTCCCTCCAGCAGGGTCTTGCCTGGCGGGAACTTGATCACCGAGTGCCCGTGGCTCCTGATGTTGGTGAGCTCGATCTCTTTGATTATCAACTCTGTTTCTCCTTCTCCAGCGCGTGCACCCCCTCCCTGACCATCCTCCCGGCGTAGTCCTTCTTCGTCTCCCCGAGCTTCGGGGGCTGGCGCCAGAGCCTCAGGAGCTCGATGCCCACCTCGGCCCCCTGCTGCCCTCGGAGGTGCTCTTCCGCCACGTCGACCTTCCCAGCTTCGCTCTCGAAGAGCTTCCTCTCGATAGAAGAAGGCTCCTCCCCAGAGAAGACGTGACCCGTCGCCTCCTTCGACTTCAGGGCGTTCCTGTTGAGGTAGACGTGGATGGCCCCCCGTTCGGAAAGGTTGGAGCGCAGCCCCGCCAGCCCTACCTCTGATGCCCTCCCCCCGGCGAGCTCCCCGAATACCCTGACGACGACCAACTTCCCGGCCACGTTGACCCCCTTGAAGTCCTCCGCGATCATAGATCCCGCGTCTGGGGCATTCCGTCCCGTCAGGTCGTATTCCCTGAAGACGCCCTCGAACGAGTTCATCGGGACGAACTTCTTGCTCCTCACATGCTCGTCGAACTCGACGACGTAGAATCCCCGCCTCTCCCCCTTGGCCGTAGCTTCGAGGTCTCGACCATAGCCTGTGAACAGCGGGCCAGGGAACACTATGTTTTCCAGCCCAGGCAGCCTGAACTCGCCTCTCTCGTGGATGTGCCCCCCTGCGTAATAGTCGAACCCCTTGGGGAGCAGCGAGGAGTCCACAGACTCCATGGCGCTGAGGTGCCCAGGCTTCAACTCAGTAAGCCCGCTGTGGAAGGCGAATATCTTGAACCCCTGCTCGGCCTCCAGGGCCCCCCTGTCGAGCGCGACGAAGTACCTGCTCTCGAGGCCTATCTTCCGCGCTGAGATGCCGGCTATCTTCGCCCCGGTCTTCTCGTCGACGGTCACTCCGAGGTGGAGGCTGTCGCCGTCGAAGGTCGGCCTGAACACGTTGCTGAGCACTCCCGCGGTGTTGAGGATGTCTATGACCGAGGTCCCATTGGGGGTGTAGTCGTGGCTCCCATAGATAGCATAGATCGGTATCCCACGGCGCTGGACCTCCATCATACTCTTCAGCGCCGCATCCACGACGCCTAGGTCAGGGATCCCCACGTGGAAGAGGTCCCCGGACACAAGGATGAAGTCCACGCCGAGTTCGACGCACTTCTTCATCGTCGAGTCGAACGTCCGCAACTCGAGCTTCTGGAGGTTTGGCTCCCGATGCGCCCCGAGATGCGCATCCGCGATGTGTGCGAACCTGTGCAACGGCCCCCCTTATGAGAGGTTCACTTTATGCGTGTTTCGGGAGGGACGTCGTCGGACCATTCGACTAGGAGTAGAGCCGAAGTCTGAACTCGCAGTTCCTGTCCCCCAGGGCCTTGCATCTGACCTCGGTGCAATCCGCCTTCAGCTTGAACACGGTCCCGCAGACCCCTTCCAGGCCCCCCGAAACGGAGGAACACATGGGTACCTTGGTGGTCTGATTGCCGCAGATGTAGCAGTTGTGAACTACGATGTGGTACTCGGTATCAGAGATCTTGTCGATCTTCGACCTCAATATGAATGCGCTCAGTAGGCTCACCCTCATTATCTTGGGAATGTATTTCCTGGCCGCGGCAGCGGCGGTGGATTCGTGGTGCCTCGGCACCTCCAGCAGCGCCGCCCTCCTCGCGGCCATCTCCAACACCGACCGCTCGATCTGGGGCATCGACTTCAAGTAGTCGTTCTTGTCTTTGTTCGCCGCGTTTTCAGTGAGCATGTCAATCACCGTGCTCAGCGCTTCCCTGTTCGCCACGAAGTACTCCAGCGGGACTGCCTGCGTCCCCATCTTGTAGCTCCAGGCGACCAGCCTGTCAGGGAGAAGGAGCCTAAGCGCGTTGAGCACCGAATAGCCCGCATCCTTGGATTCTGGAATCGGTCCCGCCGACCTGGAGAAGTCGCGTTTGAACGACACTACGCCCGCAAGGTCCCACTTGGCGAGCCGCTGCAGGATCTCCTTTGGCCTTTCGGGGAAGAGCGCGCTGACTTCTCCCGCAGACATCCCGATAATCTGGTGGATTAGGGTGTAGTCGGACACGGTGAGCGCAGCCCTCTCCGAGTTGGCCCCCTTCTGTATGATGAATGTCGCTGGCTTTTCGACGATCTCTCCATACTTCTTTTCCAGTGCGCCTTCTGAAATCTGGGCGGGCCTGTCAGTGAGGCTCCCTTCCCACTCAACGAGGAGCTTGTCGCCCTCGACGAGATACTCGAACTCCTTCATGTTGAACTCCGCCCTGCAGCACCCGGAGATTACAAAGTACTTCGCCATCCTGCTGTCCTTCCTGGTGACGCTGAACTCGACGCGGCAGTCCAGAAGCGCGATCAGCTTCCGTTCTGTCTCCTTGAAGGAGTTGGAGGGCATAAGGAAGATTTCGACCGTCTCGAACTCCTTCGCAGCGTTCTTCCAGCCGTCGACGTACTTCAGGACGTTGTCCTGGGGCTGGCTGATCAGGAGCGACGGCAGATACGAGTGGACTAGTATCTCGCCCGCATGCTTCCTCCTGATTGCGTTCACCCTGACGACCTTGTCTGCAAGAGTGTCTCCGGTGAGGACTTCTAGGTTCTCCCTATTGGCCAGGGAAATCCTGTCCGTTATCTCGACGAATTTCAGCCCCGGATTGTATTTCTCTATGATGAGCTGCATGAAGTTCCTCGCCTCCGAGTAGGTCTCGTCCAGCATCAGTATCGAGTTGCCCTGGTAGACCGTCAGGATCTTGTCAAGAATCTGATGCCCAGTGACGAGCTTTCCTGGTCGCTTTGCCTCACGCGCTCCCTCCGCGAGTGGATGGCTACTCCTTTCCTGCTCCAATGCGCGCCTTTTAGAGCAACCCAACTCGTTTTAACTGTTGAGGGCGCGGATTCGGGAGAGGGTTTAATTGTTGAACACTTCTCCAATGACCAAGCTCTATTTGTCTAACACCACGCATAGGAACGACACGGCCAGCAAACTCAAGCGGCTTGAAGCTCGCGTCACCGCGCTAGAGGAGATGCTCAGGGCAGGAGTATCCCTCCCCAAACCCGGTTCGGCCCTGGGCGACCTGAAGCTCGGTGAGCTCCCTAACTCGTTGACGAAGTCCCTCCAGGCGATGCGGGTTCTCGGCGAAGCCGACGCCTCCGCGGTAGGTCAGAAGACAGGAAGAAACCGAAGCGTGGAGACAATCTACCTGAACCAGCTAGTCAGGCTTGGCGCGCTGGCGCGCAAGAGGGTCGGGAAGAAGGTCTTCTTCAGGCTCGCGAACCTATACTGACTCTAGACCTTAACATCGGTGTGGACGACTATCCCATCCTTGCTGACTTCCATTCCATAGACAGCCTGGTCGTGCGCCGTCCTTCGCATCTTGACCACCTGTATCGACCTGATTACCTCGGCCGCTTCGCTGGTGTAGTTGAGCAGGACCACGCCGTGCGAAAGCGCCCACTCGGCCGGGATGATGTTCTTGGCCCCGATTGTCTCGACGATCAGAAGGCTGACGCAGTCTTCGTTCGACAGCCCCTGGACAAGCCCCAGCAGCCCCTGCCTCACTTGGAACTCGCCAGAGTACTGCATCGCTATGGTGGTGATAGAGTCGAGAACTACCCTCCTCGCATGTGACCGTCTGATTTCATCCAGGGTTCCCTTGGCGACCACGCTGAACGGGATGGTCTCCCCTTCGAAGAGCGCCTCGTTTCTGGTGATTAGTCCCGACTCGGTAGCTAGGACAGGCCTCATGTCGAGGATCTTGATCTTCCCCTTGCGAATTGCTTCGTCGATGTCCCACCCATGGTCCCTGAAGTTATTCTTGATCTCCTCGGGGCTCTCTGTGCAGGTGACATAAACCCCGTTCTCCCCCAGTTCCTTGTACCCGTGGTATAGGAACTGTGAGCAAAGCGTCGACTTCCCGCTCCCCGGGCCCCCTGATATGGTCACGCAGCTTCCCGGGACGAACCCTCCGCCAAGAATCTCGTCCAGGCCTTCCACGCCGGTAGGAAGCCGTCGCACGTTCTGGTGGGAATCTAATCGGCTTATGTCCCTTTCTGGGAGCGATGTGGTCGAAGGCGTGGCGCTGAGCTTATATAATTACGAGTTTAACAGTTGAACAGTTAAACACTTGGTACTACTGCCGCATTCCTCCGAGAACCCACGTCCTTTCACGCACACCATCCCCGGAGTGCTGACCAGCGTCAGGGACGGGCGGAGAGTCGTAGCCGTCGACATAGACACCTGGAGCTCTATCTGCAAGCGGATCTACACCTGCGACCCGTCCAGGGCCCCCATCATAATGGACGAAATCGGCGGGGCGCTTGGTGCCGAGCTCGCGACCCGACAGAAGAAGGAGACGCCGTTCACCGAGGATTCGATGGCGGACATCGTAGCGAGCCTCAGCGAGGTGGGGTGGGGGCAGTTCGTGTTCGACTCGGATGTCCTAAAGGCTTTCACATCGCACAAATCTGACCAGGTCAACTTCAGGATCAAGGGATGCGCCTTCAACAAGCTGAGGCTCGGGGGCGAGACTCCGCTCTGCCATTTCACAGTAGGACTACTGAAGGGGACAATGAGCGTCCTCGAGGGAGAGCAGTTCAGGGCCTGGGAGGAGCTCTGCACCTCGAAGGGGGACGACGTCTGCGAGGTAGTGGTGGCGAGGAGATAGATCGTGAACTCCCGTGCGCTAAGGTCTCTGCTGGTCGCGGTCCTGCTGCTGACCTCGGCCACGCTCGCCATCATCCCAGTTGCTGGCCCAACGCGCGCTGGCAGCGGCACAGCGACCCTGGCGATAAACCCGTCCTCCGGCGGCCAGGGGACGGTCGTCACGCTGTCGGGCACAGGTTACTCTGCCAACACAGTGGAAGGGTACTGCTTTGCGTCAGGAACGGCGCACTCTAACCTGTGCCTGGACGCCGGCAGCACTCCATCCTCATCCCATCCCGACGGGACCTTCACCACTGATGCCTCTGGCAACATACCGTCCGGCATCACTGACACGGTCCCAAGCTCCTCGTTCGGAAATGTCTTCATTATTGTATGCGCCAACTCCACCTGCGCTACCGGGACACCGATCACCTCTGCAGCCTACGGCACGACAGGGTGCATCACATTCAACAATCCCAATCAGAAGATCAACAAGGGCGAGGACTTCAAAGTCACTACTACGATAAACTGTGCGACAACAGACGGTTTCACCTACCAGTGGTACTCAAGCACAGACGCTTCATGTTCTTCATTGACGAGCCTGGGCTCCTCCTATACGTCATCGACCTTGGACTACACGCCGGCCGCCGCAGGCACTTACTACTTCTGCCTGATCGTCACTGACACGGTCACAACCGACACGGCGACGGCTGAAGTGACCATCACTGTAAACCCAGCGCTGGTCGCTCCCACCATCGCGGCCACGCCGTCGTCTATAGACCAGGGTCAGAGTTCCTCTCTATCGATGACCTCCGGATTCAGCGGAGGTGCCTCACCATACACTTGTCAGTGGCTGCAGGAGGCCCCTGGCGCCAGCAGCTACAGCAACCTGGGCTCTTCCTTCTCATGCAGCGCCGGGGTCACGACCTACACTCAGTCCACGGGGACCCTCACAACATCCGGGACTTGGAGCTTTGAGCTTCAAGTGTCCGACGGGTCGAATTCACCTACACCTCAGGGGTTTTCGACGCCTGCTACAGTCGCCGTGACCGCCGTCGCTCTGAATGCAGGCGCCATCTCGCCTTCCACTCCGACCATTGACAGCGGGCAGTCGATTTCGCTTGCTGCGAACCCATATGGCGGCACCTCACCCTATACTTACCAGTGGTATTCTGGGTCAGGGTGCTCAGGGACGGTCCTGGGCACGGCGTCCTCCCTTTCTGTCTCGTCGGCCGGAACCTACTTCGTATATGTCACAGACTCGGCAACGCCGACCCACGCGACGGCCTGCTCCAGCGGGGACGCGGTCGCCGTTGACAGCGCGCCTGTGGCAGGGTCGGTAACACCCTCGACCCCTGTGATCGACCAGGGTCAGTCCGTCCTACTCACAGCCCCAGCTCCCACAGGGGGCACTGGAACCTTCACCTACCAATGGTACACCGCAAGCTCTCCCGGAACCTGCACCACTGGTGACGCACCGATCAGCGGCGCCACCTCTGCTTCCTACGCAGTTCCGACCTCAACCACGTCCGGGATCTACTACTACTGCTACATCATCACTGACACGGGGGTGACGTCCGGGTCGACTCCCGCTCCCACATCCGGGTCTGGCACCGATCAGGTTACCGTGAACACACCGTTGAGCGCCCCTGCTATCTCTCAAGCGTCACCGGCCTTCGACGTGGGCGGTTCGACATCGCTCACTGTCACCTCGGCCTTCAGCGGCGGCACATCATCCTACACTTGTCAGTGGCTGCAGGAGGCCCCTGGCGCCAGCAGCTACAGCAACCTGGGCTCTTCCTTCTCATGCAGCGCCGGGGTCACGACCTACACTCAGTCCACGGGGACCCTCACAACATCCGGTGTCTACTCATTCGAGCTGAAGGTGACCGACAGCGCCTCGACCCCGGTAACCACGACCTCGACCCCGACGACAGTCACGGCGAACCCGCTCCCGTCCAGCGTTTCGCTCGGGTCGTTCGCGGCGGACCCTGTCGGGCCCACCACGTCTGACTCTGTAAGCGTCTCATGGTCAGGCGGGACCGGAACCTTCACGGTCACCCTCTATTACAGCACGTCGAGTTCTTCCTGCTCGAGCGCCGACACTCAGGCTGGACAGGTGACCGGCGCGTCATCGTCGCCACAAACTCTGAGTTTCACTTCGCCGGGCTCCGCCAACACTTACTACTACTGTGCCAAGGTCACCGACGCCAACTCGAATTCTGCGGCTTCTCCCACGTCAGGATCTTCCCTTACCGTAAACAACGTCCTTTCTGCAGGAGCCATCTCTCCATCCCCCGTGACCATCGATAGCAGCCAGTCGGTGACCCTCACTGCCAACCCCACCGGAGGGAACCCCGGCTACACCTACCAATGGTACTCCGGCTCGGGTTGCAGCGGCTCGGTGCTAGGGACTTCGCAAACCTTCTCCCCGTTTCCGTCGTCGACAACCACCTACTACGTGCTGGTCACCGACTCGACGAGCGCTACAAGTTGCTCGAGCGGGGACGCCGTCACCGTCGACAGCTCCCCCTCTGCAGGAGCTATCACAGCACCAGGATCAACCATCGACAGCGGCCAGTCGCTGTTGTTGACTTCGCATCCTTCAGGAGGCACGGGGACTTTCGCTTACCAATGGTACAGCGCCAGCAGCCCTGGAACATGCAGCACGAGCGATGCCTCCATCAGCGGGGCGACATCTTCAACCTATACTGTCCCAACGTCGACTTCTGCTGGCACCTACTACTACTGCTATATCGTCACGGATGCCGGAGTGACTTCAGGTTCTTCCCCGACCCCAACCGCAAGCTCAAGCACTTTCACAGTGACGGTAGATGCAATACTGGCTGCCGGTGCTGTGACCCCGACATCTCCAATCATCGACAGCGGACAGTCCGTCACATTGACAGCCCATCCGTCCGGTGGGACCGGGTCCTATACGTATCAGTGGTACTCTGGTTCGAGTTCAACGTGTTCGTCCGACATTACGACACTTGGAACCGCTTCAACCCAGGCGGTCTCACCCACATCAAACATATACTACTGCTACTCGGTGACAGATTCATCGACCAACCCGCCAACGTCGACCTCGGCCGCCAATCTTGTCACAGTGGATTCCGCGCTGACTGCCGGCGCGATTACCCCCACTAGCCCGACCATCAACAGCGGTGTATCAGTCACCCTGACGGCTCACCCCTCGGGCGGTACCGGCTCCTACGCCTACCAGTGGTACTCAGGGTCCAGCGCGGCCTGTTCCTCGGATTCGGCGGTGAGCGGGCAGACTTCATCGACTTACGCTCCATCTCCGACGTCGAATACCTACTATTGCTACTCCGTCACGGACACTTCGACCAACACTCCAACCGTGAATTCTGCCACAGACCTGGTGACAGTCAACGTCCCCCTTGCTGCAGGAACCATCTCCCCCTCATCTCCCACAATAGACAACGGTCAATCTGTCACGCTGGCTGTCAATCCCAGCGGCGGGACCAGCCCCTATACCTATCAGTGGTATACCTCCTCTGACTGCAGCACCTCTCCTATATCTGGAGCGACGGCCTCCACTCTTGCTGCCTCGCCTGGCTCCTCTACCACGTACTACGTCAAGGTGACTGACTCCACTTCAACTACCTCTTGCTCATCTGGCGACGCAGTTACCGTAGACAGTACACTTTCAGCGGGGGCAATGACCCCAAATGGTCCTACCATAGACAGCGGCCAGTCCGTCACCCTTACGGCTAATCCATCAGGCGGAACCGGCTCCTACACATACAAGTGGTACTCCGGGTCAAGCACCTCCTGTGCTTCTGACACCGCCACACTGGGAACTGCTTCCACACAGGTGGTTTCACCCACAACCAACACATACTACTGCTATTCACTGTCGGACACTTCGACGAACCCTCCCACGGTGTCATCGGCGACCGACTTGGTCACAGTGGATTCCGCTCTTTCGGCCGGCGCAGTCACTCCCTCTTCCCCGACCGTCGACAATGGACAGTCGGTAACCCTCACGGCGCATCCGTCAGGAGGGACGGGGGCGTACACCTACCAATGGTATTCAGGTTCGAGCTCCACCTGTTCCTCTGACACCGCAACGCTCGGGACGTCATCCGCTCAGGTAGTGTCGCCGACCTCGAACACCTACTACTGCTACAGCATATCTGACACATCCACCAACCCGCCCACGACTAGCTCAGCTACGGACCAGGTAGCTGTTGACACTGCTCTTTCGGCTGGAGCCATCACCCCAGCATCCCCCACGATCGACAGCGGCCAATCATTGACCCTCACCGCCCACCCATCAGGCGGAACCGGTTCGTACACCTACCAGTGGTACTCAGGGTCCAGTGCGGCCTGTACCTCTGATACGACACCCCTGGGTACCTCATCCATCCAGTTGGTATCGCCGACTTCCAACACCTACTACTGTTACGAAGTTACAGACGCCTCGACCAATCCTCCGGCTGTAAGCTCCCCAACCGACTTGGTAACGGTCAACGCGGCGATCTCCGGGGTCACCGCGACGCCTTCACCCGCCGTTCTGGACAGCGGGCAGTCGGGCACCCTCCAAGTGTCTTGGACCGGCGGGACGGCAGACTTCACGATAACGATTTACAGCGGTTCCTCGTCCACAAGTTGCGCCCTCGACATCACCCAAGTAGGTTCGGCGCATGCCAACATCGGAACGAGCCCGCTCACTGGCGTCTCCGTCTCGCCCGCTTCAACTACCTACTACTGTGCAACCGTCGTCGACAGCGTGACTGGCGCAGTCTCGACGTCCAGCCCCGTGGCGGTGACCGTCAACCCGGCCCTGAGCGCAGGAGCCATAACACCTCCATCGCCTACCATCTCCAGCGGCTCATCGGTGCTCCTTACTGCAAACCCGAACGGCGGTACCACCGCCTACGCGTATCAATGGTTCACTGGAGCTGGCTGCACCAGCCCCATAAGCGGAGCAATCTCCTCTACATACGATGCTTCGCCCTCCTCTACGACCGCCTACTACTACCAAGTCACCGACTCTGCTTCAACGCCTGAGTCTGCCTGTTCCGCGGGGGACACTGTAACGGTAAACAGCCCAGCTCCCCTGCCTTCGCTCCATGCGGGGCCGCTGTCGCCTTCGACCGCGACAATTCAAGCGGGGAGTGACGTCACCTTCAGAGTTACCCCCACAGGCGGCACTTCGCCGTATACCTACTACTGGAGCATTCCCTCAGGCGTCACGGTGGTGTCAGGGTGCGACTCCACCGCCGACACCTGCACAGTGACCTCCGCCGCCCCAGGGTCCTACTCGGTGAGCGTAAGGGTCACGGACAGCGCCAACGATGTTTCGACCTCTTCCCCGGCGACCCTCAAGGTCGGCCCTGCGCCCCTTTCCGTCCTGGTGTCAGCTCCCGTGAGCGCGACCTTGGGTTCGCCCGTCACGTTCACCGCAACCGCCTCGGGCGGTACCTCACCCTACACCTACTCATGGAACCTCCCAGGCGGAATGTCCGTCGCCTCGGGGTGCGGGCCTTCCGACCAGTCATGCACCGTCATCGCCAGGGCCCCTGGAAGCTACTCCGTCGGCCTGACCGTCACCGACGCTGACGGCAACACCGCGACTTCTTCCAGCTCTGTCACCTACGGCTCCACCCTATCGCCTGGCGGGATAGAACCACCTTCACCTTCCATCGACGGCGGCCAACCAATCACCCTCACCATAACTCCCAGTGGCGGCGTTGGTCCTTATTCCTACGAGTGGTTCACCGGGGCAGACTGCAGCGGCCAGGTATCGGGAACCAGCTCGAGCTTCACCGTCTCACCCTCCACGACCACCACCTACTGGGTCCAGGTGACCGACGCGACGGGCACCAAGTCCTGCGTGGGGGGTGACGCCGTGACAGTAAACGGCGAGCTCATCGCCGGACCGATAACTCCCTCCGCCCCGACCATCAGCGCTGGGCAGTCCATCCGCCTCTCGGCCAGCCCCTCAGGCGGGACAGCCCCATACTCCTACCAGTGGTACGCGGGAGCAGGGTGCGCCAGCCCTGTCTCAGGTGCGACAGCTGCCAGCTTCTCTCCCTCACCGTCCACCTCGACGGTATACTCCTACAAAGTCACCGACTCGGCCCACACCCCTGAAAGCGCGTGTTCTCCCGTGGACACGGTGGCTGTCGGGTCCACCACCGTCATCACCATCACGCCGACCTCCGGCCCGCCGGGAACACTGATCTTCCTCAGCGGCTCCAACTTCTCGCCTGGTGGTAACTACTACTACTGCTTCGAGCCGGGCGTCACTCTCAGCACCATGTCCCCATGTCCGACGACCTACGAGTTCACCTCAACTTCCTCAGGCGCCGTCCCTCCCCTAACCGTCCTCACTGCCTTCGGCCAGAATGGCTTGGTGGTCGTAAGCGACGCTAGCACCGGGCAAATCGTCGCCTACGCGGTCTTTATCCTCACTACCGCTCCGGCTGGAGGTCCCGCCATCGCTATCACGCCGACTTCGGGGCTCACAGGTACTCCAGTGACCGTGGACGGAACCGGGTTCACTCCTGGTGCGACGGTCAACATCGTGATAAGCAGAGGTACGGTAGCCGCAGCGACTGTAGGTCCCAACGGGACCTTCTCGGCTACGTTCAGCGTCCCATCTTCTCCCCCCGGGGCCGAAACTGTCACCGCGACCGGGAGCGACGTGGCGACCCGCCCCGGAGACGTGGCGACAACGACCTTCATAGTCACGAACGTCGGCAACTACCACTCGGACGTCTTCCCAGTGACCTCGACCAACGGCACGGCCGTCGTCGACGAGACGGCCACGACGGGAATCTCGGTCTCCATCCCTGGCCTCGGGAACGCCCCCGGCACGACGCTCAGAATCGAGCTCGCGAACCTCACCCTGCCCTCCTACGGAGTCACCGCCGAGACCTTTACCGGTGCGATCAGATACTTCGACGTGTTCGTAGTCGGTAACGGGACCATCCCGACCGGGTTGAACGCCCACGTCTGCATCACCAATTCCATTGTCGGTGCCGGCACCGGAATGCAATACTGGAACGGGAGCACCTGGGTGAATCCATCTGACATTACGACAGCGGGATTCACAATCTGCGGGACTGTCCCGATAGCCAGACTGGGCGGGACCAACTTTGCTATCGGGAACCTTCAGAGCGTGCCCACTCGTGTCGGCATTGCGAGCCAGATATCATGGATTTGGTTCTTCATCATCCCCATGCTCGTGGGCTCCCTTGTATTCTTCTTCGCGTGGTTCTTCCTCATCGCGGGGAAGCGACGCAGGAAGGAAGAGGAGGAGCTCCAGACGAAGCTCGGGAAATATGATTCCCAGCAGAGGTGTCTTCCCTCCGCCCAGGCTTTGCCTGTCCTGGCTCGAAACTGTCACGGTTCCGGATTTTCTGCTCTCTTCGACATTTCTTCGCTTCTTCAGACTTCAATTCTCCGTCCGTAGCTATTTGACACATGGCATCAACAAATGCCGATAGTGGGACCAATGGCATTGTCTTACCGAGGCGTGTTCTTGCTTGTATCAGCTCATTGAATTCTGATAGAACCGCGGTTCCGGTAACCCTGTTCTAATAATAATCAACAGTCGCTTGCAATTCTCTGAGCTTCTTGAAACAATGTCTTACCAACTCCTTTACGGCAGCCAGCGCCGTCCTGGTGCTTGCTACTCGAAGCACGAGCGCCTCTTTGCCGTGGTTCAGATCAGCCCGACTGCAAACCCTTCGTTAGAAGGGAGAGTCTGAGCCATCGCAGTCGCTCGCGCTAGTTGTCAACCCAAGCGAGGATGAACTTCAGGACGACGGGGGAGTCAACTCGGATGTGGGCAATCTATCTCCATCGAAGTAACCTCCTACCTGTGCCCAGACAGATTGAAAGGTAGAATCTGATTCGTGTTCATCCCCACTTTAAGTCTCGGATAATCTAGCACCCCACTTGGGTTAGCCTCCATTGCTTGTTCCAATGCAAAAGCCCACGAGAGAGGGTTTTACCCCTCTCCCGAGGACTCCGACGTGTGCCGGCCGTAGTCCTCCTTTTTCGTGGATTGTGTCGAACAGAACCCCCGTTAAATGGCCCCGGACGCTCCTCGTAAGGAGGCCGGACGAGAGTGCCACGGAAGCGGGCCGCCTACGGCTCGTTCACCAACGGTGAGAGGATGTGGGAGACGTACCTGAAGGTGACCGGCTGGAAGAGCGAGTACAAGAGCGTCCAGAGGCTCCTGAACCACCTCGCCCGGAGGATAAAGAGCGAGGGGAGCAGAGAGTGCTACCTCAGCTGGCTCTACAGGTACTGCAGGAAGGTCGGGAAGGACCCCGAGGAGGTGGTGGCCTCCGAGCCGCTGTGGATCAGGGAAAGCATGCAGGACTTCGTGGAACTGAAGGAAAAGCCTGCGACGTTCATCCTCAGGAAGGGGTTCAACGCATCTCGCGGGGGCATCTCCGT
>JAFLZE010000022.1 GCA_029785685.1 Nitrososphaerota archaeon | reverse complement strand
CAAGAAGATCAGGGACATCACGTTCATCAACGCCAGAGACGTCCTCGGGATCATCTATACCTCCAAGAGCGGAAACACGAAGCTGAAATGGCGCCAGCTCAGAGGGAGGATAGGGAGGATGTCCGGCGACGCGTCTGCGAACTCACTGGTGAACCTCTCGATGGCAAGAATCCTCTCGCCAGAAGATGTTGAGGCTATCATGGCGAACCAGCAGGGCGAGGAAGGCGTCCAGATGCCCCCCGAGGAGCCGCAGCAGGGGGCGCCTGAAGAGACACACGGCGAGCCTGGGTCAGACGCGCAACAATAGCCCCGTTTCCATGCAGCAAACGGAGCGCAAACAGCCGGCGCTGAGTTTATACCAGCGGCATGGGACGACGCACCAATGGGCAAGGTGAAGGTGAACCGGATCAGCGGAGTTACTGACCCTCTGACCGGGCTCCCGGCGAAGCAAATCGAGCTGGTTGAGGTCAGAGACGCGCGCAGGCCGGAAATGTTCCCTGCCAGCGACGAGGCCAGAGTCGTCCAGGGGATGGTGTCGCAGTTGCAGTCCATGGGTCTGATGCCCCAGATGAGGGAGGTAGGGTTCTCCAAGATTATCATGACCCTGACCGAGTCGGAGTACGACATGTTCGGCCTGAGGCTCGACGTCAATGAAATCTATGACTTGGACATCCGGAACGGCTCGATTACAATGAAGAAGATCACGGAGGGGACCTGAGGACATTGGGCGGTCCAAAGGTAGGGGACAAGGCCCCTGACTTCACCCTCCCAGCACAGGATGGACGGACGGTGTCGTTACATGAGTTCGCCGGCACGAAGAACGTGGTCCTCTACTTCTATCCCAAGGACTTCACCGCGGGATGCACACAAGAGACAAAGGGATTCGGTGAAAACTACGAAGGCCTTTTGGAGATGGGAGCAGAGGTGGTCGGCATAAGCTCCGACTCGGCCGAGAGCCATAGCGGTTTCGCAAAGGAATGTGGGGCCAGATTCCCGCTGCTCGCAGACGTAGGGGGCAAAGTCAGAGCTGAGTACGGTGCGAAGTCGATGGGCCTCATCCCTGACCGGGTCACTTTCGTCATAGACAAGAAAGGTGTCGTAAGACACAAGTTCTCGTCGCAGCTCAAGCCAAGACAGCACATCGCCGAGGCGATTGAGGCTCTGAAGGCAATCGGAGACTGACCGCGCAGGTCGACTGACCACCATTATCCCCGAAGCTGGCAATCATACATGGGACGTGATGGAGAAGGGCCTGTGGATTAGAGCTTCACCATGACTTGGCAGCGGTCACAACGAGCGCAAGTTCCAATGGGCCCCGGCTTCACGGCCCGCCGACCACTGCTCCGAATGGTTACGCGGCGCGATTTGTGGTGCGGCCTCCGGGATTCGAACCCGGGCGAATGGCTCTCTCCTCTCAGGGAATGGGAAGCCACTATCCTGACCAGGCTGGATCAAGGCCGCGCCACAGGCCCCTCCGCCGGAAACAGTATAAACGAACCCGTCTCCGGCCACACCGAAGATGAGTGAGAAACTCCTGTCCAAGCTCGCCCCCCGGCTCAGGCGCCTTGACGAAGGGGGGTATGAGAGGGGGTACAGGACGGCAGGGGGCTTGAAGAGAAGCGGGACTCACCAGCTGGTGGCGGGACTCCTCGACGGCCTAAAAATCGCCTACAGGGAGAACGTGAAGGTCCCAGGGTCAGGGCTGGTCGCAGATTTCGCGGTCAATGGCGTATGGCTCTTCGTCGAACCCGCGTTTGGCGGCTCTGAACTGAGAGGGCTGAACCAAGTGAAGAAAGACTGCGTGATCGTCAGGAGGGACGCGATCCGCAGCGATGGCATGGACCACGGTATCAGGGTGCTCGGTCTTGGGGAAGAGGGAGGAGTCCAGACGATTTTCCTCGACGACCCTTCTTTCAACTTCGACTATGCGCACATCCTCCCTAAGACTGAGAAGTGTTCGGTCATGCATGGGCACACCTCCAGCGTCCTGGTGGAAGTCGTCGGCCGCCCCATCGAGGGGATGGTGGTCGACTTCGGGGTGACGAAGCCTGTAGTCAGGGAGGCAGTGCGGGGGTTAGACCACAAGCTGTTCATCAACGAGAAGTATGTGACCGCCATGGACGCCAAGAGCGTCTCACTCATGTTCAAGACTGTGCACGGAGAGTTTGCCATAAAGGCCCCCAAAGACACGACGGTCCTGTTGAATGGAGAGGCGACGGTGGAGAACCTGGCGAGGGAGGTCCTCGGGCGCGTCGCCCCGAAGATGCCCAAGAACGTGACCGCCGTCGGAGTCTATGTCTACGAAGGCCTCAACAAGGGTAGCCACGTACTGGCGAAACTGCATCAGGACGGTGCGTCGGCAGGACGAAAGAAGCGGTAGTGCTTCTTTCGGGTGGGATCGACTCCGCCACCGCGCTCTATATGGTCAGGCGGGAATACTCTGTCAGGGCGCTGACCTTCGAGTACCATGGCATCGCCCGGCAGGAGCTTCGGGCATCGGAGTCGATCGCCTCTCGGGCGGGGGTATCGGAGCATAGACTGGTGAGGGTCCCCGACCTGAGAGAGGCGGGAGACATCCCTGGAGGTCTCTTCGGCGGTCTCCCTCCGACCTACATCCCTCTCAGGAACAGCGTGTTTTACTCGTTCGCCGCCTCGTACGGCGAAGAGGTGGGTGCTTCGGTCCTGGTGGGAGGGCACAACAGGGACGATCTAGAGGTCTTCCGGGACGTGACCCCCCGCTTCTTTAGCTCGCTTGAGAGGGCTTTCAGAGCCGCGTCCCCTATCTTGGACAAGAACCGCCTTCGCATCGTCAGGCCCCTTGGCCGGATGACGAAGCCGAAAGTCATCTCACTTGCCTCCTCCATGGGAGTGCCTCTGGAAAGGACCTGGAGCTGCCACGGGGATGGGAAGGCGCACTGCTGGAAGTGCGACGGGTGCCTCACCCGGAGGCGTTCCTTCGCCGAGGCCGGGGTTCTGGACCCTCTTTCTCCCGGTCGGGGGAAAATTACTTAAAGGAAGGGCGGCCAGTTCAGGGCTCCTTGAAGAGGCAGGAGAGGGCATCAGACGCTCTCGACTTCATAGACGCCACCGCCGACGTGCAGTCTGAAACTTCGAAAGTTCCGATCGATGCGGGCATTGCAAACTTCAGGGTTCTGGGGACGACCGGGAGTCTGACATTCCCCGTCGAACTTTCGATTCAGACGTCGACCGGGTTGCACAGAGGGGTGCACATGAGCCGGCTAGTGAAGGCGGCCAACGGCAGAAGGCCCAGGGGGGTCGAACAGTGGCTAAGGCTTGTATGCAGCGAAATCAACGAGACACAACCTGGGTCGAGCGTCACCGCGAGCTTCGACCTTCCCTTCGACGACCAGTTCGCAAAGGTCACCATGCGGGCCACCCAGCGGGGAGCGGTCACCTATCGTTACGTGGTCGACGGGATGACGGCGTGTCCCTGCTCGAAGAAGATGATAGGGATCGGGCACATGCAGCGAGCCCAGATGACTCTTGTCCTCAAGAGCGAGAGGGCGCTGGACTCGGTGGGAGTCATCCGGAGGATCAACGAGTGTTTCTCTGCTTCGCCGCGGGAGCACATGAAGAGGCTGGAGGAAGCGAAGAAGATTCTGGAGGCGCAGGCCAACCCCAGGTTCGCCGAGGACCTCGTGCGTGAGTGCGTGAGCAGGTTCCCCAACGCGCTCTTCGTGAGCGGGCGGTGCTTCGAGTCTATCCACGCCCACGACGCCATTGCAACCTGGTCAGCGCGTCCCGGATGGATGCCTATCCTCTAGGCCGTAGCCGAGGTTTAAATCGCAAACCCCCAGCGACCCAACCAGCTTGTCCGATCTCCTCATAGGGACGTCGGGGTGGTCGTATAACGAGTGGGCGGGCGCTTTCTATCCCAGCTCGACGACGAACAAGCTCGCTTACTACTCCAAGTATTATCAGACCGTCGAGGTAGACTCCTCGTTCTACGCGTTCCCCTCGAAGAGGATGGTCGAGGGGTGGGCCAGATACACCCCAGAAAGATTCGTCTTTTCGGTCAAGCTCCCAAGGCAGCTCACACATGACAAGCGGCTTGACACGGGCCAGGGAGTCGAGGCAGACCTGGTCAGGTTCCTGGAGGTTCTCAAGCCGCTCATCGCCACGGGCAAGCTCGGACCCATTCTTGTCCAGCTCCCTCCGAGCTACTCATACCAGTCCGACTTCACTAGGCTGAAGGGGTTCTTCGAGAGGGCGCCAGGGGACATCAGGTTCGCAGTCGAGTTCAGGCACCCTTCGTGGCTCAGGGAGGAGGTGTGGTCTTACTTGAGGGGGAGGAATGTCGCCAATGTGATAGTGGACGAGCCCCTTCTCCCCTCTGACACGGTTGTCACCGCAGACTTCGCGTTCATCAGGTGGCATGGCCGGGGGAGCCGGCCCTGGTACAACTACAGGTACGGCGACAAGGAGCTGAGCAGTTGGGTGCCCAAAGTGGAAGAGGTGACCGCAAGGGTCAAGGAGACATACGGCTACTTCAACAACCATTTCAAAGGGTTCGCTGTCGAGAACTCCTTGAAGATGCTGGAGAAGCTCGGCAGGTCGAGCTCTCAGCAACAGGGGGCGAGAGAGAGGGCTACGAAGTTCATAGAGACGGGGCGGAGAGACGAAGGGGAGGGCAGCATGCTGGAGTTTGCGGGGGGAGGCAGGTGAAAGAGTGAGGGCGAAGATGCTCCTCGACGGCAGTAAACCGAAGGTCGATCCGGTTGACCTGAGAAGGGTTCTCGAAGGAGCCGGATTCACCGTGGGGAGGGAGAACGCAGACATCGGCGTCGTGGTCGGCGGAGACGGCAGGTTCGGCAAGTACGGGCGGATGGAGGAGGTGCCTCTGCTCTTCGTAGGCGTAAGGTCGAAGAATCCCGCGGGGTCCAGGGCCTACCTTGCCGAAACATACTTCGACGAGCTCCCGAGGGTGCTCCGACGGGTCGTCTCCGGGGACTACCGAGTCGAGGAGCAGCGGCGCCTTGAGGTGCTCAAGAACGAGAGGCCGTTGGGGGAGATTTTCACAGACGTCTACCTTCAGAGGGGAGCCGACAGCAGCTGCATAAGATACAGTGTGAAGACGGCCAAGGGAGGCCGCGGCGCTGAAGACGTTGCAGTCGGGGACGGCGTGGTGATATGCACGTCCGCCGGTTCGACCGGATACTACTCCTACCCTGACAGGATAGTGGGAGACATGATGGACCCCGGCGCACACACCATAATCGGAAGGGATATGGTGGGGATTTGCCATATCACCCCGACGTTCACGGAACGCAGGGGGAAGGACGTGCACCCCCTGAGATACACCGTGCCTTGGGGGACCGAGGTCGAGATTTCCTTGTTCAGGCCTGCAGATGCCAGGCTGTATGGGACCACAGAAGGCCGGGGAGGAGCCAGAGTCGCAGTCGGAGATGTGATCACCGTCAGGCCGGGAAGAAGCGCCACGAAGGTGATTTCGATCAGTCGGAGGACCGGGTCGCTGCCGCGGCTCTAATCTCTGGGGCCGCGACGAGCTCTTCCTGGGATACTTCTTCGAGAGACAGTTTCTTGGACTCTTTCAACCCGAGAGTGAGCAGGGCGCCCACAACGCTGACCACCGCGAGCATCTCTAGGATGCCTTTGACGCCTATGCTGAGGAGCAGGGCCGGGAAGAAGAAGGTGGTTATCGCAGCGCCCACCTTGCCCGCCGCAGCGGAGATTCCGTGCCCCGTGGTCCTCCTCTTGGTGGGGTATACCTCGGCGGGCACAACGAAGGTGGTCGTGTTAGGACCGAAGTCGATGAAGAAGAACGACAGGGAGTAGAGCGCGAGGGCTCCGACTGCGGGGACCGCGAAGCCCGTTATGCTCGTCCCTTTGGTTATGGACAGCGCCGCAACAGCAACGTAGAGTACAGCCATCATCGAGAATCCCTGAAATTGTGTAATCTTCCTTCCTAACCTGTCCATCAGTGCTACGGCTGTGAAGTAACCGAAGAACCCGACGAAGTAGGGGATCCCTGCCTCGAAGACTTTGGTGAAGAGCTGGGCCTGGATGGGAATGGAGGAGCTTATCGGGAGTATAGCCGAGACAATCGGGCCTGAATACACCCCGGTTCCATAGAAGGCCATGTCCAGAAGAAACCACGAGCCAGCGGTGACTATCAGTGTCTTCCAATATCTCTTGAAGAACTCCGACATACCTGACTGACCCGCCCTCACCTGCGCGTCTCCTATGTCAGTCCCCAGCACCCCGGCGCCCCTCCTGGCTTCGGCGACATTCCCCTTCACCAGAAGCGAGTATCTCGGGGTCTCAGGAATCTTCCTTCGCAGGTAGATGACCATCGCTGCAGGTATTGCGCCAGCTCCCAGCATTACCCTCCACGCCAGAGCCGGCGGGAGGAAGGCGACCGCTCCAAGGCCCACCAAGACAGCGGCCACCGATCCTATTCCTTGGTTAGCGAAGATCAAGGAGACGAGCTTGCCCCTGTCCTTCGCATTCGAGTACTCACTCATTATGGTCGCAGAAATCGGGTAGTCACCGCCTATACCAATACCTTCGATGAACCTGAAGAGAATCAAGAAGTAGACGTTCGTAGCGACTGCGCTCAGGAGGGCACCGGCAACCAGTATCGTGGCCTCGATTCCATAGACGTTCTTCCTGCCTATCTTGTCCCCGAGGTATCCGAATGTGAGCTGCCCTATCACCGCCGCAAAGATGGCGGATGAACCGACGAAGGCCGCTGCTGGCTGTCCCATGATGCCTGTACTCATGGAGAAACCCGGGATAGAATACGCACCAAAAATCAGGAGGGCGAACCCTATTATCAGGAGGTCGTACGCATCAGTGAAGAACCCCATCCCTGCCGTGAACCAAATCTTCAGGAACTTCCTCGACAGAGGCTTGCTGTCCATCTGGCCGAACGGCGTACCTGCTCCGATGGAGACCGATTGTTTCGCCAATCCTCGAGTACAGGGGGCAGCCGCAGGCATCATATGACTTGCCGAATTACCTTCTATAAGATATTGAGAATATTGAGAAGCGCCACTGCAGGCTGACCATGCAGCGACGCAGAACCGACTCTGCCCCGAAATTGAGGCTTTGGCGCCACCTACCTCCTTATGCTCCTGTCCTGATAAAGAATTATATTGGTGATATAGAGTATGCATTGCTCATGACCAACAAGGCCGGAGGGCCGGACTTCAGGAAGGTGCAGAAGACCGGCGGAGACAGCTTCGTGGTCTCCCTTCCGAAGACATGGGTCAGAGACGTAGGGCTCCGCGCCAAGGATCCCGTGGCGGTCCTGGTTCAGTCTGATTCATCCCTGCTCGTTGTACCAAGGCGCGATATCAGGTCATCGGTGAAATCGGAAGCGACGCTCGAGGCGGCGCAGGGCTTCGACAAGGACTTCCTCCTCAGGCATTTCATCTCTTATTATCTCGCGGGCTATGACACCATCAGGATACTGCTCGGAAGGTCTGACACCGGGCTCCGGAGCTTCATCAGAGAGGGTATTCGGCGGAAGCTGATCGGTGTTGAGATCATAGAAGAGTCATCGGGGGGGATACTTACCCAGTGCCTCTCCGGATACATGGACCTTCCTCTGAAGAAAGCGCTCGAACGCATGGCAATCATCGCAGCCGGGATGCTCGCGGATTCGGCCGCCGTCCTTCGGACAAAGAGCAAGAGCGTGGCCCAAGAAGTCATCGACAGGGACGACGAGGTAGACAGATTCTATCACTTTCTCCTGCGCCAGCTCAACATAGCCGTCAGAGACAGATCGGTCATCAGCGAGATCGGGCTTGGCTCAACGAGGGACTGCCTGGGATATCGGCTTGCCGTGAAGAGTGTCGAAAGGGTCGCAGACCACGCCGCTGCGATAGCTGGAGAAGCAGAGTACCTCATCGGACTGACCGAACCATCGGTGACGAAGGTTGAAGAGATGACGGCGCTTTCGAGGAAAGTGTTCGACAGCTCGGTCTCTGCGCTCGTCAGGCTGAACGGCAAGTTGGCGGAGGAGGCGATTGCGAAGGCAAAGGAGGTCGTCCAGATGGAAGGCAGAGTCAGCGGCGAGATTCTGGCTCCCAAAATGAGCGGGGCTCAGGTCGCCTCCACCAAGATGATGCTGGAGAGCATCAGGAGGACAGCAGAGTACGGGTCGGATATCGCCGAGATAGCCATCGACCTGACCGTGCCGGAGCCTCAGGCTATCTGACCGAGAACGGAGGGGCCTACCAGAGCTCCGGTAGTTCGCAGGTCCTTTCCAGCATGCTAACCAAGAGCATCTCGCCCCTTCCCGTCAACTCCACTTCCTCCTGGATGCCCCCAGCTCTCATTTGAGAAACCGCCTCGACGAGGCACTCGCGCTGAAGCCGGGAAAACAGCTCTCCGAACGTGCCTTGTGACAGCTTCGTTCTCCTTCTGAGTTCGCCTATCTCCATCTTCTTCGAACCCACCAGAGCTAACAAGGCCACAAGGCTCTGGCCGGGAAGGGCGTCCCAGACGTCGCCTGCGCCGGGACCTATCGTGTTATGTCTCTGCATGGACCACGTTGACGCCCCATTCTGCTAAAAGGTTCCCGACTGAACATCTAGCCGGGCCCATGAAATATAGAGCGGTGTCGGCGTCTTCGCCTCGGTGGCGTCGGCCAGAGCGAGAGGCAAGCCGCCGACGTCACTGCGGTCCTCGGTTTTCCTAGCCGGCGGCATCGGCAGGGCAGTCGTCGCCATAGGCGGCATCTGGGCGGTCGTCTCGAGTACATCCTGAAGAGTCAGGTGTATACAGAACAGGAATCTGATGCCCAGGCGGAATCGCCCGCCATGTTTTGTCAGACGGCCGGTATTGTAATTCCCAACGTCCGTGAAACGGCGGCGGAGAGCTCGTCGCCCAGGATCTTCAGCCTCGTCATCAGGAACTCGAGGGTGAGCTCGTCGTCCGCTCTCCCAGTGGAGGTCTCTGCCATCATTGCCTTGACAAGGCTCCTGTAGGCAGGCCCCATCACCTCGAGCACGTTATCGAGCACCTTCCTGCTCCTGAGGCCGTCCACGGAGGCCTCTCCGTCCACGGAGAGCCGGAGAAGGGACACCCTCTTCTTGGCGAGTTCGGAGAGTTCTGACGCCACGTCTGCCGCTGCCTTGCGTATAGCAACCGTGTCCACGAAGGCCACCAACGATTGGTCGTTCATGACGTTCACCCCGAGCACCTTGTCGCTGTAGTCGATCCCGATGAAGCTGTCTGGCTGGTCTCCCGAAGTTACCAGCCTAATCTGTGCCTCGTTCTCGCCTTTCCCAAAGGCAGCCCTAAGCTTCCCTCCAGAAGACTCGGCCTCTTCGAGCACGTACTGGTCGAGTCTTTCGAATCCAGCCACCCTTGTCTTGCTCAGCAGCCCTCTGGAGAACCTCACTGGAACCTTC
Organism: Nitrososphaerota archaeon; assembly: GCA_029785685.1. Next base: position 5,042 of record JAFLZE010000022.1, on the reverse strand, counting down.
AGCTCATAGCCGTAGTCGGAAAGCCGACAGGGCTGGTGAAAGAGACGAGAGTTCTGAGCGGCCAGTCCGAACTCGTATCTTATCCGCCCCTCGCATTCACATCGCGACCTGGCTTCGTAGATGTCCTCCACCAGCTTCGCCTGCGTTACCTCTTCGACCACGGGGAGGGGGTCGGAAGCGAAGAATGCCTCCAGGCTCTTCAGCGCCTTGTCCTTCTCTGCGAGGGCAGAGTCGCGATACTCGGCCAACTCTTCCTTCGCCCTCTTCTGGAGCTTGGTCTTCGCCTGGTCCTTTGCCGTTGAAAGGAAGTCTTGGACCTGCTGAGAGAGCCCCTTCAGGACTGGGTCGTGGTCTGCCTTCATGGATGTGAGGACGTTGTAGAGGTCCTCGGAAAGCGCTTCCGTCTTGTTCAGGGCTGTTTCCAAGTCGCCCTCGACCTTTCTGGCCGCTTCTTCCAACTCGTTCGCATGGTCAGCAAACCTCACGGCGTCGAAGAGATGTGTGACTGTCTGCCTCAGCGAAGCGCTAGCGTCCATCCGAGCCCGGACCCCTGCCTTTCGCCTTTAACCGTTTGGTGCGACGTGAAAGAGGCCCCCCAAGGATGAAATACTCCCGGGGCTGGTCAGTGGAAAGGTTGAGCTCGGATGAAAAGAGGGCTGAAGACCTCCTCGACAAGCTGATACTCGATATAAAGGCCACCACCCTTCTTCTGGGGTCCGAGGACGAGCTGAAGAGGACGCTGGACAGCAGGTTGACGGGCTCTCATGACGAGAGCCTGCAGAAGTTCGTTAGGGTCCTCCAGGTTAGGGAGGGCGGGAGGACGGGCAGGCTGGTCGCCATCGCCCTGGGAGAGCTGATGTTGGCGTCAATCCTAGTCGCCGCCGGTGCGGTAGTGCTCGTCCCGAACATAGCAGGGATTGACACCTTTTCGGGCCTGCTTGGATACCTGGCCGGGAGGGCTTCAGGCACCCTCGCGGGATCTCCGCTCTCACCCTACCTCTCGTTCATGGAATTCGCGATAGGGTTCGTGCTACTCCTGTCTGCATTCTACTCGCTCCGCGAGGCCGCCTCCAACCTGAAAGGGGCAGGCTTCTCTGCGGAGCCGACGTAGTCGTAGCACCATGAAACCAAAGGTAAGGACTGCCGCTCTTGCCCTGAAGGTTGGGGCATCGGCCGTGGGAGTGCTGATGGTGTGCGTCGCCATCGGGTACGTGTACGACGAGCTTACGTTCCTAACGGGGGTCGGGAGCACCGACCTCGGAGACGTGGTGGCCGTCCTGGCGGCGGTGGCGTTGGCTTTGTGCGGGTCGGCTCTGATAGCTCAACTCCCCGAGTCATTTCGGGTGAAGTTCAGACGGCTCCCTGCCGTCGCGGGCAGGAGGAAGCCTGTCTATGGCTTCGGGACGCTGCTCGCGATAGGGCTAGGGGCAACCTTGGGATCCCCCCTCTTCATCCTGATCCCTGAGAACGTCACCCAGTACGAGGTAATCTCCATCGCCTCTCTGTTGCTCGCGACCCTGCTCTCTGTAGGGATGGCAAGGGTCTACGCCAACATGTACCGGGTGTCGAAAGCGCTCGGAGTCTATGGGATAGGGGGCCCTTCCTTCACCAAGGTCGCGGTGGGGACGAGGAGCGTGCGCTACTTCGTTTCACGCCTTTCGATGTGGGTCTCCAACACCGCGCTCGCCGCGTACACAAAGATCGTGTTCCTCATCTTCGTCCTCGACCCGCGCTACCTCCCTGCGATACTCGCCGCCAATGGCGTTACGCCCTTCTACGCTTCGGTCACCGTCTACACGGTGGCTGGGGCGTTCGTCTGCTGGACGGTGCTGAACATAGTGTTCGAGCAGAAGTACCTGAGGCTACTGGGGCTCTTTCAGGTGCTGATGACCGGTGCCCTCGTGCTGATCCTCGTCTACCACAGCATTGTCCTAGGCTCGACGAGTTCCTGGAACATCTCAGGCCTGTTCAACACCGGGCTCGGAAGCGGATGGCTCCCGGCGCTGGTGGTCAATACAGGGTACCTCTACCTCCTCTTCTTCGGGTTCCAGGAGATTCAGGCCATGCAGAGGGACGCGGTGGAACGGTCAGGGGTCCCCATCCTGTCGTGGGTCAGGAAGGGGTTCACGCTCGACAGGACGACGTACTTCGAGGTTGCGATGGTGTTGAGCGTGGTCATAGCTTCGGCGGTGAACATCCTCTATGGCCTTGCCGTGTATGCGTCACACACGCCTCTCCAAGGGTCCGCCATCCCTGCCCTCTATCTGGCGGGGGTTCTGCTGGGTCCAGGCCAGGAGCTCCTCGTGGCGGTCGCATTCCTGATCGCGACGGTGACCACGTTTGTGCCTGCTTTCCTGGCTGCGGCGAGGCATCTGGAAGCCTTGGGCGAAGACGGCTACATGCCGAGGAGCCTGGCGAACCTGTCATGGGCGTTCACCCTGGTCGCCATCTTCCTCCTTGCGGCGGGAAACCAAGGCTTTCTTGTGGACATAACCGACTTCATGGTCCTCGTCAGTCTCGGGATAATCAGCCTGTCCGCATACTGGCTCAAGCCGAATCTCGTAACCGGGCTCAGAGTCGGGAAGGCCCTCCCCCTCGTGGTCGGGGTCAGTTGCTTTGTCTTCGGGAGCGCCGTCTACGCGGTCAACCCGTCGGTGGTGGTCTTCGGTTCGATCGCGGTGATCTTCGCGTACCTCATCTTTGACATAATCGAGCTTGGGTCGCTCGGAGCCCAGATCTTCCTTTCCATCTTCGGATTCGTCTCTCTGACCTTGCTGACCGCACTAAGGCATTCCGTCTATTCTGGAGGGGTGCTCGGGCTCGTATCGCATCCCTTCGGGGTGGACCCCAACACCCTGCTAGTCTGGGGCCTCATCATATCCTCCCTCCTTCTCGCCACCAACGTGCTGTTGGACGTCGGAGTCCTCAGGAAAACGGCCGTCAGATGACCGCTGATGAGCCGTAGACGGCCGAAAGGTTGAAGGCGGCTGACGTAGGTCTGCAGCCGCAGTGCTAGACTGGGTCTACCAGAAGTGCCCAAAGTGCTATCAAAGGTCTCGGAAGAAGGTGGTAAGAAGGGAACAGAAAAGCTCCGAGCCCATAGACAGCTCCCGGACCAGATGGACCAGGAGCGGAGCTATGAGGGTCGAGGAGCCGTTCCGGGTCTGGCTCCATAGCCTCGAGGTTGAACATGAGTGTCGCCTTTGCGGGCACCGCTGGACCGAGTATGTCACCAAACAGAGGCCCTGGTAGCTAAAAGACCTCGCCTTCGCCCGCATTGAAAAACAGAGTCGACCGCAGTCAACTCGCCTAGTCCCTTTGTGAGACTACACGTGTCAATCAACTTATCTTGGGGAAGCATTCAGTCGCGCCTAAACAGGGTTTGGCGCGTATAGTGTTTGTAAGAGCCAGACAGTGTTTAAAACAGAGCAGCGAGGAGTGATAACTGGCGTGCGGAAGAGAACTGTGGTGATAGGCGCTGTCATCCTTGTTGTTGGAGTCGTCATGGTCGTGGCCGGTGGCGTCGGTGCGCTCAGCTCGTTGACAATCAACACGTCGTTCACCCAGCCGCATCCTGGCGAATATGTCTCTAGTGAGATAATGCTCAATGCGACTTCCGAACTCGTCGTGTCGTCTCCGGCAGCTACGGGCGGAATCATTCGAGCCCAGAACCTGAACCTGGTTAACTCCACTAACCTTGACACCTACGCAGTCGCCTACAGCGCGTCGGGAGCAGGAAGCGACGTGTACAAGTCTCTCAGCGGCGACTACTACTATGTTGCCTTCGCTTCAGCCCAGCCTGGTGCCAAGATTGTCGCGTTGACACAGGGTTCGTCTGTGCTGACATATGGCGGATTGGTCCTTCTGGGCGTGGTCCTCTTGATTGCGGGAATCGCGATAATCGTTGTTGGTCTTCTTCGAAAGGGCCCACCGGCAGTTGCGGGCCAACCCTGAGCCCACCCGACGTCCGCCCTTCATGCCATTCGTCAGATTGTTAGCTGAAACTGTGGAATCAACGGGTCAGTAAGGCCGTCCTCGTCCGTGATGTGTCGGGAATAGATGTGGGCTCTGGTAACTTGGCGACATCCGACGAGGGCTCTCTGTCGCATGAACGACGACTCGGCGCTTCCCACCACGCTCCTGGCGACATTCTCGGTTGCGTTGAACCCTTCTCCTATCTTGTCGAAGTCATGCATCCAATATGGCTCTTCCAGTAAATACGAACTTGTTCTGAGCTATTTCCAAGGTGGGCCGGAAGGAGCCTGACCGCTTCACATCGCGATATTTCCGGCCCAGACCCTTGGCCTCCCTGACAAGGGTTCGAGTCGGCCCAGATACCAACCCTTGGCCTCTCGTTGGGCATTCTCTCTTGAGTGATATGGTCTGGTCAGTATTTATCCGCCACTGAAACAGCCGTGACAGAAACGCACTCCAACGGGCTCGATTCCGGACGGGTTCTGCCCTCGAGGGAGGTCGGTTCCGGCCGTTAAAGGCTCGCGGCGGCCTCAAGAGCGTGCAGAAGCAAGAAGAAGAATCCTCAGGTGACCCGAAGGACCACGGCCCTCTTAGGCGGCAGAGAGAGTCCAGATACGCCCACCTGCTGAAGGAGGACCCGACCTTCAGGGCCTGGTACCAGAACGTGGTGAGAGGGTCCCTCAACACTGGGAAGAGCTACCTTCTGAGGATGGGGCGCATCTGCGACGACCTCCAACACGTCCCGCCATCCAAGATAGCTTCAATGAACAGGACCGAGCTGATGACCTTCCTCACGGGGATGATCTCGGAGATGGAGGAGCGCGGGGTCTCAGGGGTGACCATCACGTCTCACGTGAAGGCGGTGAAATCCTGGGCCAGGTTCAACGGGACGAAGCTGGACGAGAAGGTGAACGTCCCCGACAGCGAGCCGCGGTACGCCCAGGAGGTGATACCCACGCTGGGCGAGGTTCAGACCTTCCTGGACCACTGCGACATACGCTTGTGCACCCAACAGTTACTGTCCCTGACCTAAGGAAAAGCCGGGCAGACCATCGAAAGTGAACAAG
>JAFLZE010000021.1 GCA_029785685.1 Nitrososphaerota archaeon | reverse complement strand
GATACACGCTATGTTTATCCGTGTGGCGGGCTCCGCGGGAAAATCAATGCGCCTCGCAAGCAGCGACAGACAGCTCCAGAGCACACTCGACTGGGCGCTCGACAGGATGCGACAGAAAGGGTATGCCGTGAAGTCGAAGGTCACCCTCAATGTCGAGCCGAGCCTCGCCATAATGGGCTATGCCAAGAAGGAAGGCGAGATTCACAAGATCCTGATCTCCGAGTGGGCGCTCGACTCCGAGATGCTTGGAGGGCTCGTCCTGCACGAGCTTGCTCATGTCTACTTCACTGAGCGGGGCGCGAGCTCGCACGACAGCGATACTCTGGAAGCGCTCCTGGAGGAGCTGGAAGAGAAGGACGGTTTGAGGGCGAAGGAGACTGAGTGCCTGATAAACGCGTTCAACCACCTTCAGAACGTGATGGTAGACGACGTGGTCTTCGCAGTCATGGGGGAGAAGGAGAGGGCGATGGCGAAGAGATTCTTCGCTGAATGGGTGTCAGACAGGCCGTCAGGGGACCCGGTGACCGACACGGAGCTCCTATGCAGAAACGCGTTCGCCGTCGCGTCGCTCATGAGACGGGGGCTGTTCGACAAGACCAGCGAGATGCACTACAGGAACGAGGCGTTCGTGTCCTCGCTCGGACCCAAGGCAGAGGGCGAATTCGAATGGCTCGAATCGTTCCTCGCGACCGCGAGTACGGAGTGGGAGGCGGATAAGTTCAGAGACGCCCTGGAGTCGTACTTCGACAGGCTGCTTTCGCTGATGCGCGCGTCTTCCAAGCTCGACGACCTCCGATAGCGAGCTCACACCGGGAATCGACCACCGGCGACCGGCAGGTCCCGAGAGGCTCAGGCCACCCCATCCTAGGCGAACGCTGAAGCCCACGCTCCCTTCGTTTATTAGAAGGGCAGCGCGCCGGACCTCTCTTGACCCAAGAGTTCGGGGGCGATGGGAGTCACCCCCATCAGAGGGCTCTGAGCGCTGAGGCGCTGGAGAGGAAGTTCCAGGACTTTGGGGAGGTGGCTACGGCGTTCGTGAGAGAGGTGAGCGCCACAGGGGCTTTCTCCTACAGGGGGGAGACGAGATCCGTGAAGGACAACCTGCGCGTGACGAAGATGGTGTTCAGCAAGTGGTCCATCGAGATATTGACCAGCACATACTCCCTGAAGACGGCTGGTTTCGCAGACCTGAGGAGGCTGCTCCGCGGGATAAGCCCCCGGGTGCTCTCAAAGAAGCTGAAGGACCTCGAAGAGCTGGGGTTCATCCGGAGGGAGGTAATCGGCACGCGGCCACCGAAGGTCAGATACACCCTTTCGAAGAAGGGCGAGGTGCTTGCAAAGCTTGGGGAACCCGTCATCCTCTACTTGCGCGAGTCAAGCGGGTAGCGGCCCCTAGAAGGAACCCAGCAGGCGCCTGAGCGCGAGGCCGGTCATCGCATAGTTCAGGAAGTACATCGTCATGCAGACAGGGCAGACGGCGTGTATGACGCCAAGCTCGAGGTACCACAGATAGAGCGTGAACAGGTTCCCCACCATCAGTGCGGGGACCATCACTTCTCCGTCTAGCGAGCCTTTCCTACGACCATACCACACCCCGAGCGCGACCATGAGCGGGAACCAGACCAACCCATAGACATAGAGAGGTATGCCGTACGGGCCAGGGGGGAAAGTCACGTCCCCGCTGGCGAAGACACTCCCACAGGAGAAAAATGCGTTGACGTTGCACACCCTCGATAGCGGAGTGGAGAATGCCGTAATCTCGTCATATGCGTGGAAGGTCGCCACCGCCACCCCGACGGCTGCTAAGGCTACGAAGCCCTTGGTCAGACGGTCCATCGTGGGTCAGAGATCCTGGCCGGGACTGCCACCAGGGCCGTGGATGTCCCCTGGGCTGGCGAGACGTTCGCAAGGGTCGCGGTCGCGTATTGCTGGTTGCATACTGACCCTGGCTGGCCGCCATCTACGTTGCAGATGGCGCTGATCAGGTAGTTGGCTGCGCCGTCTACCAGCTGCGCGATCGGGCTACCGGGCGTATTGAGTTGAGAAGCTATCTGGGTCCAGTTCATGCCGATGATGTTGGGCTGCGATGGGGATGTCAGGTATTGTGATTGGTCGGGGAGCTCGAACTGGGCACCACAATTGACTGCGTATTGGTTGGCTATGTCGACGAACGGAATGCCTCCGGTTGACTGTGTCGCCGAAGCCGAACACGTGTCGTACTGGGACACGAGGCTGGTCTGGGCCGCTGTGAGAGTCTGCCTCACGTCGCTCTGGCCTGCCCGGCCGTACTCCTCCACTGCCACGAACGTGATGTAGCTGCTGGTGTAGGTGACGTTCGCGAATGTGAACGTCGGTGTGTTGGCGTTGAGGTCGGTGCTCGAGGAGAGCATGTACTGAAGGCCGCTGAACGTCCCGAAGTGCGAAAGAGCCACGATAATCGCCCACCTCTCGATGGCGCAGAACGGGCAGAACTCCCCGCCGACATAAAGGACCTCGGGCTTCCCCCCGGACGTGAGGAGAGAGCCGGAGATCTTGGCGGGGGGAGACACGCCCGTCGGGGTCCCGATGGCGTTAAGGGTCGAGTCGCTCACGCCGGTCACCTGGCCGAGTACGGTCTGGGAGACGGGCTGGCCGATGTACTTCGTGTAGGGGTCGCTGCCGGCAGCAGCGATGAAATAGACTACAACCAACAGAGCTACTACGACGGCGATGACAGAGATCAACAGTATGCGCCTCCTCCTCTGCCTCGCACGCAGGGTCGCCTTGATGGACAACTAAGAGCGACTTCCCCATCGGGTAAATAAAGAAAGCCTCGCGAGGAGTCAGATGTCTGAGCTCCTAACTCTTCGGCACAGACCCAGCCAAGGGTCACCCGTCAGTGTTGGTGCAACGAACCTGCGAAAGACTGACTTTCCGGCAGCCCACAGCAGCACCCCCGCGTAGTGTTCTATGTCCCGGTGATCGGCTGGATAGGCAGCGGCTCGCCGTGCTCGCCCGCCGCGCAGCCGCAACCTTGGACATGGCCGCCGCGCCTGAGCGTTCCCCTATAGAGACCATCCTCCAGCTTCCTACCAGTCTTTGCTTCCCACTGTTCAATCGGCATGCCGTACTTCTGCTGTATCCTGTCACGATACCATTCCGGGAGAACATTGAAACTACAAAATGGTATGATCCTCAGGTCGGGGGTGAGGTAGTGGATGTCGCAGCGCTGAAGCCGCTCCTCATCCTGGTTATATTTATCCTGGAAGTGCATCATCCCGATGAACATGCTCTTCAGGTGGAACTGGCCTACTGAGGAGTAGTCGTGCTTCACAAGGGCGTCGGTGAGGAGCTTGGCGAAGCTCAGGCTCTTGGGCTGCTTCTCTTTGTTCACGAAGGACGAGATCCTTGTAAGGACCTTCGCAGCCACCACATAGCGGTTTGTCCCCGAGTAGATTTCCTCCGTCTTCTCGTCCAAGTACTCAACTAGCCCAGGTATGTCGACGAACTCGGGCAGCGGAACGAGCCTCTTCTTGTCTGGGTCGTTGAACACGTATGTCCCTGCCCCGCAGGCGAAGTGGATAGAGAGCTCATACTGCTCCTTCTTGGTGAAAGCCTCTATGAAGCCTGTCACCGGCGAGCAGGACGGGACGGGGAACCATCCGTCCTTCGATATCATGCCGTTGGTCTGTTCCTCTATCTTCTCGATGCAGTCTGGTATCGTAATCCTGTACTTCGCCCTTTCTGACTTTGTCAGCCTACCTGTAAGCGAGACAGGCTGGAAGTTGACCGCGTGGACGGTATCTATGTTGTTCGCGCCGAAGCGGATTATGTCACCTAGCTCGTGGTCGTTGATCGACTTTATGACGGTCGGGACAAGGACTACGCCCAAGCCCACTCTCCGGCAGGCGTCGATGGCGTAGGGTGCCTCCCAGTGGTTCTTCGGGTTGGTCTTCGGAGTGACTCCGTCGAAGCTCATGTAGAGGTTGGAGACCCCGGCGTCCTTCAAGCGCTTCGCAAGGCCCGGATTGAGAGCCAGATTGATGCCATTGGTGTTGAGCTGGATGTGGTCCACCCCTTCTTCCTTCAGTATCTTGATGATTGTCGGCAGCTCCTCGCGGAGCGTCGGCTCCCCTCCGGTGATCTGTACGGAATTGCCCGCCACAGGTCGCTCCGCCTTCAGCGAGCGCCCCATCTCCCTTACCTGGTCGAGGGTAGGCTCGTAGACGTAGGCCCCCTCCAGTCCCTTCTTGACGTAGAAGAAACAGTACCAGCAGGTGAGGTCGCATCTGTTCGTCACTATGATGTTTGAGAGGCCGGTGTGCGACAGATGGTTGGAACAGAGACCGCAGTTCGCTGGGCATGAGCAGACGTCGAGGGGGACATTAGCTGCGTGCGTCCCCTTCCCGTCCTTCCAATAGCGCGAAAACTTGCTGTACATTTCATAGGAGCCGAAGTAGAGCTCTTCAGTCTCGCCGTGTTCAGGGCATGTCTTCGTCATCCAGACCTTGCTGTCCCGCTCGAAGACGATAGCTGGCAGTATCCTGTTGCAGTCAGGGCAGATAGACTGCGTCTGGCGGATGAAGTTCCCCTTGGAAACTTCTTTCTTCAGTTCAAGGCTGACGTCAGCGATTTGAGCCAAAATAGGTTCGCTGGAGAGTCTCTCCCGCCGAGTGGATATAAGCATTTTAACTTTCCAGAGGGTGAAAAGTTAAAGATGGCCCGTGCTGTCGGGCGGGCAGATGACACTGAGCGAACGCGCCACCGTGTCCCTCGAGGCACTCGGGCTGACGGGGAGCGAAGTGAAAGCCTACGTCGCCCTTCTCAAGGGCGGGACGATGACCGCGAGCGACGTGAGCCGGGAGGCGAGGATACCATACTCAAAGGTCTACGATGCGCTCGAGTCCCTCCATAGGCACGGCTGGGTGGAGGAACAGAAGAGCAGGCCGACCGTCTACACGGCCAAGCCGCCTGACACGGCCTTGGAAGAGCTGAAGTCCCGCCAGGAGACCGAAAGGAAGGAGATGGAGCAGGTCGCGCTGGAAGAGCTGATGGGAATATACGTCAGCAGGGGGGAGCAGGAGAAACCAGACATATGGATCATGCGGGGGACGAATGAGATTCTCTCGAGAGTGAAGAACCTCCTTCTGAACTGCAGGGCGGAGTTGCTCATCGCCCTACCCGCACAACTGGCGCCGTTCACCGACCGGATCGAGCCGCTACTTGCGGCACTTAAGGAGAAGGGGGTGAAGTGCCTGATCCTTACTTCACCTGACCTCCCAAAGGAGGCAGCCGGTCAACTGGCCAGACACTCGGAACTCAGGACGAGGAAGACTATGTATGGCGGAGGCCTCGTGTCAGATTCGCGCGAAGTAGTTCTCCTGCTCGGAGGAGGCGAGCAGGGAGGACTCCCTCTGGCCATATGGGCATCGCACCATGGGCTGGCCAGCTTTGCCAAGGACTACTTCGAGTTCCTGTGGAACTCGCCAGGGACCACCAAGCATTGAGCAAGGGAGAAAGCATCAGAGACGAGGAAGGGGTCCTCAAACGGCTTGGCGTGGACGCCGGCCTGTCCCGGAACGAGGCATCGTTGTACCTCAGGCTGCTCCAGGAAGGACAGATTCCCTCATCCCGTGAGGCGGAGGCTGCTACGCTCCTGGAGAGGGGGATGGCAATAATCTCCGGTGACGGGAAGAGGATAATCCCAGTCCATCCTAGGCTCGGGATAGCGAACCACTATAGGACGTGGAGGGAGGCGATGGTGAAGGAGATCAGCGAGAGGCGGATGAGGGTAGACAGGCTGATCCTTGAGCTAATCCCCCTGTACGACGCCGCAATGGAGAAAAGGGCGGATGCGGGGGGCGCCTAGTATCATGGCTGCGCCACATGAGCACGAGATAGTCTTCTTGGGCATGGTTAACGTGAACCGCGATAACTACCTTCAGGGGGTAGTGGACGTTTGGAGGTGCAGAGGCTGCAAGAAGCTCTTCTGCGACGACAAGAGATACGATGAGCCGCTCAAGGCGAGCGTGGGGTTCGAGTCGATTCCCGATGACGAGGAGTGGGCTGTGCTGACGTGCACCACGCTGAAGGACGTGCACATGAACTCCCTGGGGGTAAAGCATGGCAAGAAGTTCACCCACGCGTGTAGGGACGGCAAGGTACAAGAGTATGTGGTGGGCGCCGACTACACGCTCTCGCCGAACACGGGCAGCCCCATCCACAGGCTCTATCTGGTAAAGGACAACATCAACAAGAACATTGAGGCAGGACACTACAAGCTGGCGATGGTGAAGTAGCCTGGCTCTGGCGCAAAGAGCCTCGACAACCTTCAACCTTCTGACAGGGATATGGGCGGCGATAGTCGGCTGGGGTCTCGGCCCGTCGTTTCTGTGCCCCAGAAGCGGCTGCCCAATACCAGCCCTGCAGGGCGCCGTACCGGCCCTAGGGGCCATTCTTGTCCTAGATGCCCTGGTCTGCTACATCGGGTTCAGGAGCGCTTTCATGGCAGGCGGCGCCCTCTCCGCGATCGTGGCGGCTATCACCCTCTACAACTGGGCAGGACAATATGGAGGCTGGGCCTGGACCGGCCTGGTAGTCCTCTCCTTCGTGTCGCTGATCTTTGACCTCCTGGCCCTGAGGCCCAGAGAGCAACTGAGAGAGCAGGCGAATCCGATGAACCTGCCTGTGTTCGGCTAGACTTCGAAGCTGATGAAACGTTTCCTCTTCAGTATCTCTTCAGAGCCCGCTTTCAGGCGGTCGACCCTGAAGGCCCCATAGGATGGCCGTGAAGACCCCAGCATCAGTACCCCACTTTCCAAAATGCCCAGAGCCACCGTATCTTCGCCCTTCTGATGGTGGACAAAAGCGGCGCAGACCAGTATCACCCCCTGCAGGAGGGCCTTCTCGTCTCCGGCCCTCGTCCGCCAAATCCCTTCGAGGACCTCGTGGCACTCCCAGTACCGCTCGGCGTTGAACAGCGACTTGGCCTCGGTGAAGATCTCGTCTTCGGGCCTGAACTTCGGGGCGGTGTTCAGGTCGTGGGTGAATTCTGGCGCCGTAAGAGGCTCCAGCGCGGCGACGAAGAGTTCGAAGTCTGGACGGCCAGGCACGAACACGTCCAGCTCCAAGGCGCCGTAGGAAGTCCACTTCGGGTTCTTCGCCTCCACCCCGAGCTCTCGGGCCATCGCGCGGACTACCCCCAGGAGGTCCCCTCGGAAGGCGCCACCCTTGAGCCTGATGAGAAAGCGCAACACGGTATGAAAGATGATTGGAACGCTTTAATGTTGACCCTGCCCTTCAGAGGTCGTGGGTGATGACCGGATTTAGCCTACTGAACCGACAGATGTCGAGGATCTTGAGTACGAGAACCCACAATCTGGTCGAGGCATCCGCCTCGGTGCGTTGGGAATCAATTTATAACCTCTGAAACGCGCCGCAGATTCAGGCGAAGTCGGGTGGTTGAGCTTGATCTCACCTGCAATCTAGAGGGGTTCAGACGGTTTCTAATCAGCAGTACTTGTAGGAGTTTCATCCCAGAGTCATACCTCAGAGACCCCGAAGTATTCCCCGAGAAGCAAGGCGACCAGGGATCCATCTACGTCGAGGCGGTGGACAAGGTCGACCTCAAGAAGATCAGGGACATCACGTTCATCAACGCTAGGGATGTGCTTGGCATCATCTACACGTCTAAGAGTGGAAACACGAAGCTGAAGTGGCGGCAGCTCAGGGGGAGGATAGGAAGGATGTCAGGCGACGCCTCCGCGAACTCTCTCGTGAACCTCTCGATGTCAAGGATTCTCTCACCAGAAGACGTCGAAGCCATAATGGCGAACCAGCAGAACGAAGGTGGCGTATCGGTGCCTCTAGAAGAGCAGCAGCCGGAGTCGCCTGAAGAGAACCAGGCCGAGCCTCGGCCAGACTCGCTGCAATAACTCGTTTTCATGCGGCAAACCGAGCGCAAACCGCTGGCGCTGAGTTTATACCAGCGGCAGCGAGAGACATGCCAGATGAGCAAGGTGAAGGTGAACCGGATCAGCGGCGTGACTGACCCCCTGACTGGGCTCCCTGCGAAGCAGATCGAGTTGGTGGAGGTCAGAGACGCGCGCAGGCCGGAAATGTTCCCTGCTAACGATGAGGCCAGAGTCGTCCAGGGGATGGTGTCGCAGTTGCAATCCATGGGTCTGATGCCCCAGATGAGGGAGACAGGGTTCTCCAAAATCATCATGACCCTGACTGAGTCAGAGTATGATATGTTAGGCATGAGGCTCGATGTCAATGAGATTTATGACCTAGACATCCGGAACGGGTCGATTACCCTGAGGAAAATCACTGAAGGGACCTGAGTGGCTTGAGCGGTCCAAAGGTCGGCGAAAAGGCCCCGGACTTCACCCTCCCAGCGCCGGGAGGACGGATGGTGTCGCTGCACGACTTCGCGGGTACGAAAAATGTAGTCCTGTACTTCTATCCAAAGGACTTCACCACGGGGTGCACGGCAGAGACGAAGGCATTCGGCGAAAGCTATGACAGCATCCTGGAGATGGGAGCAGAAATAATCGGCATAAGCTCCGACTCAGCCGAGAGCCATAGCGGCTTCGCGAAGGAGTGCGGTGCCAGATTCCCGCTGCTCGCTGACGAAGAGGGGAAAGTCAGAGCTGAGTACGGTGCGAAGTCGATGGGCCTCATCCCCGGCCGGGTCACATTCGTCATAGACAAGAAAGGCGTCGTGAGGCATACGTTCTCATCGCAACTCAGGCCCAAACAGCACATTACCGAGGCAATTGAAGCGCTAAAGGCCATCAGAGACTGACTACCTATGCCATCCGGAACCAGGAAGGCCCTGAGGCTGGCAGCCGTATATGAAACGAAGCGTGTGTAACGGAGTTTTCGTACGACTTCGGCGACAAGCGTAAATCCGTTCTACGAGCGCGCGTTCCAAGGTCTGGCAACGCCCGCTCTGAACGGTTGCACGGTGCTCTTAATGGTGCGGCCTCCGGGATTCGAACCCGGGCAAGTGGCTTGGGAAGCCACTATCCTAACCACTGGATCAAGGCCGCACTACCCGCCCCCTTGAACGGAAATGGTATAAACCAAGCACTTTATCCGTCCCAAGGTTGTCGACCGAGCAGATTCTGTCCAAGCTGGCACCGAGGCTGAAGAAGCTTGATGCCGGCGCCTATGAGAGGAGCTACAGGACAGGAGGCACCCAGAGAAAGACGAGCACCCACCAGTTAGTCGCCGACCTCCTTGGCTCGCTGGGCATCGGGTTCAAGGAAAGTGTCGCGGTTCCTGGCACTGGGGGCCTCAGGGCGGACTTCCAGGTCAACGGCATCTGGATGTTCGTCGAACGTGAGTTGAGCGAGAAGGAACAGGTCCTCCTCAAGGGGAAGAGCTGCCTCGTAGTCAGGAGGGACTCGCTGAGAAGCGACAGGTCCGACCACGGCATAAGAGTGCTTGGTTTGAACGAAGAAGAGAGAGTACAGACTATCTTCTTGGACGACCCGTCCTTCAACTTCGACTATGCCCACATTCTTCCGAAGACCGAGAAGTGTTCCGTGATGCATGGGCATACCTCCAGCGTTCTGGTGGAGGTGGCGGGTAGACCTGTCGAAGGGATGGTTGTTGACTTCGGCGTCGCGAAGCAGATTGTCAGGGAAGCCATCAGGGGCCTCGACCACAAGCTGTTCATTCGCGGCAAGTATGTGACATCCATAGACAGGAAGAGCGTGTCAATGAAGTTCGACACAGTCCACGGAGAGTTCGCCATCAAGGCCCCGAAGGACACCACTGTGCTGCTGGATGGAGAAGCAACCGTCGAGAACCTGGCGAGGGAGGTGCTGTCTAGGATTACACCCAACATGCCAAAGAACGTGACCTCCGTGGGCGTTTACGTGTACGAGGGGCTGAACAAGGGAAGTCACATCCTGGCGAAGATTCACCAGGACGGTGCGCGATCGGCACGAAAGAAGCCATAGTGCTCCTCTCGGGCGGAATAGACTCCGCCACCGCGCTCCTGCTGGCCAAGGAGACATACAGCGCAAGGGCTCTCACCTTCGAATATCGCGGGATAGCTGACAGTGAGATCCAGTCTGCCAGGGAAATGGCGGCCAAAATCGGCGTGATAGAACACAGGTTCGTGAGGCTTCCCGACCTCAGAGAGGCCGCTGACATCCCCGGCATCAATTTTGGCGGCCTTCCGCCGACATACATTCCGCTCAGGAACAGTGTGTTCTACTCCTTCGCCGCGTCCTATGCCGAAGAAACCAAGGCATCGGCGCTAGTGGGAGGACACAACAGGGACGACACGCCCGTCTTCGCTGATGTTAGCCCGACGTTCTTCGCTAACTTGGAGAAGGCGTTCCGCGCTGGATCCCCAATTCTAAGGAGCAGGAGGCTCAGAATCCTCCGTCCGCTGGGGCGCATGCGAAAGCACCAGGTGGTCAGGCTAGCAAGCTCGATAGGTGTGCCGCTCAGGCTCACATGGAGCTGCCACCGGAGCGGGAGGGAGCACTGCTGGGAATGCACCGGATGCCTCGCGAGGAGCGCGTCGTTCAGGAAGGCAGGGGTGGAAGACCCTCTCGCGCCTGACCTAGGAAAAGTTACTTAAGGAGTGCCGAAGGGTTTCGGAACTCCTTGAAGCGGCATGAACGAACAGCCGACGCCCTGGACTTCATCGATGCGACGGCCGACGTACAGGCTGAGGTCTCCCAGTTGCCTGTGGACGCTGGCATCGCTAATCTCCGAGTGATCAGCAGCTCGGGTAGCATGACCATGCCAATCGGACTCTCCATCCAGACCTCCACAGGGCTCCATAGGGGGGTTCACATGAGCCGGATGGTGAAGGCGGCCAACAGCAGGAAACCGAAGGGGGTGGAGCAGTGGCTGCGGTGGATTTGCAAAGAGGTGAATCAGACACAGCCGGGGTCTAGCGTCACCGCGGACTTCGAACTCCCCTACGAGGATCAGTTCGCGAAGGTCACCATGAGGGCAACGGAGCGAGGCTTGGTCACATACCGGTACGTGGTAGACGGGATGACGGCATGCCCATGCTCAAAGAAGATGATCGGCGTGGGGCACATGCAGAGAGCGCAACTGACGGTGTACCTGAAGAGCAACAAGCCCCTCAATTCTATCGCCGTCATTGGAAGAATCACAGAGTGCTTCTCGGCATTTCCCATCGAACACATGAAGAGGCTGGATGAAGCGAAAAAGATCCTCGAGGCTCAATCTAACCCGAGGTTCGCGGAGGACATCGTTAGGGAGTGCGTCAGCAGGTTCCCGAATGCCCTGTTCATAGGCGGAAGGTGCTTCGAGTCGATACACTCCCACGACGCGGTGGCCACGTGGTCGGCGAGACCAGGTTGGATGCCCATCCTCTAAGGACGATGCCCCAGACTTAAATCAAGAGCAGCCCCGCAGCCCGACCGGTTGACCGACCTTCTCCTCGGCACGTCAGGCTGGTCGTACAACGAGTGGAATGGCGTATTCTACCCGAGCTCCTCGATTAACAAACTATCATACTACTCCAAGCTCTACGCGACTGTGGAAATTGACTCGACGTTCTACGCGTATCCCTCGAAAGGGATGGTGCTCGGCTGGGCGAGATATACGCCCGAGAACTTCATCTTCTCTGTGAAGCTCCCCAGGTTGATTACCCACGACAAGAGGCTGGACCTGTCGCAGGGAGTCGAAGCGGACACGGTCAGGTTCTTGGGCCTTCTGAAGCCACTCATAGCAGCTGGGAAGCTGGGACCGGTCCTGGTACAACTCTCTCCGAGTTATTCCTTCCAAGATGACTTTCAGAAGCTGAAAGGCTTCTTTGACAGGGCGCCTGATGACCTGTCGTTCGCGGTCGAGTTCAGGCACCCCTCGTGGCTGAGAGAAGAGGTCTGGTCGTACCTCAGTAGCAGGAACTTGGCCAACGTAATCGTCGATGAGCCCTTACTCCCTCCGGATACTATCGTGACTGCGGACTTCGCCTTCGTAAGATGGCACGGGAGGGGTGGCAGGCCATGGTACAACTACAGGTACACCGACGGCGAGCTCGACGGATGGGTTCCGAAGGTGAGGGATGTCACGTCCAGGGTGAAGAAAACGTTCGGCTACTTCAACAACCACTTCAGGGGGTTCGCGGTTGAAAACTCGCTCAAGATGATGGAGAAGCTAGGTGTGTCGACACCACTCCAGAACGAAGCTAGAGCGAAAGCGACCAAGTTCATCGCCACGGGCAGGAGGGACACAGGAGAGGGGAGCATCCTCGAGTTTGTCGGAGCTGGGAGCGACAGGTGAAGGCGGTCCTCCTGCTGGACGGTGACGCTCCCAAGGTCGCTCCGGCGCAGTTGAGCAGGATTGTTCTGAAGGCCGGCATCGAAGTGGGAAGGGCCGGAGCGGACTTCGGCATCGTCGTAGGCGGGGATGGGCGGTTCGGCAGATACGGGCGGACCGAGAAGCTCCCACTGCTCTTCGTAGGCGTACGGTCGAAGGGGGCCGCCGGATCAAAAGCCCACCTTGCGCAAACCACCTTTGACGAACTCCCTGAGGCGTTGGCAAAGATCAGGTCCGGAGAATATGCGGTAGATGCGCACCGACGGCTGAGGGTCACTAAGGAGGCAAAAGTGCTCGGGGAAGTGTTCACGGACGTCTACCTTCAGAGGGGAGACGAAGGGAGCTGTCTCCGCTACAAGTTGAGCGTCTCTGGGAAAGGCGCTAGGTTCGAAGAGGCGGCCATAGCGGATGGGGTAGTGGTTGCCACGCGAGCGGGCTCCACTGGCTACTACTCCTACGTCGATAGGATTAGAGGGAACATGGTCGAGCCATCCGCATTCGCCCACGTCGGGAGGGACGAAGTGGGCATATGCCACATAACCCCCACCTACACCGAAAGGCTCGGTGCCGAGATTCACCCGCTGAGATACACGGTCCCCTGGGGGAGCAAGATAGAGATCTCTCTGTTCAGAGAGGCGGACGCCAGGCTCTTCGGGGTCGCAGACAGCCGAGCAGGAATCAAGGTCTCCATGGGGGAGAAGGTATCCATAACAGCTGGGAAGGAAGTCACGAAGGTGATGACTCTGAGGTACGATCCTCACAGGTCATGGTGATAGCCACCCGGTGGCTACACGCTCGACCACATCCCCGATGTAGGTCGCATGGTCTGCGATGCGCTCGAGGCGCCTGAGCATCAGCATGGAGGAAAACACGCACTTTGGGTCGTCCTTTCCCTGAAAGGGCTCCTTGACGTTCTCTGTAGCTGGAGGCGATGGCGTCGTCCAAGGACGGAATCTTCCTCGCGAGCCCAGCACCTCTTCGGGCGAATTCGCCCACGCTCATCCAGATCATTTCCTGTATCTTCCGGGCCGTCGCGACGACCGAGCCATGACTCCCTTGCCTCTGTTCCGCCGGGCTAGGTCGCGCCTCTGGAGTCTATCCCAATGACCAATTGTCGTCCGGGCAAGAAGTATATACTGGCTATTCCCCAACATTCGGGGCGACTTGATGGCCGAATCCAGAAGGCAAGATTTCAGGAGGGTGCAGAAGACGGGAGGAGACAGCTTCGTGGTTTCTCTTCCGAAGAGCTGGGTAACTGATGTAGGGTTGAGGGCAAAGGACCCCGTAGCCGTGCTCGTGCAGCCCGACTCTTCGCTACTGATAGTCCCTAGGAGAGACATACGGACATCCTCCAAATCAGAGGCCACCCTTGAAACTGCACAAGGTCTCGACAGAGACTTCTTGCTGAGGCATTTCATCTCCTATTATCTGGCTGGGTACGACATCATTAGGGTCGCTATTGGCAAATCTGATCCTGGACTCAGAGGGTTCATCCGAGAAGGCATCAGGCGTAAACTGGTAGGCGTAGAGATAATCGAAGAGTCGTCGGGAGGCATACTCACGCAGTGCCTGTCCGGCTACATCGACCTTCCGCTGAAGAAGGCCTTGGAACGCATGGCCATCATCGCTGGAGGTATGCTAACCGATGCGGTCAGTGTCCTTCAAGGAGAGAACACGGGAATGTCAGGAGAAGTCGTAGAACGCGACGACGAAGTCGACAGGTTCTACCACTTCCTCCTTAGGCAGCTCAACATAGCGGTGAGGGATAGGTCGGTGATCCAGGAGATAGGCCTAGCGTCGACGAGAGACTGTCTAGGTTACAGGCTCGTAGTCAAGAACGTAGAGAGAGTAGCCGACCACGCGGCGAGCATAGCCACCGAAGCAGAAAACCTCGGCAATCTTTCGGAGCAGGCCGTCAAGAAGATCCATGAAATGACCGCGCTTTCCAAGAAAGTGTTCGACAGCTCTATCGCTTCATTGCTCCGACTCGACGGCAAGATGGCAGAGGAAGCCATAGCAAAGTCGAAGGAGGTCCTGCAGATGGAGGGGAAAGTCAGCGGCGAAGTGCTAGCGCCGAAGATGAGCGGAGCCCAGGTCGCCTCTGCGAAACTAATGCTCGAGAGTATTAGGAGGACGGCGGAGTACGGGTCGGACATCGCCGAAATCGCCATAGACCTCACCGTCGCGGAGCCCCAAGTGGTCTGAGGGGTCGGGTAGGCCTCAGCGAAATTCTGGAAGCTCGCAGGTCGTCTCCAGCATTGTCACGAGCAGCGCCTCGCCACGCTCGGTCAGGGCCACCTCTTCTTCGACTCCGAGACCTGTCATGGTGGACACGACGTCGACGAGGTACTCCCGCTGAAGCCAGCCGAGGAGGCTGTCGAAGGCCGCGTGAGACAGCTTGGTACGCCTGCGAAGGACGCTGGTGCCCATCCGTTTCGAACCTACAAGCGCGAGCAGGGCGCAGAGGCTCCGGTCGGCCAGGGCGTCCTTGGAGGACACCTCTCCGAGATTTGATGTTTCTTGTACTTGCATCGGCC
>JAFLZE010000216.1 GCA_029785685.1 Nitrososphaerota archaeon | reverse complement strand
CGGGAGGACCGACCTTCGTGCGGGGGTCGCCCAGCCTGGTCAACGGCGCGAGGCTTAGGACCTCGTCCCTTAGGGGTTCGTGGGTTCGAATCCCACCCCCCGCATCCACTTCTGGGCGGGGAGCATTGCTCCGGCCCTACTTGTTGGGTGAGAACCCACTGTTCCAGCCCGCATAGCCCGAGGCGGGCATTCTCTGCCTTGTGTTACATCTTTTGACGCAATCAGCATATTGGAGCAGGAGCCAGAGGGCTCGTCACGGTTTTGGCACTAAACTCCATTCCTGGACCGGATCAGAGATTCGTATGGATTAGCCCCGCCATGGGGGCCTTCCGAGAGCCTTTTCGAAGTCCGCTCGATCATGAATGGGTTCCGAACCGTAATGGGAAATGATCACATTCTCGAATGGAAGGTCGAGCATAGCTCGAAGCGCAGGCAGTTCTCGTTTTTCATGCCAGCCATCGCCGGCTGGCCCTGGCGGACCCGAATCCCAAACCCTGAGAATGTCCCCGGCGCGAGGACGACCTGCCCTTCAGGGAGAGGTCGGCGAAGGTTTGCAAAGGGGAGATCCGGGGCCAACTCCAGAGGGAGCATCCGTCGCACTCATTCCCGTCGCGGCCGTCGATGTAATCCTTGCCCCGCCTTCGCATTTGTACCATGGCAGATGAGCCGAAGAGCGCGAATACACGCGTCGAAGGCAAATCAGCTAGGCTGAAGAGCGACGATCCCACACAGCACCTCCTAACGGGCAGATGTGATGGGGCTGAAGAAATTATTTCAGAGGAGAGGGGTGATGAACGCTTCGTTTCATGATGACACGTTTCTTGACGGCCCGCGTGTGGGAGAGACGCAAATCCTTGAATCGCCATGCGGTTAAGCGAAGCCGCCAGCGGATAGGTTCAGGCACTGCTCCGTCTCTTCGCCAGAGGAATGATTCTGACCCGCGATGCCAAGTCCGTCGCGAAGAGAGAGCCGTCTTTCGCGATTTCAACCTTTACCGCGGAGGCCAAACGGTATCCGTGGATTCTCCCTCTCCACCTGAGCCGGATCGCCTTGAGAATGTCGTCGGCGGAACCGCGGAGCTTGACGCCAAGCACGTCCGCACGGAGGATTATCATTGAGACGGCTTCGAAGACTGACGTGCCGTTGGGCACGAGCACATCTCCCTTTGCCTCGAGCTCGGCGAGGGCAGCAATCGTGGCCTTCGCCGCATCGATATTGAGCCGGGCCCTGCGCTCTATTTCGTTCACGTTTTCTCTGGTGGTGTTGAGGACCCTCGCGAGTTCTGCCTGCGTGATTCCCCCGGCCCTGTAGCGGACCACCTGCCACTGCCGCGGGGTCAGGGTGGTGCTTTGGGAAGGACTCCCCATGTCAGACCTCACTCGACGGAGGAGGCAGTGGGCGCTGTCTGTTGGGCAACCGATCCTCTATGTGTACTGCCTTCTCAGCTCGACCGCAGCTTGACACATCGAGGCCAGCTTCATCTGGGCCGTCTCCGCGGCGTTGAGGGGGACCTCGGCGAATGTGGCAAAACCGCAGTCTGGGTTCAGGTAGATCCGTGAGGGGTCGAAGTATTTCGTAGCTTCTCGGGCCCTCGCGACGATTTGGCCGGCCGTCTCAATCTGGTCGCTGCGCGGGTTGACGACGCCTAGGCCTATCTCTTTGCTGCCAGGGGTCCCTTCGAAGACGCTCATCGAACCTGCTCTGTTCGTGGAGAACTCCAGCACAAGCTGGTCGACCTTCATCTGCTGGAAGTAGGGAATGAGGGGGGCGTAGTCGCCGGTGAGTAGAGCATCGTCCCTCCTGCTCCAGTTTCCCCTGCAGACGTGAACTCCGACCTTGATTCCTGAGATGCCCTTCGCCACCTCGTTGATGAGGTCCGTGGCAAAGGTCAACTCCTCCTTGGGATTGACCTTCGACATGATGGCAGCGCACATGAAAGTGGTCTGGTTGGACGCGCCATAAACGACCTCGGTCAGCGTCGGTTCGTCGAGCTGGACGAAGGACGCGCCTGCGTCCCGAAGCGAGATTATCTCCTCCCGAAGCGCCCTCACATAGGCAGAAGCTAGCTCTTCCCTCGTTCTGTACGCCTCCCTCGTCAGCGGTTCGACCCAGCTCGCCCTCGTTAGCATGAACGGGCCTGGGAGAGGTATCTTCGTCTTTCGACGGGTGTGTTCCTTCAGGAAAAGCAGTTCGTCACCAGCCATCGGTCGCCGTCTCTTGATCTCGCCTACCGCCACTGGGCTCTTTATTGCGAAAGCGGGCACATCGAGGGTCCTGAGCATCCTTTCGTACATGGCCTTCTCTTCCGCGTAGTCTATCAACTCCGAAACCGAGAGCAGCTTGATCCCTGAGAACTTGTCTGCGACGAAGGAGTAGAAGCTGTCTCGCCTCTGCTCGCCGTCTGTGACGATGTCCAGACCCGCCTCCTCTTCACCTTTCAGCGCGAGAAGGACGGCCTGGTCGGCCTTGGCCGAGAATTCGTCGTATGTGGCTTCGCCTCCGTTCTTGCGCTTCAGTTCGCGCAGCAGCCAGTCCGGCCTGGG
>JAFLZE010000215.1 GCA_029785685.1 Nitrososphaerota archaeon | reverse complement strand
AACTGCCAGGATGGCGCAGCGGGTGCCCCAGGATAGGCGCCCTGGGGAGTCGCAAGGCCGAGGTAGAATGAGCTGGAAGAGCTGAAGAAGAGCCCCACCCCACCGATGGCGAAGACGGTCGACAGAGCGATCAGCGCGAGGTATGCAGTCGTCTCCGTCGTGTATCCAACGAAGGAAGCCACGCTCCCTACGAACCCGCCCAGGTTCCTAGACACGAAGACATAGTCTCCTCCGGCGCGCGGATAGCGTCGTGTCAGGACGGTGTAGATCACTATCTGCGGGACGGCGACAAGGAAGCCGATTACAGAAAGATACACCAGGTTCACCCCAGCCAAATCCTGGCCCACGAAGAGCATTGGAAGCAGCCCAGAGAGTCCGATGAGGCCCAGCAGAGCCCCAATCGACATGTTGCTCAGGTTCAGGGCGATGCTGTCGAAGAAGGAGACGTTCTTGACGAGCCCTGTGGCGTCACGTACGAAGACCGGAGAAGCAGACTGGCCCTCGGCTTGGACCACCGATGCCGGCGAACCGACAGCTAGCCTCTCATTTTCTGACAAAGGGAGGATACGCAGGGCCTCGGTCGGCGTCATTCTTATTTAAACGCAATCGACGGCCCTCCGTTCCGGGTGGGAGGGGGCAGCGCGCGGAGCCCCGGGCCGACGAAAAGGTTGATAGGGCCAGGGGAGAGGGATAGAAGAGTAGGAGCAGGAGCCAACTGAGCGAACCCAGCGTCCCCCTTGCGTCCCCGGAGGAGGAGGCAGCGCGGATAATCCGGACCGCCGAGGGGACGGGGGTCACCCTGCGCCTGCTGGGCGGCGTCGCGGTGTCCCTCCGTTGCCCGTCGGCAAGGAGGCCCCCCCTCGGTCGCCGCAGGGTGGACATCGACGTGGTTGGGCGCCGGAAGGAGGCGTCGAAGATCAACCAGCTCTTCAAGGAGCTCGGCTACAAGCCCAGAGAGAGGTTCAACGCCTTCCAGGTGACCAGGCTCATATTCAACGACCTGGCGAACGCCCGGAGGGTCGACATCTTCCTGGACGTGTTCGAGATGTGCCACAAATTCGACTTCAGGGCGCGGATGGGGCTCGAACGGGAGACCCTCCCCCTCGCCGACCTCCTGTCCACCAAGCTGCAGATCGTGGAAATCAACGAGAAGGACATGAAGGACATCCTCGCGATCCTGCTCGACCACGAAATCGCCCAGGACGACGCCCCCGACGGCATCAACGGCGCTTACATCGCCAAGCTCTGCGCAGAAGACTGGGGTGTCTACAAGACGTTCACCACGAACCTTACGACGGTCCTGGACCGTGCCACAGACCTGGGGGTGGACGAAGGGCAGAAGGGGCGCGCGTCGGGCCAGGTCGACAGGCTGAGGGCCCTGATAGAGCAGGCCCCGAAGGGGATGAGGTGGAAGATGAGGGCTGCGGTGGGAGAGAAGAAGCGCTGGTACGAGCTCCCGGGGCGCGACCAGGAGGTCGTGGACTCGGGGGTCGGCGCCTGACCCCTCGCGGTCCGTCCGGCCTGAAGAACATTTTAATCGCGACCCGGTCCCATGTGGCCAAGTTGCGCATCCTCCTGGCCGGCTTCGAGCCCTGGAAGGGGTCGGTCAACCCGGCCGGCGCGGTCGCGAAGGGCCTTGACGGGAGGACCATAGAGGGGGGGCGCGTCGTCGGCGTGGAGGTCCCCGAAGACTTCTACGGGCTCCCGCGCGTCGCCCGCTCCCTCGTCAGGGAGCACAGGCCGGACGTAGTGATATCGCTCGGATGGGACTACACTCCGGCCGTCAAGGTGGAGAAGGTGGCGGTGAACATGATGTATGCCGTCTTCGGGGACCAGCTGGTCCCCGACAACCTCGGGCGGTCGCCACGCGGCGTCCCCGTAGCTAGCCGAGGGCCGGTGGCACTCAGGAGCACGCTGCCGGTGGAGTCGATAGTCTCTGACCTGTCGGCCGCCGGCATACCTGCCTTCGCGTCCTACAGCGCCGGCACCCACGGCTGCAACGCGATGATGTATTCGTTCCTGACGGCGGTCAGGAGGGAGCGCCATGGCGTGGCGGGGCACATACACCTCCCGCCGACCGAAGGGGTGGAGACACGCTTCCCCGTCGCGAGGATGGAGCTGGAGACTGAGAAGAAGGCCATAGAGATAGCGATCGGCTCATGCGCGAGGAGCCTCCGCAGGGGGTAGGCGCGGGGTCCTTGGCCCGGAGCGAAGTCCTCAGGCTGGCCGCCTCCTACGAGCGATACAGGCGGACCACCCTCAACATGATCCCCAGCGAGAACGCGCTGAGCGACGACGTCCTCGCCGCCCTCGCCTCCCCCATGGCGGGGAGGTACGCGGGGTTCCCCGAGACCTACGGCGGGAGCGGGAAGTTCCACGAGATATGGGAGAGGTGCGAGGGGCTGGCCAGGTCGGTGTTCAGGTGCAGGGGGGCGAGCGTGGTCCCCGTCTCGGGCCACGTGGCGGGGATGATGGCGCTTGAGGCCCTGGCGAAGCGAGGAGCCTCGGTCGCCTCGGTCCCTCCGTCGCACGGCGGATACAGGGGGTATTCGCAGCCCTACGTCCCCGCGATCCTGGGGATGGAGGCGCTGGAGCTCCCGTTCGACCCGGCGGCCATGAACGTCGACGTCGAGAAAGCCGTCGTGCTGGTGAGGCGGGAAAAGCCGGC